>JAJFUP010000232.1 GCA_021372395.1 Deltaproteobacteria bacterium
AAGACCGGGAGCTTGCCCTCGAGGGACAGGTCCTTTGTCGTCATTTCCCACTGGATAACGCCTTTGAAGAAATCTCCTCTCTTCATGGAACCTCCTCAATATTTTTTTGTGTCACCGGCCACCGCTCGTCACAAGCATAGCCGGAAGCTCCTCAGGCCCCCTCCCCCTTGAGTTCCTTTCGGGCGTACGTCCGGGCAATGAACCTGGTGAAAAGGGTGCTCAGGGTGACTGCGGTCACCGGGAAAAATCTGGTGATGAGGTCAAGGACCTTTGCGTCGAGACCTATCAGGAGGCGCCTCCTGTTGCGCTTCATCCCGGAGATGATGACGCGGGCGGCCTCGTCGGCGGTGGTCCTGAACAGTTCATCCTCATAGAGGCATATGGCCTTCTCCCTGCTCAGTGAGTACATGGCGCAGTTGAAGCGGGTGTTGCGCGCGATGTTGGTCTTGATGCCGCCGGGGTGTACGCAGCTCACACGAATGCTCGTCCCGTGCATCTCCTGGGCAAGGGTTTCCGTGTAGCCCTTGACCGCAAACTTGGCGGCGCAGTAGGGGCCGTTGTTGGGGTTGGGAATGATCCCGTTGATGCTGGAGATGTTGATGATATGGCCCTCGGGCCGGTTCCTCAGATGGGGAAGGAACGCCATGGTGCCGTGCACAACCCCCCAGAAATTGATGCCCATGAGCCATTCGAAGTCTTCGAGGGGCACGGTCTCCAGGAAGTCTCCCAGGGCCACGCCGGCATTGTTGATGATGATGTCCACGCCGCCATGATGCCGGCTGGCCTCTTCGGCGAAGAGGACGACCTCTTCGCGCTTCGACACATCCACGATGTGGGTCGAAACTTTGACCCGTGCGCCGATGAGCGCGGCCGTCTCCTTGAGGCCGGCTTCGTCGATGTCGGCGATGGCCAGGTTGCACCCTTCATCGGCCAGGTTGACGGCGAGCATCCTGCCGATGCCCGAGGCCGCCCCTGTTACGGCCGCAGTCTTGTTCGCAAGGTTTTTCATAGCATTCCCCTCCCTCCTCTCTGGTGTGATTCATAGCAATAGCTCATGCTGCGCTCACTGTTTCCCCTGGGGCATGAAGCCCTGCACCGGCCGCCTCTGACCCCATGCCGGAAAAGAGGCTGACGAGCCTGCCTTGTTCCTTCTTCTCCATATTGCCTTGATGCCGTCCTCAGGCCGGGGCGCAGGGATCATCGAGTCCGGCGGCCTCCCGTATCAGAGCGATCTTCTTCAGGGGCGCGATCCCGAGCAGGGCCTGCACCTGCCGAGCGTCCCGGTAGCGTTTCTCCTGGCCGTAGTCCTTCATGTACCCGTTTCCGCCCAGGACCTGGATGCCGTCGCTCGTGGCATCGCAGGCGAGCTCGTGGACGTGGAGCGCCGCGGCCATGCAGTGCCTACCCCACTGCCCGTTCTCCTGTCTGACCGCCTGGCATGCCTGTGCGACACACAGGTCTGCGACATTCGCCTTGATGAGCATGTTGGCCAGGATCATGCTCACCTCGCTCCAGTTGATGATCTCGCGCCCGCCCTGAAAGCGCTCCTTTGCATAGGCCAGGGCTTCATTGAACGAGCCCTTCATGATGCCCGCGTTCATGGCTGCCGCAGCCACATGCATCTTCCTCGATGCAGCGTCGAAGTATACAGAGCCCCTTCCCTCCTCACCGACGAGCCGGGCCTTCACGCCCTTGAAGGTGACGTCTACTGCCGGGCAGGCATGGAACCCGAGGCTGAAGACGGGCTCGCTCTTCTCGAGGCCCTTGTCCGACAGGTCCGCAAGCAGGAAGGAGTAGCCTGCCTGATCGTCTATCCTGGCCGGGATGAGTGCCCGTGAGGCGATGCCGCCCATGACGACATACTCGATCTCTCCGGTAAGGAGGTAGTTCCTGCCGGACTTTGTCGCATGGGGGAGTTTGACCAGCTGGCCCGGATTGCAGAAGGAAGGGTAAGCCACGAGAAATTCCTTTGCCGAGGCCGCCTTTGAAAAGATCTTCCCGGCCTCCTTGTGCGCCCCGGCTGCCAGCATGACCTCCTGGGCAAGGGCGCTCGTGAAGATGATGCCGCCCAGTGAACCGTCGGCCCGGCAGATGCTGTCGAGGATGATGCACAGCGCCCTGATGTCCTGGCCGATGCCGCCGAGCTCTTCGGGCAGCATGACACCCAGGAAGCCGACCTCGTATGCCTTGTCCAGCACGTCCGAGAAGAACGGTCCGAAGGGGTGGCGGTCATGCTCCTCGACCTTCTTCACAAGCTCTTTTGCAGCAAACGATCCTGCCAGCTCTTCGAACGGCTTCAAATCGGTATTGAAAGAAGACAGCATGGAGCCCTCCTCGTCGTTATTCCGCAAAGATCTTTGCCTTCGGATGGGCCGGTGCAATGAGACACTTGAACAGGTTGAGCCGGTTGAGCTGGTTCGTGCCTTCGTAGATCTGGACGAGCTTTGCATCGCGGAGGATCTTCTCCACGCCCCTGTCTTGACGGAGACCGGCCTGACCCATGAGCTCGATGGCCATCTGGCAGTTTCTGATCCCGAAGTCCGTGCCCGTGAATTTGGCGAGAGAGGCCCATCCCGAGGCGCATCGATCGTCCGCCAGGTCGTGCCAGTCGTAGGCCATCTTGCGCATGAGCCAGGTGGAGGATTCTTTCTCCAGGAGAGGGGACACGACCCTGTCGAAGTATGCCTGGGGCATATACTTCTGGTAGTAATACATGGGTTTGAGCTGGAGCAGCTTGTAAGCGCCCCTGAGGCCGTTGGCACAATTCGCCTCCATGTACGCGAGCCTCCCGAGCATCACGTTCTTGTACATCTCGGCGAGCATGCACTGGACCCATTCGTGGTTGATGAGCGGCTTGCCGTGGAGTTCCGTCTCATTGGCGAAGGCGAGCGCCTTCTCGAATGCCCCCCGGGCGGCACCCGTGCCGAACGCCCCCACGCCTGCCCTCGTGGCGGACATGGTATAGTCCATATAGCGCATGTTGATCTCTTTGAGGGGCTTCTTCGAGCACTTCCGCACCGACTGTGCATCGGCGATGACCTGGTCGTCGGGCACAAAGCAGTCCTCGAAGATGAGCTCGCTCGCAGGGCAGACTCTCTGGCCCATCTTGTTCTCGTGGGTTCCCAGAGAGAATCCCTTCATCCCCAGCTTCACCATCATCCCCACGGTAGTCTCCGAGGGATTCTTCAGGTCCGAGTAGCCGTAGAGGGCGGTCCACGTGGATACATGGCCCATGGAGATGAAGATCTTCCTGCCGTTGACTATGTAGCCGCCCTTGACCCGCCTGGCGTGGCAGGTCACCTTGCCTTTCTCGAGGAGCTCCATCTCCTCCACATCCGTACCTGCGCCAGGCTCGGTGATGGCGAGCGCGATGAGGCACGGTTTGCCGGTTTTTTCCCCCTGGACGACCTCGCTCAGGACCCTCCTGATCAGTGGCGTGTTGTATGATGTCATGAGGCCTGCCACGCCGAGGTAGTGCACGCCGATGACATTCATGATGCCCAGGCAGACGGACCCCACCTCTTCGGAAAATGAGGACATGGACGGCAGGTTGAAGCCTTTGCCGCCGAAGAGCTTGGGAATCCACATGGTGTAGAAGCCGCGCCTGTTTGCCTCCTCCACGAGTTCCCAGGGCAGGTAGTCGGGATCCTCGTGGGTCCTGCGGTCGAGCACCAGCGCGGACGGCCGGGCCACCTCTTCGTTGAACTTCCGGGCAATGGCAACGACCTCCCGGGTCTCCTTGACCATGGCCTTGGGCATCCTGGGGGCATACTGGAGACCGAGCATGGTGTCCTCGAATGCGGGATAGGAAGAAAGCCGGTCAGCAATTTCTCCACGGGACAGCATAAAACCTCCTCTTTGTAGATCATTTCCTGCAAACGGGCACAAAGCCCGGTCATTCAAAAAGACGCTGCTGCCTTGCAGTTCAAGGTTCCCGGGCAGGGGCCTCTTTCATCGTATGTTCCTGGAGCCTGGGCACGTTCATGTCGCCGAGCTCGGTCCTGCCCTTGTCGGTCAGGTACATGGAGACCATGGCATACGTGATGGCCATGAGGTTGTTGATGGCCTCCTCCCGGGTAAACTGCCGGTCCATCAGGTAGCTCAGCGCCACGTGGAGGCCCATGCCTATGATGATGTGACCCATGAGCGTCGCATTGACCCCCCTGATGAAGCCGAGTTCCTCCCACTTGCGGAAGTCTTCGGCGATATCCGAGGCAAAGGCATGGAAGAACTCCCAGGTAATGGTGTCGTTCTCCTCATCCACCCCGAATCCGCCGCGTATGATCAGGAGGATCTGCTCCGGATTCGCCTCCACGTAGTCGAAGAAGGCGACATAGGCGGGCATCCACTGCTGCACGCGCTCACGGACATCACCCGGACTCCTCGTCTCGCTCAGTTCTTTCAGCCGTGCCCTCAGGCCGTCGGTGGTCTGACGGATGATCTGCTCGAACAGGTCGCGCTTGTCCTTGAAGTGTGCGTAGATGCTGCCCGTGGATATGCCTGCCGCCTTGACGATGTCGGCGATCTGGGCCTTGTGGTAGCCTTTCTCGCTGAACACCTTCCGGGCAGCCTGGAAGATCATCTCGCGCGTCTCGGCCTTGCGCTCTTCGGATGGATGTGAGGTCACCGTACTCATGAAACCCTTTTATTACAGCCAAAGAATATCGATTCAATATTACTATGCTCTAATTATTAAATGTTGTTCCCCGAGCCGTCAAGAGAAACAATGGAGAATGAGCAAAAAAAGTGCAAATGCATCTCGCCCGCACCTATCTCAGGTTGACACCCATCCGCCGACTCTCTATATTTCACCCGCGAACAGGTTTTCTTGTTGAAAATGAAAGACCCCAGGGGTATCAAAGGCCCTCAAAGTGGAACAGGGCTTTCGCAGCAAGCTGAGGGGGATTAACCCGATATGATGAAAATATCTTTTCCTGCCCTGTTCGAGCTTTTCACCCAGAAGGAATCTTAAGGAGGATCATGGCCTTTAAAGCAAAGGATATCCTGACCACGGAGGCGTTTCTCTCCTTTCTCTACCGGTTCATCCGCGCGTACAGCGCTACGTTTCGTTACTCTATCGAGCACGAGAAAGAGTGGATCGATTACCTGAACCAGGGAGGAAGGGTGCTCCTGTGTGCCTGGCACCAGCAGTTTTTCCCGGCGATACGGGTCTTCCGGAACTACCGGGAGTACCATCCGCCTCTCATGATCAGCAAAAGCCGCGATGGAGCGATCATCGCCGGCGTGGCCGGGAGGAGCGGGTGGAACCCGGTATACGGGTCTTCATCGCGGGGCGGCGCCGAGGCCCTGAAGGAGATGATTCACCATTTCAGGGCATCGGGGCTTGCCGGTCACGTGGTGGACGGGCCCAGGGGGCCTGCGGGAAAGATCAAGGCGGGGGCGATCCGTCTGGCCCATGCCGCCGATGCAGTCATCGTGCCGTTTTACACCGACGCAGACAAGGCCTGGTACTTCAACAGCTGGGACAATTTCTTTCTCCCGAAGCCTTTTGCACGGGTGAAGATCACGTATGGGGAGATGGTCAGGTTCACCCCCACCACCGACCCGGACGAATTCGAAAGCCAGAGAATTCAGCTCGAGGAGATCATGTCCCACGGGTTGAAGGGAAAACTGGCGATCCGTCGCCAGTGAGGCGCGCCGAGCTTCCCGGGGGCTCGGCCTGCAGAAAAGGTGCAAGGGTTCCCGGGTTCTCACGAAGGCTCGCCAGAAACCACTCAACTTCCTAGGGGCGCTTCTCATACTTGGGGCCCATTCATGAAGATTAGGCCTAGATCCAGCAGTGGACCTGGCTGTAAAGGTTGTTTTTCAAAGTACCCTTAGTTTTTCCCCTGGAGGTTGCCCATCGCATGATCACGGGCAGTCCTGCCAAGATCCTCCATGGCACGGTAAGCCTCCTCGTAATGATTGCCCGGGCTCCACAGAAGCCACCCTATGCCGCCTGAATCATCGGATGCCCTGATCTGTGCCTTGATGAAGCCCGGGTTGTAACCGGTGGTGACCCGCAGGGGAAAGGATTGGAGCCACGGTCTGATGGTCACCTCGTTTCCCACCAGGGCCTTGAGCCTCTTTACTCCGCTGCTGACAAAAAGGTAGGGCTCATCCGCCGGGTTCTTCACCCCCGAAAAATTCTTGCTGAAGTGCGAGGGGTAGAGCATGGGAGAGATGATGTCGAGGTGGGGCTTCAGCTTCATCACATCCTGCCCCAGGACGCGGACATCCTCGTCCCTCTGCCAGATGACGATGCCGAACATGTCAAGGGAGAGGAGCACGCCTTTCGCTTCAGTGATGTCGTGGATACGGGCGAGGTATTCCGAGAGGATGTCGCTCCGGGCCTTGCCCTCCACACCGGTTATTGACTTCCCGTCTGCCGGATATCTGAAGTAATCGAGCTGGATCTCGTCGACGCCGAAACCTATGAGCTCCCGGATAATGGCGAGGTTGTATTCCTGCACGTTCCTGTTGGCCGGGTTGACCCACTCCTTGTCGTATTTCCACTCAGGCATGGTGGAAGACATGAGCACATCCCGGAACATGCAGACCCTGGCAACCACGTGGATCCCCCTCTTGTGGAGGTAGTCGACGAGCTTCGGCATGTCCTCAATGCTGGTCGGGGATGAGGATCTGCCCGTGTAGGCCTGGGGCACCGAACTCTTGTAGGTAGGGGGGCCCGGGACCTCTTTGGCATCGAACACGATGGTGTTCGCCCCGCCCTTTCTCAACTTCTCGCCCAGGGAGAATATCTGCCGCGAACCGGCGGTCCACTGGTTCGCATATGCCCCCTTGGCCTCATAGCTTCGGGCTTTCTTCACGATCGCCGGCCTGACAGGCTGGTTCCTGACCACGGGAATGCTGAGGACCTGTCCGA
>JAJFUP010000233.1 GCA_021372395.1 Deltaproteobacteria bacterium
ACAACTTTGCCGATGTGACGCCGGTCTTCGCAGGGAGCTCCGAGCTGAGCAACCTGGGCGTCATGATGCTGCAGGAGTTCAATGATGAGTTTTACCTGGGAACGGTGAACTACACCGACGGGTTCACCCTGCTGCGCACGCTTGACCCCGCCGACCCGACAGAGTGGGAGGTCATCACCACGAACGGGCTCGGCGACCCGAGCAACGCGTATGCGTGGTCATCGGTTGTGTGGAACGACGAGCTGTACCTGGGGACCTTCAACGACGGCCTCTACGGGGGTATCTACGATCCGCTGCCCGTCCCGCTGGATGGCAGGGCACAGCTGTGGCGGTCTTCCGACGGCTTACAGTGGTCGGAGGTGATGGACGACGGGTTCGGATCTGCGTTCAACTACGGGATCAGGACCATGACGGTCGCAGACAACAGGCTCTTCGTGGGGACCGCGTCGAACTTCTTCATCCCCGACCCCGCCACCCTGAACGCGAGCGCCCTGAGAATCCTCATGGGGGGCGATCTGGAGGGGATCGATCTTTCCTATCTCAGGGCCTGCCTCTCCAGCATCCCTGCGGGCAACTGGATCGGAACAGAGATTTGGGCCAGCCAGCCCGGGTCGGCCCCTGTGCCTGAACCGGCCACCCTACTCCTCCTGGGGGCCGGTCTGCTCGCCCTTGCGGGTATCGGCAGAAGGCAGACGCGATGACGCGACTCGTGGTTCCAAGAGCAGAGGCAGGGTCTCGTGAGGCCCTGCTTTTTTTTGTGCTTCACCCGGCTCAGGCACGCTCTCATTCCCAGGGGAGTCGCTTGCACGGTCAGGCAGGCACGAAAGATGCCCTGGCTGATGTGGTTATTTTCCCGTGAGGGTTCAGTACGTGCGGGGAAAGCAGGAAGCTTTTCAACAAGCCTGTGCATTTTGGTCACCTCACCTGAGAACAGGTGAGATGACCAAAATGCACAGGTCAGGTTTTCTTCTGCTACACTCTGGGCTTCATCGGGTATGTCAGGGCCTCTCACGCAAGGATACTGGCACAGTCGGCTTAGAACAGCGCCATGGATGCTCTCATGAACACCCAGGACTTCTGGATGGAGCTCTCCATCATCGTGGGCATCAGCTCGATGACGAGAATGAGAAAGATGAGTCCCACGGAGATGGTGAGCGGGAATGCCATGAGGAACACGTTCATCTGGGGCAGAGCCCTGGCTATGACGGCAAAGGCGATGTTGATGAGAAAGAGCACGCCGATGATGGGTGCCGCCACCTTGACGCCGATGACGAACATGTCGCCTGCATAGGTGATGACCGACATCAGGAAGCCCCGGTGCACCAGGGAATCGCCGATGGGTATGATCTGGAAGCTCTCCACGAGCGCCCTGATGAGAAGGTGATGCCCGCCGAGGGAGAAGAACAGGAGGAAGGCGGTGATGTAGAGCATGTTCGAGATGATGGGGACGTTCGCACCGGTCATAGGGTCCATCACGTTGGCGATGGAGAAACCCATCTGAAACCCGATGAGCTCGCCCGCTATCTGGATGCCTGCGAAGATGACATCCACGGCGAGTCCCAGGCACAGACCGATGAGCACCTCGTGGAGGAGGATGAACAGGAGCGACAGGACGTTCAAGTCATCCATGCGCACCTGCACGGGCGGAACCACCGGCATGAGCACGAGGCTCAGGAAGAAGGCGATGGTTGCCGTGATCCTCCGCGGGACTACCTCGGCATTGAAGAACGGGACCATGGCAAAGATGATGCCGACCCTGGCGAAGATGAAGACCAGCGAGATGAAGTTCCCCCAGGATACGTCCAGCAGCTCTTTCATCTGATCAGGGTCGGAATGCTGGCGAAGAGGTTGGTGGTGTACGTGGTGAGCTTCTCGATGATCCAGGGGAGCGTGAACATCAGCGCAAGAAAAACCGCGACGATCTTGGGCACGAAGGTGAGCGTCATCTCCTGGATCTGGGTCACGGCGGAGAAGACGCTGATGGCAAGACCCACCAGAAGCCCCACGATGAGCATGGGAGCACCCACGATAAGCGTTATCTTGATCGCCTCGCCCATGATGCTTGTTACCATCTCGGGAGTCATCCCACGAACCCCTTTACGATGGAGCCCACCAGCAGGTTCCAGCCGTCCACCAGCACGAACAGCATGATCTTGAACGGCAGTGAGATCATGACCGGGGGCAGCATCATCATACCCATGGACAGCAGGATGGACGAGACCACCATGTCGATGATGAGGAAGGGAATGAAGAGGATGAACCCGATCTGGAACGCGGTCTTGAGCTCGCTGATCATGAATGCCGGGATGAGCGCCCTGGTGGGGACATCCGTCTTGTTCTTGGGTTTGACCCCCTTGGTGAGGCTCATGAAGAGGGCCAGGTCCTTTTCCCGGGTCTGCTTGAACATGAAATCACGTAGCGGCGTCTCCGCATTGGTGAGGGCTTGCGAAAAGTTGATGCTCCCGGCCTTGTACGGCACCAGCGCCTGTTGGTTCATCTTGTCAAGGGTCGGGGACATGATGAAGAACGTCAAAAAAATGGCGAGCGCGGTGAGCACCTGCATGGGCGGCATCTGCTGGGTGCCCAGTGCCTGCCTGAGGAACCCGAGCACCACCACCACCCGGGTGAATGCAGTCACCATGATGATGATCGAAGGCGCGATGGCAAGGATCGTGAGGATGAACAGGACCTGGAGTGCACCCACCACCTCCTGGGGGTTGGAAGCCTGTTTCACCCCGAGGTTGAGGCTGGGTACCGTAATGCCGTCGGCTGCGTACAGGGCGGCAGGGATGAAGAGTATGGCGGTGAGAACCATCACCGCGAGCCGGGTGTGTCTCATTGGTGTCCCCCCTGAGTTTTCGTGATCTCTGACAGCGACCGCTCGAAGTCCCCCCTGTCGAGCTCTTTGATGAGATTGATGGAATTCTGCGTGACCCCGAGCAGGAGAACGGACCTGTCCACCCGGATGAGCGCGAGATGCGCCTTCGCGCCCAGGGCCACCTGGCCGAGAATGTCGAGCCCGAAGGACTTCCTCACCCTGGCAACCGGGCCGTAGCGTTTCATGGCCCAGGCAAGTCCGAACATGAGTGCGATGACGAGCGCAAGCGCGAGCACGGTCCTGAGACCCGAGAAGGCCATCCCCGTCTCCGCCGCATGGAGCGGCACGGCGAAGGCAAAGGAGCAGAGCAGCAGCAGGGATTTCACGCACCTCATGACGCCAGTCTCTTCACCCTCTCTAAAGGGCTCACGATGTCCGTGATCCTGATCCCGAACTTCTCGCTCACCACCACGACCTCGCCCCGTGCAACGAGCTTGTTGTTGACGAGGATGTCCAGGGGTTCCCCCGCAAGCCTGTTCAGCTCGATGACCGAGCCCTGGCCGATCTGCAGGAGGTCGTTGATGATCATCCTGGTCCTGCCCATCTCCACGGTGACCTCCAGCGGGATGTCCAGGATAAAGTCGAGATCCTTGGAAGGCCCGTTGTGCCTGCCGTCTTCGAGCTCCTTGAAGGTGGCCTTCATCGCGGCCTTCTGGGAGGGCTTTCCCTCCTCGATGTCCTGCCCCTCCTCGAGAGCCTTGGCCCATTCATCCGCGAGCTTGTCCTGATCCACCCCATCCTTGCCTCCATCTCCCGGGTTCAGGAGCCTGTCGATATCATCCTGAGAGAGCTGGGCTTCGGCTCCCGTGTTTCCCTTTTCCGTGGTATCCATCGTGTTCTCCTCCATGGGCTTCGCCTCCTCCTTAGTAGAGCTTTCTATCAAGAGCGGCCGTGATATCCACCGCGAGACTGTCCTTGATCTTTCCGGGCCGTGCATAGAACTTCGGCAGGTTCTGGACATTCACCACCAGCGGCTCGTTCACGTCCTTGTCCAGCACGATGACGTTGCCGGGCCGGAGCGATCCGAGCTCGCGCGACGTGATCATCGTCTTCCCGAGCTCCACGTCGACATCCACGTATACCCCCAGGAGCTCACCCCTGAGCCTGTCGACCCATGCCCTGTCCACGGTGGCCTTCTCCTCGGAATGGAAGCTCGCGTAGAGCTTGTCCCGTATGGGCTCGATGAGCATGTAGGGGATGCACACCATGATGTTTCCGCTCATCTCGTCCATCTCCACATCGAACTGGACCACCACGATCACGTCTTCGTTCGGGATGATCCCGGCAAACTGGGGGTTCATCTCGGAGCGGACATAGGTAAATTCAATCGGGTAGACGGGCCTCCAGGAATTGGCGAGTTCCTTGATGGCGGCATGGACCACCTTGTGGAGCATGCGCTGCTCGATGGCCGTGAACTCCCTGCCCTCCACCTTCATGGTGCCCTCGCCCCTGCCGCCGAAAAAGCTGTCGATGAGCGCAAACACGAGCTTGGTCTCGACAATCACCAGGGAATTGCCTCGCAGGGGCTCCACCTTGATGATGTGGATGCTGGAAGGCACGGGGAGCGATCTCATGAAATTCCCGAACTTCAGGGTGTCCATGGAGACCGTCGTGATGTCCACCATCTTCCTGAGCATGCTGGAAAGCGTGTTCCGGAAAAACCGGGCAAACCGGTCATGGATGGCGTCCAGCGTGGGCATCCGGCCGCGGACGACCTTGTCCTGCGCTGCGAAGTCAAAGCTCTGGAATGAACCGTCGCTCCTGAGCGGCAGGTCCGTTTCGGTCTCGACCTCGCCGCCGACAACGCCCTTCAAGAGCGCATCTACTTCTTCCTGGGTCAGGATCTGTCCCATACCATGGTCCTCACTGAACGACGAAATCCGAGAAGTATACCTGCACCACATGTCCGGTGGTGAGATACCTGTTTACCGAACCGATGATCTCCCGCTTGAGTACCCGCTTGCCCGCTACCGTCGCCACATCGTCATAGGTCTTGCTCGAGAGCAGGGTGAGGATCTCATCGCGAACCTGGGGCATCTTTGCCGTGACCTCGGCATCCAGCTCTGCATTGTCCAACTCGAGCTGCATGACCGCCTTCAGGTAGCGGGATCCGTCGGCATCGCTGAGGTTGACGATAAAGGGGTCCAGGGCCTTCATGGGCCCCGCTGCGGATGCGGCCTGGGCCGATTCCTTGCCCTGATGTGTCTCTTTGGCTGCCGATCCCTCTCCCGCGGACTTCATCTTCGGCCCCAGGAACAGGAAGTACCCCGCTGCCGCGCCGCCCAGCAGAAGCACGACCATGAGCACGATGATAATGACCTTGAGGGGAAACTTCTTCTTTTTCCGCCCCGCCTCTTCTTTTTCTTTCTTGAGCTCAGCATTCTCAGTCGCCATTCGGTCCTCCTACAACCGGTCTTTCAAAAGGATGATCTCCACCCGTCTGTTCTTTGTCCTGCCCTCCTCGGTATCGTTTGCAGCTATGGGTCTCATGGATCCGTACCCTGCAACGCAGAACCGGGAGGAACTCAATCCCTCGGCATACTCGAAATACTCGAGGATGCCGATGGCCCGCTGGAGAGACAGTCTCCAGTTGATCTCTTCGTTTCCGAGGCTGTCCGTATTGCCTTCTATGGAGATGGACGAATCCTGCCCCCTGATGACATCCGCTATCGCCTTCAGGAGCGGCAGGGCATCCTTCCTGATCACACGGGACCCTGAATCGAAAAGCACATCTCCCGGTACGACGAGGGCATACCCCCGGGGTGTCTCCTTCACCTCGAAGGGGGTCGTTCCCCGGCCCGGCAGGGCGCTGATGGTCACCTTGCTCAGAGAGAGCCTCAGGCTTTTGTCCAGGTTCTCCACGCTCAAGGGAAGGGCCACAGACAGGGGTTCCTTCGCCAGCGGGGGTACCCCCGCCTCGTGCTCCCGGGGATATTCCAGAGGCCCGTTCACCGAACTGAAGTACCGGAAGGAGTTCTGCAGGGCCTTGGCGTCCATGGAACTCATGGAGATGATCATCACGAAGAAGCACAGCAGCAGTGTGGTCATGTCGGAAAACGTGACCATCCAGCCCATTCTGTCGGGCATTTTGACATAGAGGATATTCTTGTCTTTTCTTGCCATCACTGCTCTTCCAGATCGAAGTTGTACCCTTTGTAGAATATGGAGCGACCCTGTGTCCTGGCTGACTGCTCGAGGCTCTTCAGGTCGACGTTGCCGGGCAGATCTCCCACGATGGTGATCTCCACCCTCCTGTTGAGCCTCCTGCCGGCTTCCGTGTTATTGGTGGTCAGCGGATGGTTTGCACCCATGCCGTAGGCTGCAAGCCTTCCGGATACGATGCCCCGGCTCTCGAGATAGGAAAGCACGGCCAGAGCCCTGGCTGCGGAAAGGCCCCAGTTGGAATTGAACGGCGGGGTCTCCACGGGGATCGAATCCGTGTGCCCGGTGATGATGATGGGATTGTCTATCCGGGTAAGGATAGCAGCCACAGCATCCAGCGTACGGGCGCTTTTCCGGCTGAACCCGTCGGTCTGTCCATCGAAGAGGATTCCTGCCTTGATGGTGATGGTGGTTCCGAGCTTTCCTTCCGACACACTCACGCTGCCCAGAGTCCCCGCCTCGGCCAGCGCGGTATTAATCTTCCTGATGTCCATCTCGCCTTGCTCAAGAGGCGCTCCCGGGGGCAACAGGTTTTTGGACCCCAGGTTGCTGATGGGGCTCCGTCCGCCCGGCAGGATGCCGAAGCTGCCCATGATGGAGCCGATGGCAAACCTCTGCCGCTTCAGGTCCTGGACGCTCAGCGAGGTGAGCACCACGAAAAACGTGAGCAGGATGAGGAAGAGCGAGACGGTCAGGTACATGGTGAGGTTCCTTTTCTGCCCGACGTATATGATCTTTTTGCCGGCCAAGATCATTCACCCCGCGTGTAAACCACCACCGGCTCTCTGAGCGCCGGGGCGAGATACGAATGGAGCTTCCTCTCTACGATCCTCGGGTTGTCGCCCGCGGATATCGACATGATGCCTTCGATGATCATCCCCTTCTCCAGGGCCTCCTCCCGGGAGCGCATGGTGAGTTTGCCCGCCATGGGCAGTGCGATCAGATTCGCGAGGATGGATCCGTAGAAGGTGGTGATCAGGGCCACGGCCATGCCGGGTCCTATGGACGACGGGTCGGACATGGACTGGAGCATCTGGACCAGCCCGATGAGCGTTCCGAGCATCCCCATGGCCGGGGCGTATGTTCCCAGCGAGTTGAGGATGTCGGCGCCCTTGGTGTGGCGCTGCTCGATGTGCTCGATCTCGGTTTCCAGGATCTCGCGAATGGACTGAGGTTCGAGACCGTCGATCACGAGCTCAAGCCCCTGTTTGAAGAACGGGTCCCCGAGTTCTCCTGCAGCACTCTCGAGTGCCAGGATCCCCTCGCGCCTGGCTCGCGTGGCAAAATCGACGAAGGTCGCGATCAGTCCTTGGGCGTCGCGCTTCTGGACGACAAACACATTCCTGATGACACCAACGACACCCATCACATCCCTGAAGGGGTAATTGATGAAGATGATCCCGAAGGTGCCCCCGATGGTGATGAACACGCTCGGCATATCAACGAACAGGGTCAAGGGACCCCCGGCCATGATCCCCATGAAGACCATGCCGAATGCAACCAGCACACCGATTATCGTTGCTAGATCCATAAAAACCCCTCACTGCACTGGACTGGCGTCATGCCGAAGGAGAAAGCAAGGGGTGTGCCATGGAGGAGTGTTGATATTAAGCTTTATTATATCAATGAGATAGAGGGACTAAGACCTTCCGGGGTCATGCCCCGGAAGGTCATTAATTTGACGCATCCCTGCGCCCGGGGCCTGACAGCCCGGTCGCAGCGGCTTTTATCTCTCGTTAACGCTTGAGGTTGATGAGCTCCTGGAGCATGTCATCGACCGTGGTGATGATCCGGGAGTTTGCCTGGAAACCGCGCTGGGTGGTGATCATCTTCACGAACTCGGAGGCGATGTCCACGTTGGACTGCTCCAGGGAGTTGGGCGAGATCCTTCCCAAACCGTTCTCACCGGGGTGGCCGGTAATGGCGTCACCCGATTCACGCGTTGCGGACCAGAGGTTGCCGCCTACCTTCGTAAGTGCCTGCTGGTTGTTGAACTTGGCAAGGCCCACCCGGTAGAGGTTCAGGATCTGTCCGTTGCTGTAGTGGCCCACCATGATGCCGTCGGTGCCCACCGAGGTGCTCTCCAAAAAACCGGTGCCGTACCCGTCCTGAGTCTGGTAGACCGTGGTGGACGAGGAAGCGTACTGGGTGGAGGTCATGGCCTGGGGCTCCCAAGAGGACGTGGGCAACCCGTCCGTTGCGACGTCTGCGACCGTGGCCGCTCCGCCGGTCCACACGCCGTTCGTGCTGCGGGTCCCGAACTGGACCGAGACCGGCTGGTCCACGCCGGCCACGAACTGAGCCGTGCACTCGGGGTAGCCGTCGGGCGAGAAGGTGGTGGCCGCCACCCAGTTGGCCGGGTCCGTGGGATCGCCAGCCCCGCCGTACACGAAAGCGCTCTGTGACTCCAGGGCGCCGCTCGTGGCATCGAAGGTGAGCGTCCCCCTCATGAGGATGCCTTGGGCATCGGTGCCGGCAAAGGCAGCCCTGAGGTCGTCACCGGGGTTACATGTCGCTATATATTCCCAGGAATTGTTCAGGTCTACCCCGGCGGCGTTGTACTCGCTGGCGGCGTTCATCTTGTCATAGATGATGGTGACGTCATGGGAGTTGCCGAGCGCATCGTAGACCCGGATGGCGGTCTGGTACCCGTAGGCGGAGTCGCCGATGGGCTCGGTGGCCGTTGCATCCCAGGTATCGAAGAGGCTGTCGGAGTTCGAGGTGTCCTCCATGTTGAGATTCGTGATGGCCGTGACCTGCTCGGTGGCCTCGGGCGGTGAGGTGAAGGCGTTCAGACGGATGTCCTGCAGGGTGCCCACGTCGTTGCCGTTCCTGTCGAGGGCCCAGCCGCGGGCAATATACCCCTCGGGGTTGATGAAGTTGCCGTCCGCATCGAACCGGAACTGACCAGCCCTGGTGTAGTAATCAGTCTCAGCGGACGGTGGCGAGACGATGAAGAAGCCGTTGCCGCCTATGGCAAGGTCCGTGGCAGTGGAGGTGGACTCGAAGGATCCCTGCTGGAACATGGTGTCGATGGCGCTCAGTGCGGCGCCCCTGCCGATCTGGGATGTTCCCGAGGACGTGGCGACCGACTGTGCAAGGACATCCTGGAACGTGGTCCTGCTCGACTTGAACCCGATGGTGTTCACGTTGGCGATGTTGTCGCCGATCACGCTCATGGCGTTGCCGTTCGTGGAAAGACCGCTGATCCCTGAAAATAACGAACTGGATATACTCATACCTGCCTCCTTTTCTTATCCTGATATCTTCTCTACCTGAGACAACGCCACTTCCTTGTCGCCCACCTGAAGGTAGATTACGCCGCCGCTGTATCGTACGCCCGTGACCGTCCCGTTCGCATACGAAGTTGTTTTCACGAGCTGCCCGTCATAGCCCGTGGCCTCGACACCGAAGTAGTACCTGCCCGGGGCCACGTCCTCTCCGTTGTTGTTCTTGCCGTCCCACGCGCACTCCACATTGCCTTTGGCGACATCCTGCATGTTTATGGTGCGGACCGGGGTTCCTTCCGCGTTGTAGAGCGTGATGGCCACCGTGGATGCCTGGCCTTCGAGCTCCAGGTTGATGCCCGCCTCGCCCCCGGTGTAATTGATGATGTTGCCCTGTGCATTCACCTGCTTCCCGATGAACGAGACGGCCTGGATGTTGTTCAGCGTTCCCTGGAGCTGGCTCAACTGGGACATGCTGTCCTTCATGTCGGTGAGTGTCTCCAGCTGGGAAAACTGGGCGAGCTGAGCCGTGAACTCGGTATTCTCCACCGGGTTCAACGGGTCCTGGTACTGGAGCTGCTTGACCAGAAGGTTGAGGAACATGTCCTTCTGGGATTCAACCTTGCTCGTGGCCTTCGCTGCCGAATCCATGGCCGTCTGATTTGCGAGAATCGTATCCAATCCTATTGCCGACATGATTTCCTCCTTATTCCATCAGGCAAAGATGTCGAGCCCGCCGGACATGGTATATCCGTTTGCGGGCGAATACCGGTACTCTTCATGGCCCTTGTCCGTATCGCCTGTTCCGCGTCCCCTTCCCTGGCCGGAAAAACCGTGGTTGCCTCTGTCGGAACCTGCCCAGGCGGATGCATCGGACGAGTTTCTCTGGTTCATCAGATCCGTGCTCACGGAAACCTGCGTGACCCGTATCCCCTGGTCGGCAAAGGCCTCCTTGAGAAGGTGCATGTTCTGCTGGAGAATGTCCCGCGTGAGGGACTGGTCCGTCCTGAACACGGCCTGGATCGCTCCGTCCTCCATGTGCAGGCTCACATCCACCCTGCCGAGCATAGGGGGGCGGAGTTCCAGGGTGATGGAGCCCTCGCTGTTCTTCAGCTGCAGGGGGGCCGCCTGTCTGATCTGGTCCACAACCTGCTGGCTGTACCGGTCGAAGAAGTGCCCGGGCGTCTCCCCGAAGGTCCGGGCAAGAGCCCCAAGGGTCTCTTTGCCCACCACAAGGGGGGTGCCTGCCGCCACGAGGCCCGGCTGCCAGAGGTCCACGGCCTTCTGGATAGGGGCGAACTCCTCCTTGGAGAGCGCCGACTTCAACAGGCTCAGCGTGCTTGCGAACTGCTCCGGGACCTGCTTGCCGTCATTGGCACCGAGGTAGGCGTTGACCTTGGAAACCGTCTCGTCCAGAGCCGTCTGCCGGGCAGTCGGGTCCGTGGAGAAGAAGAGGTCCTTCAGGACGTTCCGGGAGATGCCGAACGTTTTTTCGAGCACCTCGACAGACTCCGCGATGGCGGGAGGGGTTCCGGCTGCCGCCTGCACCGCGGACGGATCCTGCACCACCTTCTGGGCACTCATGCCATCACTCTTCAGGCAGGCATCGATGGTCTTCCTGATCGCAGGACTTATCTCCATGATCCCGGCGGGGATCGCCTTCAGCGCGACCTGGATGCTTTCCCGGACCCGGGAGTCCCCATTGTTTGCCATGGTTGCCATGAACCGGGTCACCGCCGCATCACAGGTGGACTGGTCAACGGTTGCCTGCTTGATGAGGAGGTCCATGTCCTCCATGTCCCCCGGGGCCTGCTGGTGAACCTGTGAGGAAACGGTCTCGGCAATCATGGCCTTGAGATTGGTGACGAGCTTCTGATCGGTCATGATCCGGCCGAGATCGCCTTCCGTGATCCCGCAAGAGGTCAATATTGCCTTGAGACCTTCATCGGAGACCTTGTCCCCCGTGCCGAGCAGGAGGGCCTGCACGTCCTGGCTGCTGATGCCGAAAGCCGTGAGCGTGCTCAGGGACTGGAGGAGCATCACGGCCTGGGGCGAGGCAAGAAGGGTCTTCATGGTCTCTTCGTCGATGGAGCCTTTCGTGGAGAGCGCCTCTGCAAGAGATGCCTTGCCGGGCTGCGCCTCCCCGGAAAGGGCGGCTGTGAGCTGCTCGTCGAAGCCAGTCTTCCCGCTGCCTGTCGAGAAGACACGCTGCATGAGACTGGTGGCGACGTCTGCGATGCCCATCAATGCCGCAAGGGGTGACTGCATGCCTGCCTCCGTTAAATTTTATTGCATCCCCTCCTGAGCAACCTTGGTGCCAGGTCATTCCCGAGACAGGCCGGGCCTCATTTCATCGTATGGGTATTCCGTGACGGGTGGGAAAAAATCACCTCATGGGTGCAAATCTTGCCTGCTAAGGCCGGCAAAAGGAGCTCGGTTCAAGGCATTGTGCATCAAATGCCTGTAAAGGGCAGCGATGCCGGATCCATACCGTGAAAATGGCTTTCTTGAATGACCCTGGACCGCGTTACCTACGTTGTTTCTCGTGGCCCGACCAGCCCGACCGCGATCAGGAGCACCCCTCCCAGGACCGCGACAGTGAGGAAGGCCGCCTCGTAGCCCACGAGGTCGCACAGGGAGCCGAAACCCACGGAGGCAAGCAGCATCCCCACGTTGAACGACCACACGAACGCGGAGTTGGCCACCCCCTTGAGCGACGGGTTGGCCTCGATCACGGCCGCGTTCAGGGTCGGGTAGAGGTAGCCGTAGCCGACCCCGAAGAGTAGTGAGAGGGTGCACAGCAGTGAGGGTCTGTCCACGGATCCCATGAAGGCGAGGAGGAGGACAAGGAGGAGTGACGAGACGACCCAGGCGACCTCGTCACGAAGATGCCTGATTCCTCTGTGAAGGACTGTCCAGACAAGGATGCTGCCCAGCACGAAGGCGATGAAGAACGGGCTCGAGTTGTTCACCCCCTGCATCACGAGGTACGGGGGCAGGAAGATCACCACGCTCCCGAAGATGACGCCCAGCAGCGCCGTGGACACGAAGGGCCCAAAAGCGAGGCGCACATCGGATATCCCGCGCAGCCCCCCGGATATCCGGGAAGGGATGAACATGCTTATCCCGCAGGAGACCAGCCCGAACAGGGCTGCTGACCGGAAAAGCGCGGGGTAACCGGATGCCTGGATGAGGTACTCCCCCATGGCCGGTCCCAGCGCGTGGGTGAGAATGCCCACCACGGTGAGGATGCCCAGGAGCTGTCTCCTCCCGGACACGGAAATGCCGTCCGAGACCATGGCGCCCGCGACCCCGAAGGCACAGGCGAACCCGACGCCCTGGAAGACCCGCAGGAAGAACAGGCCCGGGCCGAGGGCCTCGATGCGGGGGTAGAGGAACGTAGGCAGTGCCATGAGGGCGGAGCCGAGCATGAAGAGGAACTTCCGCGAGAGCGTCTCGGAGACGAGACCCACCACGGGCAGCGCCATCACCACAGCGACGCTGAAGGAGCCCATGACCACGCCGATCTCCAGGGGCTCGAGCCCGAGAAGGAGAAGGTATTTGGGCAGCAGGATGAGTTCGGAAAAGTTGAGGAAGAAAAAAAAGTGGGCGCTCAGGATGATGAGGTAATCACGGGTGGTTTTGTCCACGGGTGATCCTGTCTACGAGCTGGCCGAGGTCGGTGAGCGAGTCGTCAAGCTTCGCGCCTGTTCCCCTCCAGATGTGGTATGCGGTGATGCCCGCCCTCCTGGGGACCTCGACGTCGAAGCTCAGGTGATCGCCCGCATGGACAACCTCGCCGTCCAGAGACGCCAGGAGGCGCAGGTATGCTTCCTCGCCGGACTTCACCATGCCCCAGTCGTCGGGCAGAGAGATCATCTCATCGAGGTAATCGTCGAGAGAGGTGTGGCACACCTCCTGGTCCAGGAAGGGCCGCGGCGCGTTGGAAAACAGGACCAGCCTGCAGCCTTCCTGCCTGAGGGTAGTAAGGGCCGGGATCACGTCCGCGAAGAGGCTGATCCGGGAGGTGAAACCCGAGATGACCGCATCCTCGTCCACATGGTGGAGATCGAAGCGGTCGAGCCAGTAGGAGAGCTGGTACCACCGGATGGATGCCTCACCCTCCTGCAGGTATGCATCCCTGCAGAGCTCGCGGGCATGTGCGTAGTCGATGCCCCGGTGCTCGGCTACAAGCCGTGGCAGGCCCTCGTTCCAGACGCCGTCCACAAAGGCCAGGTCGGTCAGGGTCCCGTCGAGGTCCAGGGAGACGCTCAGTCCTCTTCCCATACCTCCACCCGGTCCTTCCACTTGGCCTTTGCCGCGTACAGCGCGCTGTCCGC
>JAJFUP010000241.1 GCA_021372395.1 Deltaproteobacteria bacterium
TAGAAATAGGACAGCGAGATGTCTTTTATCACCGGCTTGCTCTGGTATGACTTGCTGACCTTGCTCATGGTATAAATGATCTTTTCCGATCCGTTACTCATGCAGGAAGCTCCTTACGACCTTTTCTGGATGTCGGGTTCAGCTTCTGATCCTTGAATGGTTCTTGCAACGCAGGGTGAGCCGGCAATAGATTCATGCATCACCATCAAAACCCGGACGAATCTTCTTATACCGTTCTTCTCATTTTTGAAAACAGAAAATTTCATTCAGGCAGTTTGATGCATCATCGAAAAGCGGGCGGGCGTGGCATGGTCCGGACAGGGGAAGGCTGCGGCAGCGGGAAGCCGCCGGGAGTCGGCTTGGCTTGAGTTCCGGGCCGGCAGCGTGTACAAACCACTGCCGGCCCGGCAAAAACGATCATGAAGTCATCTGACCGGGAACGCTCGGGTGTGTGGAGCTTCCGGGTCGGGCTCCTCACCCGAGCTTCTGCCTGAATTCCCTGGCAACGGGATGTTCGCAGGGCATATGCTCGGGTAAAGGGTTTTCCTTGAGCGCGTCGGTATTCCCCGGTATGGGGACCACGTTGAGCACGTGGGCATAGGAGATCCAGTGGGGGATGTCGAGACGCTTTCCCTCCGGGTGGTTCCAGGTCTTGTACCAGAAGATCTCGTTGACCGATTTCCGCTCGTCCATGGCCTGTCGCTCGGCGATGAAGGCATCCTGCTCGCTCTTGGCCGAGACGGCGATCAGGGCCAGCATCTTGTTCGTGGGGGGAAGCTCGGGCGCCAAGATATTCCAGAAGCCCTGACCCCACCCGCGCTCCAGCTGCTCATCTGTGTCCAGGAGTTCGGCAGAGTGCATGGGCCCGCTCAGGCAGAAAGCGCCGTACCGGAGATCCTGGTCCTCCGGGATGCGGGTGGTGCCGTCGAGGTGAATGGAGTTGAGCCCTGCCTGGATGGCGTTGCCCGCGCCCTGTTCCGCCACGTCCATGGGGATCCCCCAGGCGTTCAGCGCCTCGATGTCGATGTACACGAAGAGCATCTTGTGGGAATCTTCCCGGGGCTTGAGCACCTTCTTGCCCAAGTCCACGGTGAGATCCGCCAGGGCCTTGTAGGAAGGGAAATCCATGGTGGTGGAGCCGTCCGCCCTGTTGTCATCGTACGCCTTGACGATGTCGTCACTGCACTTTTCCAGCCCCTTCATGATGCTCTCCCGCATGAGCGCGAGCTTCGAGCGACCATCGGGCGCATTTCCCTCCAGAACGATCGTCTTGACGGCATCCAGCAGGTTCGTCTTCCTGAGTTCGTGGTTGAAAGACGCAAAGAAGCGCGTCATGACGCCAAGCGGCACCTTGCGGGAGAAATCGACATTACGGCGTTCGCTCTTCCTCTCGATGATCTTGGCTGCCGCGAGATCCATCAGCTCCTGGTCGTACTCCTTTCGGTGCCGGGACTGCTTGAGGCCGATCTGAAGGATGCAGGATATCCGCCCGCAAGGATCCATGCCCTGGACCAGCGAATGTTCCCGAAGCGCTTCATAGCCCTTTTGATTCCTGCCCTCGATGAGGGTGGAGGAGAGCGACTGCTTGATCACGTTCACGCCCACATGGCCCCCGAGCACGGCGCCGATGGCGCTCCTGAGATTGCATTCGAAGGTCCCCATGTCGAGGTTTTCGAGGCTCATGAGGCTCGGCGGCAGGAGTTTGCGACGCAGGCGCAGCATGTCCATGAACACTCCGGCGTAGCCGGTATTGAAGAGCACCACCGTGGCGAATGCATTCTTCACGAACCGCTCGCCCGAGGCATTGACCTCGAGCTTTGAGAAGGCGTCTTCGATCCGGTTGTTGAAGGTCCAGTCAAAATACATGCCCTGCCAGTGTTGCGAGTAGGTGGCGACGGTCGCCTTGAGGCCGCAGGCCAGTACCTGGGCCAGCTTGAACTTGTTGGGGACGCTCGTGAGCTCGAAGGGGATGAAATCGCGGCCCTGGTAGTCGCTCGACTGCCAGACCCCGCGGATCAGGGCATTGGTCAGGTTGGAGATGGATCTGGGGTACAGGAGGTACGGTACCTGGGACCGGCCCGGGTGACTTCCGGGGTACCACTGCGACCGGTGCACCTCGGACGAACCTTCGGCAGCGATCATCCTTCCCTCTCTCTTGCCCCATATCGTGATGCTCTTATCTTCCGTCATGTTGTATCCTCCAGAATGGTAGTTTGTGCAGACCGTCAGCGGACCGGGCGGATCCTGTATGCGGAGCGCCGTGATGTGCCGGCAGGAAAGTGCCGGTTTTTCAAGGTTTTTACGCTTCAGGCGCGTCTCGGGGTTGACGGGGGTATCTCACCGTTGCCGCCCTCACCCATGGTGCCTTGGTTTTCTTCGGGAAGGGCGATAAAGGGCCGGCGCGTCTCCTGCTCGCCGACGAATCCGTTGAAGAGCACCTCAAGGATAACAGGGATCTCGTCCCTCAAGGGGTAGTCCATCTGGCATCGGAACCATTTCTGCGCCACGCCGTCGATGAACCCGAGGATCCCGTAGAACGTAGTGTAGAAGCTCGTGGTCTTCAGCCTGCTTTCGCGGTTCAGAGAAACGACGCGCTCCTTGAACATGGGGAGGTGCGAGACGATGTAGTCGTAGAACATGACTTTCCCTCCCGTTCGCCCGAAGATGGCCTCACTCTGTATCAGGCGGTAGAGGAGCGGGTTCTGCTCGATGAATCCCACCCAGAACTCGATCATGTCCCTGGTCTGCTGCAGGATGTCGGTCTGCTGCGAGCAGATGGCGCTGATCCCCTCGACGATTATCTGGTAATGCTCTTCCAGGAGCTGATCCAGGAGCTCTTCCTTGCTCTTGAAATAGGTGTACAGCGTTCCCTTGGCGACCCCGGAGAACGAGGCGATCTTTTCCATGGTGGCCTGGTGGTACCCCTCTTCCGAGAACACCTTGAGTGCCGCCTGGTAGATCTTTTTCTTCTTCTCGTCAGGTGAGTGCCTGCGTTCGTGCTTCCCGGACGCCTGCCTTGGTTCGCCCTGGAAAAATCCCTTCAGATGAAGGGCCGATATCGCCACATCGTGTATCCCCAAGTCCGCAGCCACATCGATGGCTGCCTTGAAGAGACCGAAGGCTGCATCGGACATGCCCTTTTCCGCCAGGTAGTCCATGACCTCAGACAGATAGGAAGAGAGCCATTTTTCCCGCTCCCCGGAGCCAATCGAATCCGGCGGGACCGCTCCAGCGAGCGATGCCTTCAGGATCGTGCGGAAGGCGGTCTCATCGAAGCTGCCGTCGGCGGTGAAGTATCTCCCGAGGTCGGCATACAGCGACATGCGCCGCCCCCCGGATTTTTCGTACATGATGCGATCCTTGCCCATGCGCCCTCTCCTCTGCTCATCATTCATAGTATGACCGACCGGTCATTCATATTGAATGGTACGGGTTCCTGTCAAGGTGTTTTTTTCGCTGCCGCAACTGCCCGATTTGGCAGAGACGCTGCCGATGAGGAGAGACGATGCATGGGGATGCCCTGGTCGCACCGGCAGTGTTTCCGGAAGACAGCTGAGGCCGGACGCGGGAAAGCCGGCTGCAGTCGGTCAGCTTCCGATGAGCGCGATGGCGATGATGCACAGGGCAACGCCCTGCCACTGGGGGAGAGAAACCTTCTGCCGCAGGATCATGCAGGACAGGATCACGGTGACTGCCGGGTACATGGACGAAAGCACGGCAGCCACGTCGAGCCGGGTGAACTGCTTTGCCATCATGAACAGGACGTTGCCCCCCGCGTCGAAAACCCCGGCAAAGAGGGCGACGGGGCTGCTGCGCGGGGACGGCAGCCGGTCACGCCGGAAAAACAGGGTGATAAGGGCGAAGATGATGGCTGCAGATTTTGAAAGAACGAGAGGCCCGAACAGCAGCCCCTGGTCCACCTGGCCGATCAGGGTGAAGAACCCGCCGAAGCCAATGCCTGCGCATATTGCCGGGAAAAGCCCCTTCGCGTCTGCATACCCCTGGCCGTCGGGTGGGCGGCTCACGAGCCAGATGCCGGAAAGGGCTATGATGAAACCCAGAATGCGCGGCACGTCGGGCACGCCGAGAAAGAAACCGCTGAAGAGGACGGGAAGCCCGGCCCCGATGACCGCGGCAGTGGGGGCAACCGTGGCTGCATTCCCCTGGGAGAGGCCCTTGTAGAGGGCGGAGATGCCGAAGGCGCCGGACAGGCCGGCGGCAAAAGCCCACAGGACATCCCCGGTAGACGGCATGGCTTCCCCGACGAGAAGGGCCAGTATGACAAACGCCACGATGCCCGGCAGCGACATGAGAAAGAGCACCTGGAACTGGTTGTGAGACCGGGTGGCCACCCCGCCGCTGAAATCCCCGGTGCCCCACACCACGGCCGACATGAGGGCGCAGATCACGCCGATGATGTGCGGTGATATCATCTCAGAGCCCCCCTGTTCTGTTCCGGTGCATGCCCATGCCGCAGCTGCCTTCTCTTTATCGTGTGCGCGCGAACGTTCGTGCGAGAGGGCACATACCATACTTTCTTCTCCTGATGAATGGATTTCGACACCCCCCCGGCCCGGGTCCGGTGAGCACTCCGCTCGCAAAAGACCGGGCGCAGTTCCTCCCGCCCTATTGACAAACGACTCGCGGACAACAACATGAAAGAGAAGAACGCAAACGGGAGACTGCCTGTATGGCGATGCACAGACAAGGATTCATGGGCTTCATTGTCCTGGTTCTCTCGTTCATCCTCTGCACGGGAGAAAGGGGCATGGCTGTCGAAAAAGCGACCTACACGGTCATCGTAAAGAGCGGTGATTTCGAGCTGAGGCAGTATCCTCCCCAGATCGTTGCACAAACCGTGGTCGAGGGGGATTTCGACGAGGTCGGCAATATCGGGTTCAGGAGGCTCTTCGGTTATATCTCCGGAAAAAACACCAGGAAGCAGCCCATCCCCATGACCGCGCCGGTGTCGCAGGAGGCCCTCTCCGAGAAGATCCCCATGACCGCACCCGTCAACCAGGAGAAGGCGGGCGACAAGTGGCATGTCAGCTTTCTCATGCCTTCAGCCTATACGCTCGAGACCCTGCCCGTGCCTGTCGACGACCAGGTGGTGCTGCGGCAGATCCCCGGCCGTCTCATGGCCGCCGTCACCTACTCCGGGACCTGGAGCCGGAAGCGCTATGAGGAACAGAAGTCCCGTCTGGAGGAGTGGGTCGGGGAGAGCAAGCTGAAACCTGTTTCAGAGTACATCTACGCGAGGTACAACCCTCCGTTCATGCCGTGGTTCCTGAGGCGCAACGAGGTGCTCGTGCCGGTGGAGCTCGACCAGGAATGAATTTCTTGAGCGGCGCTGCGCCGGGGACCTTGCACGGCTTTTCATGAATCCTGGTTTCGGGTTCTGCCCTGCTCAGGGCTTCATCGCCAGTACAGAGATGCTCACCACCGAGCCTGCCAGGGACTCGGCCTTTCCTTTTGTCAGGTGCGTGTGTTCGGCCATGGCCTGCACGAGGGGTTCGTCCGCGAAGAATTCAACGGGGAAGCTTGTTTCTTTCTGGACCTCCACATCGCGGAACCCTGCATCTGCCATGGAGCCCAGGTACGCATCCTTCAGCACCGCCCCGGCGACGCAGCCGATGTAGGCCTGAATCGAGTTTCTGATGTCTCCGGGCAGTTCCCTGGTGAGCACGATGTCGGAGACCATGATCCTTCCACCCGGCTTCAGGACCCTGAAGGCCTCCGAGAAAACCCTCTCCTTGTCGGGCGAGAGGTTGATGACGCAGTTCGAGATGATGATGTCGGCACTGTTGTCCGCCATTGGCAGGTTCTCGATCTCTCCCAGCCGGAACTCCACGTTTTCATACCCGCCCTTCCTCGCGTTCTCGCGCGCCCTGTCGAGCATCTCGGGCGTCATGTCCACCCCGATCACCCTCCCGGTCCGGCCCACCAGGGGGGAGGCAAGAAAGCAGTCGAACCCTGCACCGGACCCCAGATCGACCACGGTTTCGCCCTCTCTGATAGAGGCGATGGCAGTGGGATTCCCGCAGCCGAGCCCCAAATTGGCGCCCTCGGGGACGGCATTCATCTCCTCGTCGCTGTAGCCCAGGGACCTGCCGGTCTCGTGAGGCTTTTGTCCCGCACCGCAGCAGCCCTGTCCGCCGGCGGCCACCTTCCCGTAGCTCTCCCGCACCGTGCTCCTGACCTGTTCCGGTCGCAGCATGACAGCGTCAATCTCTCTCCGGTCAAGGATGAAAGGAGCATTTCCTCCCCCGCAGCAGGGGCTTGAAGTTCGAGAACGGGTGTTCCGGATTTCCTTCGTCTCGTCTTGTTTCTTCATAGTGTCTCCCCTATCCCTGATTTGTTTCCCTGTTCGCGGCCGCTCCTGCGGGTTGCCTACACGCTGAACCTGATGGAGAGGATGTCGCCGTCTGCCACCAGGTAGGTCTTGCCCTCGAGCCTGATGAGCCCCTTCTCCTTGAGCGCCTTTTCCGATCCATGGGCCATGAGGTCGTCATAGGAGAAGCACTCCGCACGGATGAATCCCCGGGCGAGGTCGGAGTGAATGGCTGCGGCGGCTCCCACTGCGCTGTCCCCCCGCCGGATGGTCCAGGCCCGTACTTCGTCCTGGCCCACGGTGAAGAACGAGATGTACCCCAGGAGTTCGTAGGCGGCCATGGTCAGCCTGTCCCTGGCGGATGCGCTGATGCCCATGTCCTCCATGAAGGCCGCGGCCTCGTGCTCTTCGAGCCGGGAGATCTCCATCTCGAAGCGCCCGGCGAACTCGATGCCCGTGAAGTTCTCGGAGATCCTGGAGAGGAACTCGGCATTGCGGCCGAAGGTGTCTTCATCCGAGTTGAGAATGACGAGCATGGGTTTGAGCGAGAGAAACCGGAATCCCCTCAGGATCTTTTCCTCGTCGGGGGTGAGCTGCGGCGGCTCCGAGAGGTCCCCCTTGTCGAGAAAGGCGGCGATCTTGCGCAGGGCTTCCCGCTCCAGTTCGAGAACGGCGTTCTTCTGGCCCCTCTTCATCTGGTAGTCGATCCTCTCGAGCCTCGTCTCCACCAGGATGAGGTCTGCCAGGATGAGCTCCGAGACGATGCCGGAGACATCCGAGAGAGGGTCGGGCTCGCCCAGCGTGTCGTCGATGATGGCGTCGCGGAAGTTCCTCACCACCAGGGCCAGGGCATCGGCTGTCTTGATGAGCCCCAGTTCGGAGGCGGAGAACACCTCTTTCTTCTCCCCTGCGGCCTCCTGCCGGAATCCCCCGAAGTCGATGCACTCCAGCGTCGCACAGGTGGTCTTCTTGGGGTGATACATGTCGCTCAGGCGCGAGATGCGAGGGTCCGCCACGTGGACCACCGCGACATTCGGCTCGTCCTTGGAGGAGGAGTACTGGTCGGTGACGATGTCCATGCGGGTGAGCGCATTGAATATGGTGGTCTTGCCGGATTTTTTGAGTCCTATCAGTCCTATCTTCATATACCCCCCGATTCAGGCGACAGTGTATATCACCACGGGGGGCAAACGGCAACCTCCATAAATCTCAAGAATTCTATTGCAAACTTCCGGATTCGTAGTATAAGCCTCTGCACACTGCAGGGCACAAGGGTATGCGGTGTAGGGGAAGTCCATGAATCAGCTTACGAAGAACAATAAAATCAGGAATGTCGCCATCATCGCTCACGTCGACCACGGGAAGACCACCCTTGTCGACGCCATGTTCCGCCAGAGCGGCGTGTTCCGCGAAGGACAGGAGATGGAGACCCGGGTCATGGACAAGCTTGACCTGGAGCGCGAGCGCGGCATCACCATCGCGGCAAAGAACTGCTCCGTGGTCTGGCATGGGGTCAAGATCAACATCATCGACACCCCGGGGCATGCCGATTTCGGCGGCGAGGTGGAGCGTGCGCTTACCATGGCCGACGGCGCCATCCTTCTGGTGGATGCCTCGGAAGGTCCCCTGCCGCAGACGCGCTTTGTCCTGAAGAAGACCCTGGAGGCAGGTCTCAAGGTCGTCGTGGTCATCAACAAGATCGACCGCAAGGACGCCCGGCCCGAGGAGGTCTTGAACGAGATCTACGATCTCTTCATCGACCTGAGCGCCGACGACCATCAGATCGACTTCCCCTACCTGTACGCCATCGGCCGCGACGGAATTGCCATGAAATCCCTGGATGAAAAGGCCGTGGACCTGCACGTGCTCTTCGATACCATCCTGGCCGAGATACCGGCCCCATCATATGACGCAGGTGAACCTTTCCAGATGCTCGTGGCGGACCTCGACTACTCCGACTACGTGGGCAGGCTTGCCATCGGGAGGATCTTCCACGGGCAGGTAACGTCGAACGACTCGCTCGTCTGCATCAATGCACGCGGCGAACAGAACCCGCTCAAGGTCACCAAGCTCCAGAGCTACGACGGCGTGAGCATCCGCGACGTGACCACGGCACAGCCCGGCGATATCGTGGTGCTTGCAGGCATCGACGATGTCATGATCGGCGACACCATCTGCACCCAGGATGCCCCCAAGGCCTTGAAGCGGATTCAGGTGGATGAGCCCACCGTGTCCATGCGCATCATGGCCAACAACTCGCCCTTGGCAGGCACCGAGGGCAGCTACGTGCAGTCCACCAGGATCCACGAGCGTCTCTTCAAGGAGACCTTGCGGAACGTCGCCATCAGGTTGGAGGTCCCGCCGGAGAAAGACTGCTTCATCATCAAGGGCCGGGGGGAATTCCAGCTTGCCATCCTCATCGAGACCATGCGGCGCGAAGGTTTCGAGATGTGCGTGAGCAGGCCCGAGGTGATCTACGAGGAAAAAGGCGGCAAGGTGCTGGAGCCCATCGAGCACCTCTTCGCCGACTGCGACCAGGACTATCTCGGGATCGTCACCCAGAAGCTCTCCATCCGCAAGGGCAGGATGATCAACTTCGTCAACCACAGCTCCGGCCGGGTCAGGATCGAGTTCAACATCCCCTCGCGGGGACTCATCGGCTACCGTGACGAGTTCCTCACCGACACCAAGGGCACGGGCATCATGAGCTCCTATCTCCTGGGCTATGAAGAGTACCGGGGCGACTTCCCCAGCCGATTCACCGGCTCCATCGTGGCCGACCGCAAAGGCAGCGCAATCCCCTATGCCCTGTTCAACCTCGAGCCGCGGGGCAAGCTCTTCTTAAGCCCCGGCGACTCGGTCTACGAGGGCATGATCATCGGCGAGCACAGCCGCGAAAACGACATCGACGTGAACCCCTGCAAGATGAAGAAGCTCACCAACATGCGCGCCGCTGCACGGGACGACAACATCCTGCTCTCTCCGCCTGCGCCCATGTCCCTGGAAAAGGCTCTCCAGTTCATCCGGGACGACGAGATGGT
>JAJFUP010000264.1 GCA_021372395.1 Deltaproteobacteria bacterium
CCGCACTGGTGAGACAGAACAAGAGACATCGCCAGCAGGCGGTCTCAGCCATTGCAGACATGGAGGAAATCGCACAAACCATACGCACCATGCTGGAGAAAGCAGATGGCCCTGCCAAAAAAGAGAAAAAGGCTGGATGAGCCGGAGCTGCCCGGGCAAGGTAAGCAGGAAGCCCGGGAGTTGACGAAGAAGGCCGCTTCCCAGGGAACACCGGAGAGCGCCTTGAACCGTCAGATGGAGAAGGCCTTCGAGATCGTCGAGAACATCGGGCACGTTCATCCGACACCGGATCACACCGGAACCGGGAGTGATCCGACCGATGTGCACCTGAGGGTGTCGCTCAAGGGCCTTCCTGCCGACTCACCGGGAGTTGAGCATGGATTCCAGGGGCCGCCGGTGCCGATGCTTGACGTGAACCTGAGAATCCCCTCGCTTGTCTGGAAAGTGCCCATCCTCCGGGGTGTTGCCCGGAACCTCATCCGGAAGCTCACCAAAGGATAATCACCCACACGCCTTGAATCCGTCATGGGTATCACTCCAGGCCATCCTCGCATGAAGGCTTCATCCTTGGCTCATGGTGAGAATGATTGTGTTTTGCAGGCAGAGTTGCTATAAAGCGCTCACAGACAAGCGTATATTCAGGCATGATGAGAAAATTCATATACATACTCCTTCTTGCGGGGCTATTGGCCCTCGGTGCAGGCGCGCAGGCCCCCTCGGTCATCGAGTCTGTCAATCCGTCACAGGGCGCCCTCGAGATCGCTCCGCTCAAGGAGCACCAGAAAGTCACCACGGAAATCGTCAGGAACCTCAAGCGGAATCACTACCGGAAGATCCCCTTCGACGACTCTCTCTCGAGCAGGGTCTTTGACCGGTACCTTTCCGAGATTGACCCCATGAGAGTCTATTTTCTCTCATCCGACGTCAAGGACTTCGCATCCTACCGCTACTCCCTGGACGATGCCCTGGTGATGGGCGATACCTCTCCCGCTTTCAAGATCTACGCCAGGTATGAGACGAGACTTGTGCAGAGACTCACCTTCCTCATCAGGTCGATCGACGGGGGGCTCAAGGAACTGACCCTCGACGAGCCGGATTCCTTCGAGACAAACCGGGAAAACACCCCGTGGCCGTCCTCACAGGCCGAACTCGAGGGCCTCTGGATGAAGGCCCTCAAAAGCGAGGTGCTCAACCTCAGGCTCGAGGGAAAACCCATGGAGGAGATCTGCAAGACCCTGTCCAAGCGCTACCACAACCAGCTCAAAAGGGTGAGCCAGACTACGAGCGAGGATGTCTTCCAGCTCTTCATGGAAGCCCTCACTACGAGCTATGACCCTCACAGCGAGTATTACTCTCCGAGGTCCTCGGAGAACTTCAACATCAACATGAGCCTCTCTCTCGAGGGGATCGGCGCCATGCTCTCCGTGGACAACGAGTACACCAAGGTGGTTCACCTGATCCCTGCCGGGCCTGCCGACAAATCGGGCCAGCTCAAGCCCGGAGACCGGATCATCGGCGTGGGCCAGGGGGCCGACGGAGACCTTGCCGACGTGGTGGGGTGGCGCCTCGATGACGTGGTGGACCTCATACGGGGTCCCAAGAACACCATGGTGCGGTTGAAGGTCATCCCGGCGAACTCCCCCGACGAGCACCAGACCAAGGTCATCAGGCTCGTGAGGAACACGGTCCAGCTGGAGGAGCAGGCGGCAAGCAAGGACGTGATCCCCATCGCGAGAGGGGGCCGAACCTACAGGATCGGCGTCATCGACATCCCCACCTTCTACCTCGATATCAGGGCCTTCCAGTCCGGATCAGACGATTACAGGAGCACGACCAGGGATGTCAGGCGGATCCTGGGCGAACTCGCTGCCCAGAAGGTGGATGGGATCGTGATTGACCTGAGGGACAACGGCGGGGGCTCTCTCCAGGAGGCGAACTCCCTGACGGGGTTGTTCATCAAGCGAGGCCCCACCTGCCAGATCCGTTACGCCGACGGGGGGACGGACACCCTCAACGACCGCGACTCGAGGATCTTCTACTCCGGCCCCATGGGTGTGTTCATCAACCGGATGAGCGCGTCCGCCTCCGAGATATTCGCCGGCGCCATCCAGGATTACGGGCGCGGGATCATCATCGGCGAGAACAGCTTCGGCAAGGGCACGGTCCAGACGCTCATGTCCCTTACGCGCGGGCAGCTGAAGATCACCACCGCCAAGTTCTACCGCATCTCGGGGGAGAGCACCCAGCACCGCGGGGTGGTGCCCGACCTCACCTACCCGAGCCTCTACGACAAAAAATCCATCGGGGAGAGCGCGCTGAAAAATGCCCTGCCCTGGGATTCCATCGGCATGGCCCCCCACTTCACCTTCTCCGAGCTCGCCCCCCTCAAACAGCAGCTCAAGACCATGCACAAGGAACGGATCGACCATGACCCCGACTACCTGTACTCCCTCGGGATGATAGACTTTCTGAAGGATGCCCGGGAAAAGACCCGCATCTCGCTCAACATCTCCGAACGGCTCCAGGAAAAGAAGAAGTCCGAGAAGCAGCGTCTCGAGATGGAAAACCGGCTCAGAAAGGCAAAAGGGCTTCAGCCGCTCAAGGACGTGGATCAGCTTGAGGAAAACAAGGAAGACGTCATCGACACCCCGCAGAAGAAACCTGCAAAAGAAGACCCCATGCTCGTCGAGAGCGGCAACATCCTGGTGGACTACCTCATGCTCAGGGACAAGGCACACGCACCGCGGAGCGTCCAGGCCGGGGCCGACTGATCCGGAAAGCGGCACCCCCCGGGGAATCATGCCGGGCGGCGCAACAGGGGAGACACGGATGAAGATACTGGTCACGGGCGGAGCAGGGTACATCGGGAGCCACACGTGCGTCGAGCTCCTGGAGGCCGGGCACGAGGTCGTGGTGGTGGACAACCTCTCGAACTCCCGGGAGGAGTCCCTCAAGCGGGTACAGGAGATCACGGGCAGAGACCTCGCCTTCCACAAGGTGGATCTCCTGGACAGGTCCTCGCTGCAGGGCATCTTCGCTGCCGGGAACATCGACGCCGTGATCCATTTCGCAGGGCTCAAGGCCGTGGGGGAATCGGTCAGCATCCCGCTTCGCTACTATCAGAACAACCTGACCGGGACCATCATCCTCTGCCAGGTCATGGCCGAGCACGGTGTCAAGGACCTGGTCTTCAGCTCTTCGGCCACCGTGTACGGAGACCCGGCCACGGTTCCCATCCGGGAAGACTTCCCGGTCGGCCCCACCAACCCCTATGGCCGCACCAAGCTCATGATCGAGGAGATCCTGAAAGACCTCCATGCATCCGACGCATCGTGGAACATCGCTCTGCTGCGCTACTTCAACCCCATCGGCGCGCACGGGAGCGGCCGCATCGGGGAAGACCCGGCCGGCATACCGAACAACCTGCTGCCCTACATTGCGCAGGTCGCGGTCGGCAGGCTTTCTGAGCTCCAGGTGTTCGGAGACGACTACCCCACCCCTGACGGCACGGGCGTGCGCGACTACATCCACGTGGTGGACCTGGCCAAAGGGCATCTTTCTGCCCTGGAGAAGCTGACGGATCACCCTGGGGTGGTTACCTACAATCTCGGAACGGGCCGGGGATACAGCGTGCGGGAGATGGTCGGAGCCTTCGAGAAGGCGTGCGGCAGGAAGGTCCCCTACCGGATCACGGCAAGGCGTCCCGGCGACATCGCCCAGTGCTATGCGGACCCCTCCCGAGCGAACTCCGAGCTGGGGTGGTTTGCACGGCAGGGGATCGAGGAGATGTGCCTGGACACCTGGCGCTGGCAATCGGGCAATCCTGACGGCTATCAGGAATGACTCCCGAGAGCGAATCTGGCAGAATGCACCCGGACTCTCCCGGAAGGGAGCCCTTCGCCGGCAAGGCAAGGTCATGGGTCTGCTGAAGGGCATGGCCCGCCGGGGCAGGGACATGGCCGTGTCTGCAGCTTTTGAGAAGCTTGCCGGGAAATACGTGAGCCCGTTCGGAACCATCGTGGACGTGACGCTCGATTCCTCGCAGAAATCCATCGAGCTCAAAGTCCTCCTCAAGGGCGAGACCGAGCCCGTGATCCTGAAAGTCGACAGGTACGAGATCATCGAAGAGACCGGCAGGCGCCTCATTGTTGCTCGCGAGATCAGCGCATCGCGAGAGTGGATCGACGCAGTGGCAAAACAATACATCCAGGGCCGGCCCTTCGAGCTCCCGGCCCGTGTGGCCGGTGCGCTGGGGCTCCTGGCATAAGGGCTTTGCACCATGGCTTTTTCATGGCTGATTCCAACACGTTCTTGCATTTTGTCAAAAAGTCTTCTAGTTTGAGGCCTGACCAGGCGGAACCGCTCCCTTCAAGGAGCGATCCTGACCCGGATATTCAGAAATATACAGGGACAGGGAGAGCATGCGGTTGAGAGAGATTCTCGAGTCGACTCACCTCACCTTCAGCTTTGAATTCTTTCCCCCTAAGACCGACGAGGCATGGGAGCATCTCTTCCACACCATAGCAGACCTCATACCGCTCAAGCCCTCGTGGGTGAGCGTCACCTACGGGGCCGGGGGCTCCACCCGCGAGAACACCCACAAGCTTGTGGGGCGCATCAGACGGGAAACCGATCTCACGGTCGTATCGCACCTCACCTGTGTGGGATCGAGCAGGGACGATGTCAGGTCCATCCTCGAGCGCTATGCGGAAAACGGCATCGAGAATATCCTGGCGCTCCGGGGAGACCCCCCTGCTGGCCAGGCCGGATGGTCGGCCCCGGCCGACGGCTTTTCGCACGCCATAGATCTCGTGACGTTCATCAGGAAGAACTTCCCGCACATGTGCATCGGAGTGGCCGGGTTCCCTGAAGGGCACCCCGAGACCCCGAACCGGCTCAAAGAGATCGACCATCTCAAGGCAAAGGTGGATGCCGGCGCAGACTACATCATCACGCAGCTCTTCTTCGACAACCGGGACTTCTACGACTTCTGCGAACGGTGCGAGCTCTCGGGCATTCGCGTTCCCATCATCGCAGGGATCATGCCCATCCTCACGAAGAGCGGCATGACCCGCATGGCCGAACTCGCCGCAGGAGCCCGTTTCCCCGCAGCCCTGCTCCGGGCGGTGTGTGACGTGGAGTCCGCCGATTCCATCGAGAAGATCGGGGTCGAATGGGCCACCCGCCAGGTCTACGATCTCATCGACAACAAGGCGCGGGGCATCCACTTCTACACGCTCAACAATGCCCGGGCTACCCTCAAGATCTACGAGGCCCTCGGGGTGAAGGACTCCTCGCAGTTCGGCCCGCCGCTGCGTTTGCCGGGCTTCTGACAGGGATGTTCCATTCCAGGACCGGGATGTCCGCCAGGGACAATTCCCCTGCCCGGCAAGGGTGAAAACTATGGCAGACGATGAAGAATACCATGAGCTCGTGGTCGACGGTGACCTGGACCTTCACATATTCCAACCCCGCGACGTCAAGTACGTCGTCCCCGACTATCTGGAGGAATGCCGCGAGAAGGGCATACTCCGGGTGAGAATCGTACACGGCAAAGGCACCGGCACCCTGCGGCGCACCGTGCACGCGATCCTGGACAGGATTGCCTGGGTGGCATCGTACAGCCTCGCCCCCGAAGGGGAAGGCGGATGGGGGGCTACCGTGGTCGTCTTGAAGCCCCTCGAAGAAAAGGGCCGGGTGGAGACGTAACTACAGGAGCGCCTCCGCGCACACCCTTGCCCTCCTCCTTCCTTTGTCCTGAAACGCAGACAGGTCGGCCGCTCGTCATCACGATGCATGTCTCTCTTCCGATTCCATCTTGATAAATGTATGAGAAACAGGATAAGATGCAGTCATAAACGGGTTTGTCCCGCGGTAGGGATCTATTCTCTCGCAGGAAGCCTTGGGGTGAGGCACTTCAGGTTCCGAACCCGGATGCACGTTGGTATGAAAACGCTTAGCAGATAAGCGGTAATCCCATCACTGAAGGAGGAGGATATTATGGTTCTGAAAAAGGCTATCGTTGTGTTCATGGCGGCGTTCTTCCTGGCATCGTCAGCTTTCGCAGTTGAGGTCGCCGGCGTCAATGTGCCCGAGACGCTCAAAGCGGGGGGAAATGACTTTGTCCTCAACGGCGCAGGCAAGCGCACCAAGTTCGGCATGGGTGTGTATGTCAACGCCCTGTACCTCAAGCAGAAGAGCGCCGATGCCAACAAGATCCTCGCGGCCGACGAACCCCAGGTCGTCACCCTGCAGATCACCTCGGGCCTGGTGACCAGCAAGAAGATGGAAGAAGCCACACGTGAAGGGTTCGAAAACTCCCTGAAGGGCAACATCGCCCCGCTCAAGGACAAGATCGACGCCTTCATCAACATCTTCAAGGCCAAGATCACCAAGGGCGACCTCTACGAATTCGTCTACGTTCCCGGCAAGGGTACCGAGGTCTACAAGAACGGGGCACTGTCCTCCACCATCCAGGGTATCGAGTTCAAGAAAGCCCTGTACGGCATCTGGATCGGCGACAAGCCGGCCCAGGCAGACCTGAAGGCAAAGCTGCTCGGCGGAAAGTAGTCTCAAGAAATCATCGACACAAAGGGCTCGGGGGCCTGCCTTGGACCTCGAGCCCTTGAACCTTCTTTATCCCTACCGGCTTCAGGCACACACAATAGGCATTCCTTTTCTCCGGTTGAGAGGATCTCTGAATATATGATTCGTGCCTCATGGTACGGCAGGGGAAATTTGACCTGTGCATTTTGGTCATCAAAGCCTGTCACCCGAGAGAAACCTTGACCTCGTCGTTTTGGTCATCTCGCCCCAGAAAGGGCGGGATGACCAAAACGACGAGGCATAAACAAAAGCCCTCATGTAATTTCATCGTATGCCGCCCCCTCCATACCTCAAAGATCCTTCCCCAGAATGTCCGCCTCCCTTTTCCTGCCAGCCCCAACGCCTCCTCAAGTTGCAGCTACCGGATGTCGAACATACTTCATGGTGATTACTGAACGGTCGACATTACCGGTTGATTCCGTGAGGCATGCTTTGCTATATGCATGCAATAATGGAATACAGAATCACACTATGACAGGAATGCAGACATGCCTTTTCCCCGGGTCGCGAGATCTCGAGCAGAACGGCTCCAGCCCGGACAACGAGTGGTTGACCGCTCAACCCGCAGGTACAGTGTGACTCGATGATGCATATCTTCCGCAGATGGGTGAACCGCTACTTTTCCAATCCCCAGGTCATCATCCTCATCTTTCTGCTCCTGGTGACGTTCATCCTCTTCCTCGCCTTCGGGCAGATGCTCATGCCGGTCTTCCTGGCAATCCTCATCGCCTTCCTGCTGGACGGGGTCGTAGAATGGCTGAAACGCCTGCATCTGCCACGGAATGCCGGGGTGTACATCGTATTTATCCTCTTCTTGGCGCTCCTGTTTGCCCTGCTGATCATCCTTCTCCCCATCATCTCGCGGCAGATAGCCCAGCTCTTCCATGAGCTTCCCGCCATGGCAGCACGGGTAAAGGAAGAGATGCTTCTCCTGCCCCAGAAATACCCAGGCATCGTATCCCAGGAACGGATTTCCCACTTCATGGCGCTTCTCGGGTCGGAGTTCAATGACGCAGGAGGCGGCTTCATCATAAAGCTCTCCGCATCCTCCCTCAAGGGTCTGATCATGGTCCTGGTCTACCTGATCCTCGTCCCATTCCTTGTCTTCTTCTTCCTGAAAGACAAGACACTCATCTTCGACTGGATCCGCGGACTGCTCCCCGAGGAGCGTGCCCTAACCATCCGGGTGTGGGAGGAAGTGAACCAGCAGTTCCTGAACTATCTGCGGGGCAAGATCCTCGAGATCATTCTCGTGTGGGCGATAACCTATGCCACCTTTTCCGTCCTCGGGTTGCGATACTCCATGATCATCTCCCTGCTGATCGGGCTGGCAGTACTCGTTCCGTACATCGGCGCAACGGTCATGTTCATCCCGGTGGTGCTCCTGGCCTTTTTTCAGTGGGGCATCGGCGCTCAGACCCTCTCCATAATCATCGCCTATGCCGTCCTGCACGCGCTGGACGGTAACCTGATCGCGCCCTTGCTCCTCTCCGAGGTCGTCAACATCCACCCCGTGGCCATCATCGTGTCCATCCTGATATTCGGAGGCATGTGGGGGTTCTGGGGTCTGGTCTTTGCAATCCCCCTGGCCACCCTTCTCCATGCCGTGTTCAAGGCGCTCGTGAGCGCAGCTCCCAAAGAACCTTCCCTGTAAGCCCTGCGCGTAACCGGAGCCGGGCCGACTCCGGCTTTTGAGCACGTGGATTAAATTATGCGAGGGAGCTCTTTGCT
>JAJFUP010000281.1 GCA_021372395.1 Deltaproteobacteria bacterium
GAGAACCCTGACCAGCCGATCATATGGCGGGGCCCCATGAAGCATTCCATCATGAGGCACTTTCTGAAGGACGTGAACTGGGGAGACCTCGATTTCCTCGTGGTGGACCTCCCCCCGGGCACCGGTGACGAGCCGCTCTCCATTGCCCAGATCATCAAGGAGGCCCATGCGGGAAGCGCGCCCTTTGCCATCGTGGTCACCACACCCCAGGATGTGGCGCTCCTCGATTCCCGCAAGAGCGTGAAATTCTCCAGGGTGCTTGAACTTCAGCTGCTCGGCATCATCGAAAATATGAGCGGAATGGCCTGCCCGCATTGCGGAAAACCCATCGACCTGTTCAAGAAGGGCGGGGGCGAGCGTGCTGCACAGGAACTCGAGGTTCCCTTCCTCGGTGCCATCCCTATCGATCCAGCCATTGTCCAGGACACAGACAACGGGACCCCGTTCATACTCGGGAACGATGATTCGGCAGCGAAGACTGCATTCAGGAATATCGTCAAAGAGGTTCTGAAGGTGGTCTATCCCTGAAGACGCCGCCGGCTTAAAACAGCCTGAAAGACGAATCTCCCGGTTGAATATGCACCCGTCGACGCTTTTGACTTGACGGGGGCACGGCCTTCTCATAGATTCTCTACAACCCTTTGCCGGGTGTTTGGTATGGAATCGAGGATGGTTCAGGAAGGCCGTTGCCGTTTTGCAGATGATCGCGGTGCGAGGGTCTGAATGTATGTTTGAATTCCACATTTCACGCAGATCGAGAGATCTCTACCGGTTTGACAGCTCGCTGTTCTCCACCACCGGCAACGTGATCTTCGCCTCCATGCACGCCGCCCGGGAGTTCGCCGAGAAGATGAACAAGGTCCGCGACGTGGCCGCACACCCCGACCGCAGCGTCAGCGCCTCCGACATCAATGCCATGGGCCTCATCGACGAGGTGCTCCACTACATGATCGATCTCTACCGCCGGCAGGTGAACCCCCGCATCATGCAGGATGCCTATGAGTTCGCATCCGCAAGGCTCGATGGAATGGACAAGGCCATCAGCCTCTTTCCCGAGATCTTCCCGCCGCTGGATGTGTACCAGGGAAGAATGACGGTGGCCGAGTACCTGGATTCGGATACCCTCGGGGTCTCCCACAGGCATGTCACCCTCGAAGAGATGCTGCTCCTGTTCATCGCAAACGAAAACCCCGCACTGCGACCATACCGGGAGCTCTTCGAAGACAGCGTCCTCCGTAGCGAGACGCCCTATGTCCCCCTCATAGCGAGCGTGGAGGAGTTCCTGCGGGCGCAGAAGCCGTTCGGGCCCCACGGCCAGTCTCTCTATGATCTCCTGCTTGCGCCGATGCGTGCAGCCCCGCATTCTCTCCAGGGCCAGCTCGAGTACATCCGGAAACACTGGGGCAGCATGCTCGCTGATCTCTACATCAAGATATTGGGCGGCATCGATCTCATCAGGGAGGAGAAGCGGGCCCGCTTTCTGGGGCCGGGGCCTGCACTCGTACCTTCCTTCGGCCCGAGGGAGCTCGAGGACCTGGAACGCTTCAGCCCGGACGTCGACTGGATGGCGAGCCTCGTGCTCATGGCCAAGAGCGTCTATGTGTGGCTGTTCCAGCTCTCCCGGAAATACGGCCGGGAGATCAGGCGGCTCGACCAGATCCCTGACGAGGAGCTCGAGAACCTCGCACGGTGGGGCTTCTCCGGGCTCTGGCTCATCGGCATCTGGGAGCGCAGCCCTGGTTCCCGGAAGATCAAGCAGCTGACAGGAAACCCTGAGGCCGCACCGTCCGCATACTCCATCTACGACTATGTGATCGCCTCCGATCTCGGCGGGGACGATGCTTTCGAGAACCTGAAGGCCCGGGCGATGCGCCACGGGATACGGATGGCCACCGATATGGTGCCGAACCACGTGGGGATCTACTCGAAGTGGATCGTGGAGCACCCCGACTGGTTTATCCAGCTCGACCACAGCCCGTTCCCTGCCTACAGCTTCACGGGCCCGAACCTGTCCGAGGATGACCGCGTGGTGGTCCAGATCGAAGACGGCTACTGGGACCGCAGGGATGCGGCGGTAGTCTTCAGGCGCATCGATACGTACACCGGGCAGACCCGATACATCTACCACGGCAACGACGGCACCAGCATGCCCTGGAACGACACCGCCCAGCTCGACCTCCTCAGACACGAGGTTCGCCAGGCCCTCATAAACACGACCATAGGGATTGCCCGGAAATTCCCCATCATCCGGTTCGACGCGGCAATGACTCTCGCCAAGAGGCATTTCCAGCGGCTCTGGTACCCTCCGCCCGGATACGGCGGGGACATACCCTCGCGCGCAGGGCACGGTGTTTCCCAGGAGGAATTCGACCGGCGCTTTCCCGTCGAGTTCTGGAGGGAGCTCGTGGACGCCGTTGCCGGGCAGGCACCGAACACGTTGCTGCTGGCAGAGGCCTTCTGGCTCATGGAAGGGTACTTTGTCAGGAGTCTCGGCATGCACCGGGTCTACAACAGCGCGTTCATGAACATGCTCAAGACCGAGGAAAACAGCAAGTACCGGGATGTCATGAAGAACGTGCTGCGCTTCAACCCGGAGATCCTGAAGAGGTTCGTGAATTTCATGAACAACCCGGACGAGGAGCCTGCGGTCGCCCAGTTCGGGAAGGACGACAAGTACTTCGGGGTGGCAACGCTCATGGCCACCCTGCCGGGGCTTCCCATGTTCGGCCACGGCCAGGTGGAGGGATTTTCGGAAAAGTACGGCATGGAGTACCAGCGGTCCTACTGGGACGAGACCGTGGACGAGAACCTGGTGAGGCGCCACGAGCGCGAGATCTTCCCGCTGCTCAAGAAGCGCCACCTCTTCAGCGGGATGGAGAACTTCGTGCTCTACGATGTGCGGACCCTCGAGGGTCACGTGAACGAGGATGTGTTCGCCTACTCGAACGTGTACGGGGACGAGCGGTCCCTCGTGGTGTACAACAACAGGTACGCAGAGGCGTCGGGGTTTATCCAGAGATCCGTGGGCATGAATTTGGAGCGCTCGGGCAAGAAGCACATCCTGCACAAAGTGCTCGCGGAAGGGCTCATGCTCAAGAACGAAGACGCTCTCTACTATGTGTTCCGGGAGGAGAAGGCCGGCCTGGAATATCTGAGGAGCAGCCGCAGCCTGTGGAAGGACGGGCTCCTCGTGCATCTCGGGGCCTTCAAGAGCCACGTGTTCACCTCGTTCACCGAGCTTGTGGACCGTGACGGGATGTGCAGACGCCTCGAGGATAAGCTCATGGGGGGCGGTGTCCCTGATGTGATGATCGCGCTTCGGGAACTCTTCCACGAGAAGGTTCTGCAGCCCTTCGGTCGGCTCCTCGAGACAGATCTCCTGAGAGAGACCCTCCGGGAAGGTTTTGCATCGGGCGAGGTGGCGCCCGGGTTCCGGCAGGGGCTCGAGGACTTCCTCTCGCATGCCCGGGAGTTCCTGGGGGCCGTTGCCGGGGAAACGTCCGTGGCGCAGGAAACCGTGTCCCTGCTGGAAGCCCTGTTCTCCCTGGCCAGGATGAGGAAGGAGCCGGCAAAGAAGCGGCCCGGGGCAATCGCCTCGGTCCTGTCCCCGATACCCGATACCATCCCCGGAGACCTTGCGGGCTGGAGGGTGCCGCTCATCTTCTCGCTCGTGTGCCGGCTGGGCAACCTTACGGGACCGGGCGATCCGGGAAAGCGGACCAGGGCATTGATGGACGAGTGGATGCTGAACAAGGCCATCCTCGATTGCCTTGCCCGGCTGGGGGTCGGTGACGGGAGGGCCCGCTACGAGCTGCTGCTCATGAAGATCCTCGTCATGCACCAGGGCATTGCCGGCCTGAAGGATGTCCACGAGGTGCGCTCCAAGTTCGGGGAGATGCTCTCTGACGAGGACGTGAGGGTCTTTGTGGGCTTCAACCTCTACGATGACAGGTGGTGGTTCAACAAGGAATCCATGGAAACGTTCGTTTCCTGGATCAGCCTTGCCATAGCAGTGGGAGGCATGGCTGCCGCCCCCCGAGGGGTGGCGAAAGAGGTCCTGGATACGGCGCATCGGGTTGCACAGGACCTGCTCAAAAAAGTCTCTGCCTCCGGATACGAGGTACAGAAGCTGATGGCGCTGCTTCAGGAGAGAAACTAAGCGCCAGGTTTTCTTCTAAAGCCTGTTGTATGGCGTCTGAACCATTGGCCGCGATGAGGGACTTGTAGTATCTTGCCAAGAAAAAATCACGCTGGCAGTTAAGGGAGTTGGACAGGATGGGCAGACTATTCGGAACGGACGGGATCAGGGGGGTTGCGAACGCTCACCCCATGACGGCCGAGATGGCAATGAACGTAGGCAGGGCCATTGCATACCTCTGCCGCAGAGAGGGACACACACCGCGGGTTCTCATCGGCAAGGACACCCGGCTTTCCGGGTACATGCTCGAGAGTGCCCTGGTTTCCGGCATCTGTTCCATGGGAGCCGACGCGCTTCTCGTCGGTCCCATGACAACTCCCGGAGTGGCCTTCCTCACCGTGAGCATGAGGGCGGATGCAGGCATCGTGATCTCGGCCTCTCACAACCCCTACCAGGACAACGGCATAAAGATCTTTTCCCGGGACGGCTTCAAGCTCCCTGATGTGCGGGAAGAGGAGATCGAGAGGGTCATGACCTCACCGGATCTCTCCACGCTGAACTCCGACCCCGACAACATCGGCAAGGCCTACCGCATCGACGATGCCAGGGGCCGCTACATCGTGTTCATGAAGAGGACGTTTCCCGAAGTGTTCTCCCTCGAAGGCATGAAGATCGTTCTGGACTGCGCAAACGGGGCCACCTACAAGGTGGCGCCCGAGGTCTTCTTCGAACTCGGAGCCAAGGTCATCCCGCTGTTCCACGAGCCGGACGGAAAGAACATCAACCTGGGCTGCGGATCGCAGCACCCGGAGGCCCTTGCGCTCGAGGTGGTGAAAAATGGCGCCCAGGCGGGATTCGCCTTCGACGGAGACGGAGACCGGGTGATCGTGGTCGATGAAAACGGAGACGTGCTCTCGGGCGACCATATCCTTGCCGTGTGCGCATTGGCCATGAAGAACCAGGGCAGGCTCAGGAACGACCTCGTGGTCACCACCGTCATGGCGAACCTCGGGCTCAAGTTTGCGCTCAGGGAGATGGGGGTGGACATGGCCACCACCAAGGTGGGGGACCGCTACGTGCTCGAGGAGATGCTGGCCAGAGGCGCCGTCATCGGCGGGGAGCAGTCGGGCCACGTCATCTTCCTCGATCATCACACCTCAGGCGACGGCATCATCTCCGCGCTCCAGGTGCTCAGCGCCATGAAGTATGAAAACAAGCCACTCTCAGCGCTTTCAAAGATCATGAAGGTGTTCCCCCAGAGGCTCATCAACATCGACGTGAAATCCAAGCCCGACCTTGAGAGCATCCCCGAGATCGTGAAGATCATCCGAGAGGTGGAAAAGATCCTGGGCGAGAAGGGCAGGGTGCTCGTGCGGTATTCCGGCACCCAGCAGATGTGCCGTGTCATGGTGGAAGGCCCCACGGAAGCCGAAACCGACAGGTACGCCGGCATGATCGCCCGGGTGGTCACGGAAAAGCTCGCCTGAAGAGCTTTTCCAGCCCTGAAAGGAGTCTGTGCATGGAAGAAACGATGAGTTCCCGGGTAAAGGCGCTCAGCGATAAAGGGGTCACCATCGTGAACCCCCCAAGCGTCCACATCGGCCCCGAGGTCGACCTGGAGAGAATCTCGGGGAAAGATGTCGTGATCCAGCCGGGCACAAGGATCTTCGGCAGCAGGACGCTCATCATGGAGGGTGCCAGGCTCGGCCAGGAAGGACCCGTCTCTATCGAAGACTGCCAGGTGGGGCCCCGGGTGGAGCTCAAGGGGGGCTTTTTCCGAAATTCCGTGTTCCTGAAAGGTGCGAACATGGGGGCGGGGGCGCACGTGCGTGATGCCTGCATCCTCGAGGAAGAGGCGAGCTGCGCCCACACCGTGGGTTTGAAACACACCATCCTGCTGCCCTTCGTGACGCTCGGGAGCCTCGTCAATTTCTGCGACTGCCTCATGGCAGGCGGCACCAGCAGGAAAGACCACAGCGAGGTGGGAAGCTCATACATCCACTTCAACTACACGCCCAACCAGGACAAGGCCACCCCGTCGCTCATCGGGGATGTGCCGGCAGGCGTGATGCTCGACAGGAGGCCCATCTTTTTAGGTGGCCAGGGCGGGCTGGTGGGGCCGTCCGTCATCGGGTACGGAACGGTCATCGCCGCAGGGGTCATCTTCCAGGACGATGTCCCCGAGGGGGGCAAGCTCATCACGGGCGTGCAGAGAGAGCCGGCAGATAAGGACTTCATACCCGGCCTCTATCCGGACATCAAGAGAAGGACCAGGAACAACGTCTCCTACATCGCCAACCTCATTGCATTGAAGGCGTGGTACCGGAATGTCAGGTGTCTGTTCGGCATGGATGAAAACCTGCTGAGCGGCGCCGTGGAGAAGCTGGACATGGCCATGGACGAGAGGATTGCACGCCTCCAGGCCCTGGCCGTGAAGATGCCCCACTCGATACGTGAATACAAGTCCTTTGCCGGGGCCAAGGCGTCAGAGTTCCTGGTCAAGCAGAAAGAAGAGCTCTTCCGCAACCGAAGCGCTCTTGAAGACGCCTCAAGCTCTCTGAGATCCCACCAGGGACAGGACCTCGAGAGAGACGCCTTCCTTGAAGCGCTGGGGAAAAGGCAGGGGATGTCCGGTGTCGATTATGTCGAAGCAATACAGAACCTGCCCAGGGAAAGCCGCGCCAAGGGGACACACTGGCTCCAGACCATAGTGGACGACGTCGAGAATGTCTGTCTCAAGGTGATTCCGCTCTTCAGGTAGGGCTCGACGCCCGATCATTTGGCTGAAGCAGGTGTCCTGCAGATCTACACCAGACACTCTGCTTAAGCTAAAAAAACGCTCAGAGGTTTTTTACAGTAACCTGATCGCTATTACCCCTTCAGTCGATCCGAGTTTCTGTATCAGCTCGTCGTTGATGCCGCCGTCGACCTCAATAATGTTATAGGCAAGATTCCCTTTGCTTTTGTTGAGCATATCGGCGATGTTGAGCTTGTTATCCGCGAACAGGTGAGTGATTTTTTCAATCATGCCCGGTAAATTCTGGTTCGCGATGGTCAATCTCTGATTCTCCGATCTGTCAAGAAAACAGTCAGGAAAGTTGACGGAATTCTTGATGTTGCCGTTCTCCAGGAAATCCATGAGCTGCATAGCCGCCATGATAGCGCAGTTTTCCTCGGACTCTTCGGTCGAAGCCCCCAGATGAGGAATTGCTATGCACTTGTCCATTTTTATAAGCTCTTCATCGGGGAAGTCCGTCACGTAGCAGCTCACGATCCCATCGGCAACGGCTTTCTGCAGATCAGCGGAATTCACCAATTCCCTTCGGGCAAAGTTCAAGAGCTTTGCGCCGGGCTTCATGACAGCGAATTTCTCGGCATTTATGAATCCCCGCGTGTCCTTGTTCAGAGGGAGGTGCAGCGTAATGTAATCAGACTCGGCCAACAACCGGTCAAGGCTTGCCGACCTCTTTATGTTGCGGGACAACCTCCATGCGGCGTCAATCGATACATATGGATCGTATCCACATACTTCCATGCCGAGCGACTCGGCTGTGTTGGCAACCATGATGCCGATTGCGCCCAGCCCGACTACGCCGAGCTTCTTTCCCAATATTTCCGTGCCGCCAAACTTTGATTTGCCCTTTTCGATCAGATCAGGCACCTTGTCGCCTTCGCCGACCAGCCCTTTCGCCCAGGCGATACCATCCGTCACTTTCCGCGAGGACAGCAGCAGACCCAGGACGACCAGTTCCTTTACCCCGTTGGCGTTCGCACCCGGAGTGTTGAAGACGACGACGCCTTTTTCCGAACACTTGTCGATGGGGATATTGTTGACCCCGGCCCCAGCCCGGGCAATCGCCTTGACGCTCGAGGGCAGGCTCATGTCTTTCATTTCCTTGCTTCGTACCAGGATACCGTCGGGCTCAGGAATGTCAGCGCGGTACTCATAATTTTCCGTGAAAAGACCAAGACCCTTTTCCGAGATGTTATTCAGCAGATCGATCTTATACATAAAAACCTCCTCGTTCTTAGTCAATATATTGCAGAATATTCGTAATGTGCCAATCTAAAAATCAGGCTCTTCACACGTAAAGCGCACTTTTTAGTGGAAAGGAGGGCAGCCTTCCGAATCCGGGTCGTTCCCGGACTCAGAAGTGGCTGGACCCGTCCCAGCAGTGGGTGCAGAGCTTCTCCTTGGGGAGCCCGATGGCCTGCACCAGGTTCTCCATGGTCTGGTACTTCAGCGTGGTGAGCCCGAGCCGATTTCTGATAGACTCCACCATGGCGCAGTTCTTTTCGGTACCTGCCTGCGCGTATTCCTCGAGGCACATGTCGTCCTTTCCCTGGAGTGAGTTGATGGCCTTCCTCCCCGCCAGGTCGAGCTGGGAGCGGGAGGTAGAGAAGTTCAGGAACTCGCAGGGGTAGATCAGCACGGGGCAGGCGACCCTCATGTGCACTTCCCTTGCGCCGTAGTCGTAGAGGATCTGGATGTTGTCCTGAAGCTGGGTGCCCCGGACTATGGAATCGTCACAGAAGATGATCCGTTTTCCCTGGATCACGGCCTTGTTGGGGATGAGCTTCATCCTGGCCACCAGGTCCCTTACCTCCTGGTTCTGGGGCATGAAGCTCCTAGGCCAGGTCGGCGTGTACTTGACGTACGGCCTCATGTAGGGAATGCCCTTGCCGATGGCGTAACCGATGGCGTGGCCGATGCCCGAGTCAGGGATCCCGGAGACCATGTCGGCCTCGATGGAGTCATTCTCTGCTAAAGCCATGCCGCACCGGTACCGGACCTCCTCCACGTTGACCCCCTCGTAGCAGGATGGCGGGTAGCCGTAGTAGACCCACAGGAAGGAGCATACCTGCATGCTGTCTCCCGGGGGGCTCACCTGCGTATAGCCGTCAGGGGTCATGAGCAGGATCTCTTCAGGCCCCACATAGTACTCGGCTTCGAGTCCCAGGTTGGGGAAAACGCTCGACTCCGAGGATGCGGCGTAGGCGCCTTCCTTGCTTCCGATCACGATGGGTGTCCTGCCGTATTTGTCGCGGGCCGCGTAGATGCCCTCGCGGGTGAGGAGAAGCAGGGAGCAGGAACCCTTGACACTCTCCTGGACGTGACGGATGCCGTCCACGAAATTGTTCTCTTCGCAGATGAGCATGGCGATGAGCTCGGTGGGGTTGATGTCGTACCCTGTTGTCTCGGAGAAGTATTTTCTCTGGGAAAAGGCCTTCCTGCCGAGCTCCTCCATGTTGTTGATCTTTGCCACCGTGACCAGCCCGAAGGTGCCGAGGTGGGAATTGATGATGAGCGGCTGGGAATCCGAGTCGCTGATGACCCCGATCCCCATGTTTCCGCTGAACTTCGAGAGCTCCGGCTCGAACTTCGAACGGAAGTAGGCGTTCTCGATGCTGTGGATGGAGCGGCTGAATCCCTGGGCATTCACCACCGCAAGCCCCGCCCGTTTTGTCCCGAGGTGAGAGTGGTAATCAGTGCCGTAAAAAAGGTCCGAAACGCAATCCTGCCGTGAAACGATCCCGAACAGTCCCCCCATAGGTCCATCTCCTCATATCATGATGTGGTATTTCTCGACATGTTCCAGGAGCGGTTGAAATGATTCATCTGCCCCTTTCAACTCATGCATCAGGACGCGCTACCCTTGAAGGGGCAACGGTCTCATTCCCACTCTATGGTGCTGGGCGGCTTGGAACTGATGTCGTACACCACCCGGTTGACGCCTTTCACCTCGTTGATGATGCGGGTGGAGATCCGTGCCAGCAGGTCGTAGGGGAGCTTGACCCAGTCGGCGGTCATGCCGTCCATGCTGGATACGGCGCGCACGGCGATCACGTTGGCATAGGTGCGCTCGTCGCCCATGACGCCCACGCTCTTCACGGGCAGGAGCACGGCAAAGGCCTGCCAGATGTCGTCGTAGCCCTCGTACTTCCTGAGTTCCTCCTGTACCCGGGAGTCGGCCTCCTGGAGGATGGCCACGTTGTCCCTCGTCACCTCGCCCAGGATGCGCACCGCCAGGCCGGGACCGGGGAACGGCTGTCGATTGATTATGGATTCCGGCATGCCCAACTCCCTGCCGAGGAGCCGCACCTCATCCTTGAAGAGTTCTTTGAGAGGTTCGATGAGCGTGAACTTGAGATCTTTCGGCAGTCCGCCCACGTTGTGATGGCTCTTGATGGTGGCCGACGGACCTCCCTTGGCGGACCGGCTCTCGATGACATCCGGGTACAGGGTTCCCTGGGCGAGGAATTCGGCCCCGCCGATGCGGTCGGCCTCGCCGTAGAACACCTCGATAAAGGTGCGGCCGATGACCTTCCTCTTCTCTTCGGGTTCGGTTACGCCTTGGAGGGCATCGAGAAAGAGATCGGAGGCATCCACGATGTCCAGGTTCAGGGGATAGGTTTCGGTGAAGGTATGGCTGATCTCGGAGGCCTCGCCACCGCGAAGCACTCCGTTGTCGACAAAGATGGCGGTCATCTGGTTTCCGATGGCTTTGTTCAGCAGGGCTGCTACGACAGCGGAATCGACCCCGCCGGACATGCCGCAGATGACCCGCTTGTCGCCCACCTGGGCACGGATGTCCCTGATGGACTCCTCGATGAAGCCTTTCATGGTCCAGCCGCCGGTGCACCCGGCTATGCCGAAGAGAAAGTTTCTGAGCATGTCCATGCCCTTGGGTGTGTGAACCACCTCGGGGTGGAACTGGACGCCGTAAAGGCCTCTACGCTCGTTCCCCATGGCGGCAATGGCGCAGGAGTTCGTATGGGCAAGGACCGTGAACCCCTCCGGCGGCCTTGAGACGTGATCGCCGTGGCTCATCCATACATGGAGGCTGTCTTCGAGCCCGGAAAAGAGGTCGGTGTGTCTATCGACCGAGATGGTTGCGGGTCCATACTCCCTGGATGTTCCCCTGGCCATGTCCCCGCCGAGCTTCACCGCCATGAGCTGAAGGCCGTAGCAGATCCCGAGGATGGGGATGCCCTGGGCGAGGATGTACGGGTCAATGCCGGGGTGATCGTCTTCGAGCACGGACGACGGGCCTCCTGAGAGGACGATGGCCTTGGGCATGAGGGCCTTGAGGTCCGCACAGGCGATGTCGTGGGGAAGTATCTCGCAGTACACGCCGCACTCCCGGATGCGCCGGGAGATGAGTTGTGCATACTGGGAACCGAAGTCCAGGACGGCGACGAACTCACGCATGGTTCAATACTCCAAGGGTGGATAAAAACGTGTCATGCAGGGGAGAACTCGGCTCATGGATTGAGAATGACCTCTCCCGTGAAGACGGTGACGACCGGGCCCATGAGCCAGACATCCCGGTAGGATCCCTTTTCCCTGGTGAAATCGATCTTCAGCTCGCCGCCCTTCATGGTGACCTGAACCGGCGTTGAGGAGATCTTGCCGCCCTCGAAGCAGCAGATGGCGGATGCCACGGCACCCGTTCCGCATGCAAGCGTTTCCGCCTCAACGCCCCGTTCGTAGGTGCGGACCTGTATGTGGTTCGGTCCCAGGACCTGGACGAAATCGACGTTCGTGCCCTCAGGAGCGAAGTGTCTGTGTCTCCGGATGGCCCTGCCGACGGCTTCCACAGCGGCTTCTTCGATACGGTCGGTGAAGACGATGGCGTGCGGCACGCCGGTGTTGATGAAGTGCACGATCTCTCTGACGCCGTCCATATCGAGGGTGACCCTGTTCTCGACGCGGGAGGGGTCCGTCATCCTGATGGCCGTATCCGTGCCGCTGCAACGTGCCTCTATGATGCCGGCAAGTGTCCTGAAGTGCATGGATTCTCCCGCTATCGCCTGGTCGAGGGCTAAAGCTGCTGCGCACCGGGCTCCGTTTCCGCACATCTCGGCCTCGCTGCCGTCGGCATTGAAGATCCGGAAGGCAAAATCCGTATCTTCGTCGGGTTCAAGGAGGATGACCCCGTCGGCACCTATGCCGGTCCTGGCTGTGCAGTATTTCACGGCAAAGGTCGGCCAGTCGAGTTCAAGGCGGCTATGCATGTTGGTTATCATGATGAAGTCGTTTCCCGCTCCCGACATTTTGGTGAAGGAAACAGTGATGTTTTCTGCTGTTGCCATGGGCTCCCGCCCCCCCCTCTGAACCGGTGGAATCGCACTGTACAGTGCGTTCAAGGTACGCAAGACTTAACAGAGACAGGTCGCAACGTCAAGAACAGTGAAGGGGCAAGAGCGGGTATCCGGGCGCCGGGAAAGTGCGAGCCCGTGTAAAGCAGTTCCGCAGGGCAGGAAACACCCTCCCATCAGCAGTCGTTGACATCGCTCACGCATTTGGGACCCGGGCGATTCTCTCCATGGCCCTTTCTGCGTTCTCTCTGCTGTTGAAAGCACTGATGCGGATGTAGCCTTCCCCGCACCGGCCGAACCCGGCGCCGGGTGTGCATACGACGCCGGCCTTGCTCAGAAGCAGATCGAAGAAGCCCCAGGAATCCATGCCGGTCCTGACCCAGATGTAGGGAGAATTCTCGCCGCCCGTACACGGGTACCCCAGGGATTTGATCTTCTCCCGTATGAGAGAGGCGTTCCCCATGTAGTAGTCGGTGAGAGCTCTCACCTGGAGTCTCCCTTCCTCGGAGTATACCGCCTCTGCCGCCCTCTGGACAGGGTAGGACACGCCGTTGAACATGGTGCTCTGGCGGCGGTTCCAGAAGGCATGGAGCGAGTGCCTGTCACCGGACGCATCATAGCCCATGCATGACTTCGGCACCACGGTGAAGGCGCACCGAGTACCGGTGAAGCCAGCGGTCTTGGAGAAGCTCCTGAACTCGATGGCAATCTCCCGGGCGCCCTCCACTTCGTATATGGACCTCGGGAGGCTTGGATCCCTGATGAATGCCTCGTATGCGGCATCGTAGAGGATGAGTGCCTTGTGCTCCCGTGCGTAGTCCACCCACACCTTCAGGTGCTCGCGGGTGATGGCGGCGCCCGTGGGGTTGTTGGGGAAGCACAGGTAGATGACGTCCACCTTCTCACGGGGTAGCGAAGGAACGAAGCCGTTGTCCGACGTGCAGTCGAGGTAGACGATATTGTCGTACCTGCCGTCTGTCAGGTCGCCTGCACGGCCGGACATGACATTGGTGTCGAGGTAAACCGGGTACACCGGATCGGGGATGGCGACGCGGATGTCCGGGGCGAAAAGCTCCTGGATGTTCGCGGTGTCGCACTTGGCACCGTCGCTGATGAAGATCTCGTCCGCAGATACCTCTGCACCGCGCGATCGGTAGTCCGCCTCCGCGATCTTTTCCCTGAGGAAGGCGTATCCCTGCTCAGGGCCGTAGCCTTTGAAGGTGCTGTCCTGGGACATCTCGTCCACGGCCCGGTGAAAGGCGTCAAGGCATGCCTGCGGGAGGGCCTTCGTGACATCGCCTATTCCGAGCCGGATTATCTCGGTGTCCGGGCTGCTTTCCCTGAATGCGTTTACCCGTTTTGATATCTCCGAGAACAGGTATGTAGGCTTGAGCTTCAGGTAGTTTTCATTGATCCTGATCATATACCACCTCTGGTGAGTTCTGCCGGGGCGATCTTCCCCTTTTACAAGGACCTCCTAATGTGCGATCGACCCGGCCTTTCCTTATCCGGGATGTTATAGCCACACATATGAGCTCAATATCAAGGGCTAAGTGGGCTTGTCGTTTGGAGCTAAAGAATCCAGGAAAAAATGTCGAACAGCTCGAACATGAAACCATTTCTCTCAGTGAGGTCTGTGTGAAGAAAGAGAAGAGACGGTATTCACGGAAAATGTTGCGGATCGAGGCCAGGTATCAGGACAGGAGCGGGAAGGTTCTGAAGGGAATTGTCCGGAACGTCAGCATAGGTGGAATTTTCATCGAGACACCCCATCCCCTTGAGCGAGGTGAGGATGTACACCTGAGCCTTGATGCCGTGGATATGGGGAAGGTCATCGATGTGGAGGGCAAGGTCGTCCGGTATATGCCTGAAAGGGGCATGGGAGTAGAGTTTGTCGACAGGGACCACCGGGACATCAAACTTCTCCTCAGCACCATGAGAAAGCTGGACCAGGCATCCCTGATATCACTCAGCAGGTCTGCGTTCGAGGAGTGAAGAACCCATAATCTTGGCGGGCCGTGTAATCTCAGGGGTTTCCATCCCTGAAGTCGAGTGCATTCACGCATTTTTATCCGGTTCATTCATAAAGGTAAATAGTCCTAACTTGCTGTATATACGATGATAAATGCTCTAGGCGGCAGATAACCACTTAATATATATGGGTATTTCCTGAACTTGCGATTTTTCCCCATGCATGGTAATGATTTTTTTAATGCAGTTCATACCTGATAATTTCAGGATCAGGGCATTCTCGGGGGAGGTTCCATCCCATGAAAAATAAGCCGATCCTCGGACGGTATATTATATGTATGTCATTGGCAGTTCTTTTCGGGCAGCTTTTCTTGCCATCGATAGGGCAGGGCAACATCGGATCAGGAACCTCGCAAGCTGGGAAAAACCTGGTAAAACAGAGGACTTCTCGAAATCCGACCCCACTGAGATCTGGAAAACCCATAAAAAAAGTGCTCACCATTCAACAGGGGGACACCCTTGTCGAGATCCTGGCGAAGGCCGGGGCATCGAAAAAGGATGCGCTTCTCGTCGCGAGGAAGGCAGACCGTGTGTTCAGCCTGAAGAAGATGAGGCCCGGCACAGAGTTGGAGCTCTACTTCGCCTCGGACAGGGCCAGTCTGCAGGAACTTGATTATAAAGTCTCCAGCCGGGAAAAAGTGGTATTGTACAAAGGCAGGGCAATCTCCCTTGCCGGGTCAGGAAGGGCCCTTCCAGCAGTTCAGGCAAAGAACCTTCCGGGAGATCGAAACAGAGGCGCGAACGTATCACCAAGGGGAACCCTTCGGTGTTCGGCAACGGAGCGAAACGTTCATGGTGCCCCGGATTCCCGGCCTGAAAAGGCTGGTAAACCATGCAATACCCCCCGAGTACTGAGCGTTCCGCCTGCTGCTGATCTGACTGCAAACATGGATGATTTCCCCAGGGACAGCCTGATCCCTGTACGTGCTTCATCCCTTGAATCACCGGTTCATGCTTCGAAGGGGTCTTCTCTCCACATGAAACTCGTCACGACCAGTGGATCCCTTCTCCCCGGGTCCGGCTTGCCCCCTGCGAAGAGTCCATCGGAGCTTCTGGCAGACGGGGTCGTCTATGCTCCCATCACGGTGCCGTGGAAGAACGCCTCTGCAGCAGTCTTGACCCAGAGACAGGCGAAAGTTCACAAGAAACACAGCGTAGCTGCGAAGCTCTTCGCCTCGGCCAAAAAGAAGAGAGCCCATGCCGATAAAGGCCCCAAGGACCTGGCGAGACTTAAGCAGTACAAAGACGAGTCTTCCCTGCAGGCCTTCCTGAAGGTGCCCCTTCATTACAAGCGCGTTTCCTCAGGCTTTACCCACAGCAGGCTTGACCCCATCACCAATGCACAAAGGCCTCATCTCGGTGTCGATTACGCTGCACCCATCGGAACGCCCGTTCACTCCATCGGTCCCGGAAGGGTGGTGTTCATCGGTTGGGACGGCGGCTATGGAAAAACCATCCGCATCAGGCACACGAATGGGTACATCTCCCATTACGCCCACCTATCACGTTTTCCCGGTAACATGAAGAAAGGGAAGAGGGTCCGGCGCGGTGAGGTGATTGGATACGTCGGAATGACAGGGTTTTCCACCGGCCCCCATCTCGATTTTCGGGTGACCCGTGAGGGCAAGTACCTCAACCCCGAGAGGCTTCATCTGCAAGACCAGCAGGTATTCAGATGAAGACCACGCCCCACCGGAGTACGAGAGGGTGACGATGCAATCCCGCATTTGCGCTGCAATACTCAGTCGTTCATGACAACTCATCCGGGGCATGTCCTTTAACAACAGGAACGACTTCGGCTGCATACACGCCAGGAGTCAGGTGCTGTTCGCCTTAAAACCCTTTGAATGAATGCGTGCTTCAACCGGTTGAACTGCAGTTCACCCGCCGACATTTTCTTGCAATCTCAGAGGCTCAGCAGTATCCACTAGTGATGTGCTCGGTTCATGTGAATATCAGGGAGGGCCTGTCCCGCGAGTGCCTCCTCATGGGTTTGATGGCGTTTTCCCTGTTCGTAGGAGGTTCGCAGACGCTGCGGGGAGACGACACCGCAGATGTCACAGCAGGCGGCAAGGGCAGAACCCACGTGCTTCTTGCCGTCGGCGACATCATGCTGTCCGGCAGCGCAACGCCGTTTCTGAAGGCCAGGGGCTATGATTACCCGTTCAAGGACAAATCCCTCCAGAAGCTTATCACCTCTTCCGATGTGTCGTTTGCAAACCTCGAATACCCGGTGACGCACTCAGGTGTCAGGTTCGAGACGAAGACGTACACGTACAGGGGCGATCCGGGCTCACTTGATGCCATAAAGAAGGCGGGATTCAAGCTCCTCTCTCTCGCGAACAACCACATCATGGACTATGGCGATCAGGGACTGATGGCAACGATCCGGGGGTGCAGGCAGAAAAAGATGGTGTATGCCGGAGCCGGCAGCAACCTGGGCTTTGCCGGCAAGCTGAGAAAATTCGAGAAGCACGGGGTGTGCTACGGTCTCCTGGCGTACTCGCACACCTTTCCCGAGGAGTTCTGGGCAACACCCGATTCGTCAGGTACCGCGCACCTCGACAGAGAGAGCCTCAGGCATGATATCATGCGTGCGCGAGGTGAGGCCGACATCCTCCTGGTCAGCTTCCACTGGGGCGAGGAACTGAAAACCGTCCCCAAGCCGTATCAGGTCGATCTCGCTCACCTGGCCATCGATGCAGGGGCCGATGTCGTTCTCGGCCATCATCCCCATGTGCCTCAACCCATTGAGATCTACCGTGGAAAGCCGATCTTCTACAGCCTGGGCAACTATGCCTTCGGCACCTTCAGCGACAACGTGTCCTTCAGCTTTGTCGCCGAGGTCCTTTTCCAGGGGAATACGCCCGTGAGAGTGAATGTGCACCCCATAAACGTATGCAACCGGGAAGTCATGTTCCGGCCGAGGCTTGCCACCGGCAAGCTTGCGCAGAACATCGTTGCCCATCTTCAGGGCATATCGGAACCGTTCGGGACCAGGATCGGATTTCAGAAAGGTGTCGGCAGGATCTTCATCGACCACGAAAGAGATGAGCCTTTGGATGGATCTTCAGATGATATGGCGCCTTGATCCCGATTCCATGCCAACGTGTTCAGTATACATGAGGGATGATGAGGAGAGGCGCCCCGAACGGGGGCGCCTCTCCTGTGTCTCTCTTCGAAAAGAACCTAGATACCGGCAAGCAGTTTCTTTGCCTGGTCCGCGTAGTACTTGTCACTGGAGGACTCTGCTTTCTGGAGAAGGCCCTTTGCCTCATCCTTGTTCTTCATCTTCAGCAGAAGTTCGCCAAGGTAGATCTGTCCCTCGGCATCGTTCGGGAACAGCTTCTGGTACTCCTTGAGATACTTCAGCGACAGGTCTTTGTCCTGGAGCGGCCAGGGCAGCACGAACCAGAACCTGCCGAGCGCCTTGATGGGCCCACCGTCCGTGTACATCTTGTTGATCTTGTAAGATTTCTCGAAGCTCGCCTGGGTCTTGTTCTTCAACCCTTCCTTGAGGGCGGTGACCACGCTCACGCCGTCCGAGTAGTTGCCCACTGAACAGCCATACCAGAAGTTGCCCTCCACGGCGTTCGGATTCAGGGCGATGGCCTTTTCGCCAAACTTCATGCCGAGCTTCCCATATTCCTTGCAGATGCCTTTCCAGTTGGGAACGTTCTTTTTCTTGGAATCGTTGGCATACTCGCGATACGATCTGGCAGCCTTCCATGCCGCCTCGTAGCTGTCAGGCTTCGCCTCGAGGGCCTTCACAAAAATTTCCGCCGACAGTTTGTAGCTTTCCACGTTCGATTTTCCCTTGTCATACAAGGCATTGCCCTCTGCCAGAAGATCCTGAGCCATAAGACAGACGGGCATGATGAACAGCAGGCTGAAAACCAACCCCATTCCGAAGTATCGTCTCATACGCATTCCTCCTTCCCAAGAAGATATGCTCCCTCGTATCACCATAAGGCATTATTATCAATAAGATGTTGTAATGCACTTAAGAATGGACTCCGAGACCCTGCTGCAGGGTCATCGGGTAACGCAGGGCCATGACGTACCTGGACCAGAGGCTCCTCATCCCTGAATGAATGACCGGTATGCATACGGTAGTACGGTGATCTGATTTGCATCTTGCAAAATTACGGCAAAAGCCTTATCTTATATCGAGATGGTGAACGGGGGTCAATTCTCGCGATATCCTTCCCTGAGGGGGGTCTCCCTTGATCTACCCTTCGTAAAATTCAGGTATGTAAAGGTCGAGAACAGTACGCCGGAGGAGTCGGAGCCGTACCGGCAGATCAGCGCCACCGTCCCTGGCGATGATCAGGCGTCTCCTGTCCCAGCCCCACGCAGGCTCATTATTTCCCGGGAAGCCGAGGCCACCACCATGGGAATGGACCCCCTGGTTTCGAACGCATCGGTCATCCACGAGCTTACCTACGGCAGGATCGGACCTTTCGAGAGCTTTTTGCCGGCGGCATCCTATCCTGCAACGAAGGAACCCGCACGGCATTCTCTGGATATGATCGTCTAGGAGCTGCGCAGCTGATATGATCGGGGTAGTCTCGGATCCGTTGTTCATGAACCATGACACCGGCTCTTACCATCCCGAGTCACCCCTGAGGATCCAGTTCATACATACCCTGTTTGCCCGCAAGGACCCTGAAATTCTTCTGGTGGACCCTGTCCAGGCCACTCCGCAGGACATCCTGCTCAACCACGAACAGTATTTCATAGACCATATCAAAAGGTCGTGCTCTTCTGGAAAACTCACTGATCTCGACCCCGATACCGTCTGCTCTGCAGATTCCTGGTCAGTCGCCCTCCATGCGGCAGGGTCACTCATAAGGCTTGTCCAGATGGCCGTCTCCGGCGAGATCAATGGCGGTTTCGCCAGCATCAGGCCCCCGGGCCATCATGCCACTGCGGATGAGGCCATGGGGTTCTGTCTTTTCAACAATGTTGCCATTGCCGCACGAAAGGCCACCCAATCCTTCGGCGTGGAGAAGGTGCTCATCGTCGATTTCGACGTGCATCATGGAAACGGAACCCAGGAAAGCTTTTACGCCGCCAAAGAGGTACTGTACTTTTCTACGCATCAGTACCCGTTCTATCCCGGAACCGGCAGGCTCTCGGAAACCGGTGCCCCGGGCGCCGAGGGGTCTACGGTTAATTGCCCGCTCGGAGGGGGGAAGACAGACGGACAGTATGGTGCCCTCTACCGCCGGGTGCTCATACCCATCATCGAAACCTTCCGGCCGGGGCTCATCCTTGTCTCGGCAGGCTTCGACTCTCATGCCATGGACCCCATCGGCGGCATGCAGCTCAGCACCGAAGGGTTCGCCTCCCTCGCAGGTATAATCAGGGACTCGGCCAAAAGCGTGAACGCCCCGGTTGTCTATGCACTTGAAGGCGGGTATAATTTCCAAGCACTGCGGGATTCCGTGAAAGCAGTGATCGATGTCATGAAGGGAGGGAAGGTGCCCGTGATCGAGGAGAAACCGTTGCCTGAGCTCGACGAGATCATCAGAACCCACGCGCGCTACTGGCCGCTCCAGCACCATTGACCTGTAAAGTTAACCACCCTCGGTGCCGAAAGGTCAGATATGCTTGATCCGAGACCCATAGAGTCCGTTGAGGTCCGCGAGTACCGACCCGGAGAGGTGATCGTCCGGGAGGGTGCATCGAATCGCTACTTCTATGCAATCCTCCAGGGCGAGGTGCAGATCTCCCAGATGGACAAGTCCATCCGTATCCTCACGGACAGGGATGTCTTCGGTCTAGAAAACTATTACCGGGGCTTCCCCTACAGCACCACTGCCAAGGCCACCAAGACTTCCCGCATAGCCACCTACGAATCGGAGTTCATAGACGAGATCGCATATGCCAAACCCGCTCTTGCGGCCACGGTCATGCGGTCGGCCTTTCTCCAGCTCGAACAGACCACCTCCATTGCCGAGGCCAACATCCCCTACGGCGAGACCATCAACCTCGACCTGAAGGAATACAATGACGGCCAGGTCATCATCGAGGAGGGGACCAGCGGCACCGAGATCTTCAAGCTCTACCAGACAGAGGGCGGCCTCGAGGTGCTCAAGAAGGGCGTACGGATCGGCATCATCAAAAACCCAGGGGAATATTTCGGCGAGATGAGCTTCATCCTGAACGAGTCGAGGAGCGCCACCATCCGCTCCATGGGGAAAAGCATGGTGGAGGTCATCCCGGTCCAGGACGGCGGCCTCGAACGGATCATCAATGAGAACCCCGAGGTGGCGAACAAGATCATCACCACGCTGGCCGAGAGGCTCAAGAAGATGAACCTCCAGCTGGTGAAATAGACCTCTGCTTTTCTCTCAAGAGTTTCCGGATTTCGGGGAGCGCGGCAAGAGCCTTTTTCCTTCCCTCAACGATCGTGTGTTCACCCAGGGTAAACTCGAGTGACCCGACATCCGTCACGTCCGGCTCGATGAGAACATCCGGCGGATCGTACAGAAGCATGAGGCGGTTTTTCTGGTACTGCTGAATGTTCATGGAACTCGACAGGATCTCGAAGATATTGAGCTTGCTGCTCTCGCGTCTTGCGGGGAATCTTTCCCCGATGGTCTCAAGGAACCTGTCTTTGGCCTGGATGAGCTGCTCCTGTAACGTCCTGATGAATTCGATCTCTGTTTGCGAAAATGTTTGGGTCGAGTTTACCTTCTGCATCAGGTCCATGGCAAACGTCTTGAGACGGTCCGGCATCTTCGGGGATTCCAGAAGGTTCGTAACATGCTCGATGATCCATGAGGCAAGGGCCTCCTCTTCACCGGTCTGGGCGGTTTGCTCCGCACGGATGATGGTTTGCCTCTTTGCCGAGGAGAACCGCCTGGGGACCTTTGCGTGAAGGTTGCAGGCGATGGTGATGTTCGGCGAAAGGGATTTGAGTACATCCAGGGGCAGGGGGTCCGAGACGCCGCCGTCCGTCAGCATCCGCCCCATGTGGACGACAGGCCTGAATATGACCGGCATGGAGATGCTTGCCAGTACCGCATCCGTCAGCGATCCCCGGTCTATGGGCACGGTCTCGCCCGAGAGCAGATCGGTGGCAACGGCAATGTACCTTATGGGGAGATCCTCGATGAGGGTATCGCCCACCAGGTCATGGATGAATCTTCTGGCCCGGTTGCCTGCGAGGAGGCCTGACGAGGGGAAGACAGGGTCGACATAGTAGCTCAACGAGTCGATGAACGACAGGTCCGTGATGAGCTCCTTGAAGGCCTCGAGCTTGCCTGTCGCGTAGAATGCTCCCACTGCGGCACCGGCGCTGGAACCCACGATGATGTCAATGGGGATCCTGCTTTCAGCAAGTACCTGGAGCACCCCGATGTGGGCGCCGCCCATGGCCCCTCCGCTGTCGAGTGCAACCCCCACGAGTGGTCGATTGCGAGCCATGGCATTCTTCTAACGCAAAGCAGGTATGTGTGCAACGCTTTGATGGCCGGAGTAAAGAAAATATGCCTCTTTCCCGAATGAATGCCTATGGACGTCTACTGGCTCGGAGACAACCCAATGCTCCAGGACCTTGGCATCCGTCGGGTGGAAAGCCTTGACGAGACCCCGGAGAACTGCCTGGTCTTCATCGACAGGCCGCAGCAGGCATATGCGGAGGACATCGCCTCCCGGCGCATATACCTGGTGCACAACGGCCAGGAGCCGGCAGATGTTCCTGAAGGTGTCATGGGGGTGATCCCCGGGGATGTATCCGTCATCAAGGCCATGGCCCTCCTGTATACCGAGATGAGCGAGTCCTTTGAGATCGGCGATCACCTCATCCGCTCCATCGGCGAAAAGGACCGTGCCATACAGGAAAAGCAGCAGCAGCTGATCCGCGACAGCAGGCGCCACAATGCCATCATCAAACACGCCAACGATCTCATCTTCATCCTGGGGCCCACGGGCAAGATCATGTTCTGCAACGAAACCTTCAGACATTACCTCGGGGAAAAAGAAAACCAGGCAGCAGGGGACTCATTCATCGACCATGTCCTCGAGGACGACCACGCGAGCCTCACCCAGATGATTACCAAGGGGTACGCACGCGGTGTCCCGGCGCGCTGTGAGGTACGGCTGCACCTCCTGAACGGAAGGATCGGGATATTCTCCCTGCTGAGCACGCCGCTCGTGGAGGAAGGGCATATCTACGCACTCTCCGTCATCGGCAGGGACATTACCGACTTGAGGGCCATGCAGCACCGGCTCAGTCTCCAGGCAAACGACCTGAGCCGGATGATCGACGGTCTTTCCCACGAACTGAGAAATCCGCTCACCGTCATCGGCGCATACATCAGGAGGCTGGAGCGTGACGGGGAGAAGAAGACCAGGAAGTGGGAACAGGCACTCTCCGGGATCTATTCCTCCATTCAGCGCATCGAGGACATGATCGAGAGGATCGAACGATACGAGGCGCTCGTGAGGATGGAGCACTCCTTAAGGGAGGTGGACATCTGCGGATTCGTCCGGCAGACGCTGTCCACGGTGGCATGCCCCGTTCCGGTGCACGTGAGCTCACCGGGCAAGGTTTCGGCCTTTTGTGATCCCGAGCACGTCCGGGTGGCTTTTTTACGGATCTTTGAGAACGCCGTGGAAACCGGCACGGAAAAGATCCATGTCGAGATCGCCTGCTCAGGCGGGTATGTACGCATCGGTGTGAGGGACTACGGTCCCGGGGTGCGCGACGATATGGAGACCATATTTGCGCCGTTTTATTCCACCGACCCCATGAAGACAGGGCTCGGCCTGACCGAGGCGCGTATTGCCATGGCCAAGGTCGGTGGTGACATTTCCGTGGTGCCCCAGCTAGACCCCGGTGCCCGATTTACCCTCTCTATCCTTCAGGACCGCAGGCTCAAGGCGAGAGACTGATCCCGGGCCGGTGGAGGGGTGGAATTCGGCATTGCCGCTGCCTTCTCCCTCGGGTATGCTGATGACCGGCAGATTGAAAGGGCAGGGATACCGGATGTGCCCCTGGTGTCGAAGGGTGATGTCGCACAGCGGAGGTGTCATGGGTGAATTCGAACGAATAACCGATGGTGTTTACCTGGTGGGAGGTATGGATTACTCCCACCCGCAGGATGCGGCTGTCTATGTCGTGTCGTGCGGGGAAGGGCTTGTCATGATCGACTGCGGGGCCGGGAAGGACCCGGATGTCATTGTGGAGAACATACGGGAGGCAGGGCTCGATCCAGGAGGGCTCACCACCCTGGTGCTTACCCACTGCCACGTGGATCACATCGGGTCGGCATCGTTCTTCCGGGAGAAATTCCGCTGCACTGTCGTGGCCCACGATCTCGATGCGGATGCCGTCGAGTCCGGGGATCCCTCACTCACGGCTGCACGCTGGTACAATACCAGATTGCCGAAGACCACGGTGGACTCCCGCCTCACGGGGGAGCACGAGACCATAACCTGCGGCGATGACGAGATCCATTGCCTCCATACCCCGGGGCACACGCCGGGGTCCATCTCCGTCTATATCGACAGGCAGGGGCAGCGCATCCTTTTCGGTCAGGACATCCACGGGCCCTTCAGCCGCGAGTTCAGGTCGGACATCGCCCAGTGGAGACGGTCCATGGAGAAACTCCTGGCCCTCGAAGCCGACGTTCTCTGCGAGGGGCACTTCGGCGTCTACAAGCCCGGTACGCGAGTGGAGCAATATATCCGTGGCTACCTCGACCAGTATGCCACGGAGCATCCCTGAAAGGGGCAGGAGCGCCATTCGGTGACAGAGCGCCCGATGCCTGATGTCTATGAATTTTCCACCGCGCAGAGGGAATCCGCCCAACCCAGGGCATCGAGGTAGATCTGGGGGAGGTTCTCAGGGGCGATTCCCAGAGCCGGCGACAGCGTCTCCACACTGTCCCAGGCGGCGTATTCATAGCTTGTCGCAAGATCAAGATAGTCGCTCAAGGCTGTTTTTTCACCCAGAAGGGTCTTCTTTATGCTTTCGGAGAGCGGGAGCATGGTCATGATGTGCTCCATCGTGTTGTCGAGGATGGCGTCGATGTGGGAGAAGAGACCCAGCGTGAAAAGCTCGGAGGAGTCTCGCTGCCCTTTCAGCGTACCGAAGTTCTCGCACATCCTGGCGCGTATCACCGAGCTCTTGAGCAGCTCGTCCGGTTTGTCCTGGCTCAGCTCGGAGAGGATGATGACGCCGAGAAACTGATGTATCCCCTTTTCGCCGAGCATGACGATGGCCTGACGAATGGAGGATATCTCCGAGAGCCTTCGATAATAGGGGGAGTTGAGATACCTGAGGAGCTTGTACGAGATCCCCAGGTCCCGTGATATGAGGGACTCGAGCCGGCCGAAATTGAAATCGTCCTTTCGCGCCTCGGCCATGATGTTCAACATGTTCATCTTCAGCGTGGGTATGTCGACCTTCCTGATGAGCTGCGGCTTGCTGAAAAAGTACCCCTGAAAGTAGGTGAATCCCAGGGACCGGGCCAGATCGAACTCCTCGGAGGTTTCGACCTTTTCCGCCAGGAGCTTCTTGTCCTTGCTGAGATACCATGCGGCGTCGGCCATGATCTCCTGGTGTGAAGACTGTTTGAAATCGATCTTGACGATGTCTGCAAGCTCGATGAAGGGCTCCAGTTCGGGGCTGTAGAGGAAATCGTCCAGGGCGAGGACATAGCCCTCCCGCACCAGTTCTTTCAGTTCGTCGACGATCTCGCAGTCGGGACGGATGTTTTCAAGTATCTCCACCGTGGTGAGCTGGGCCGGGAAGAGCATGGCAGCACGCTTCATGATGAGCTCACGGGTGAAGTTGATGAACGCCCGCTTGCCTCCGGTTATCTGCTCCAGGCCGGTGTTGAAAAAGGTGTTCGAGAGAAGGCGGGAGGTGGCGCTGTCGCCGTCGATGTCCGGAAAAAAGTTCTCCATGCCCCCCCTGAAGAGGAGCTCATACGCGAAGATTTCTCTGTTCCTGTCGAATATGGGCTGCCGTGCGAGGTATACGTCCATAGCTTGACCACGTTATCGGAGCAATGGAGGTGCACCTTTACCGAGGTCCGTCACCTTAAGGCGTGTGCGCGGAGTTCCTTGACTTGGGCGCGTTGCGGGGCTAGTCTGGAACACACGATGGTGAAACAGGAATCCGCTGCAGAGAGTAGCCCCCCATGACCTGGACCAAGTTCTTCGGATGGTGCGTCGCTGCATCGGTGATGTTGGCCCTGCTGAACTTCAGCCTCAAGCAGATAAACAGGGAATACGGCAGAATGCTCTCGGCATGGGATCCCGGCTTCGCCGGGCGATACAAGACCTTCATGCGCTTCATGGTGAAGAATCACCGGTTCTTCGGGATGTCTGCCATCGGCGTGTTCGCGGTTCACTTCGGCTCGGTCTGGCTGTCCGGCACCCTGTCCGTGACCGGGGCAATCACCGGCATGACGCTTCTTGCAGCGGCATCGCTGGGCGGCTATGGCTTCTACATCAACAGGAACTACCGGGCGGTGTGGCTCACCGCCCACCGGGGGTCTGCCTTCCTCCTGGCCGTCTGTATGGTCGTGCACATCATGGACAGGATCTTTCTCTTTGTGAGGCTGTAGAACCGGCAGGTCAGGGAGTCCGGTATCATTGTCTCTCGAGCTTGGCAATGCAGTTCACCTTGGCCCGTAGGTTCATCAGGAAGGCATTCTTTTCCTGACCGATGCGGGAAGGGTCATAGAGCCTCTCGAAGAGCCGTCCCGTCGTACCATCGACATCCCGGCCGCACTCCATGAGGGCCTCGGAAATCATGTCTCTCCATGCATGAGCGGCAGGGATCGCTTTCTCGAGGAACTCTGCTGCATCGTCTCCCGTGAGGCTCGGGCCGTGGGGCATGAGGATCATGGACGGTCTCCTGGCAAGGATCTTTTTCACCGAAGCCACGTATGAGTCGAAGTCGGTGAGGAATTCCGGACAGATGTCGCCGTCCAGCTGGACCACACCGAGGGCTTCTCCCGGGACCACGGCCCCGGGAGGATCGATGAGGTAGGTCACCGAGTCTCTCGTGTGTCCGGGCGTCTCGAGGACCGTGATCACGATCCCATCGCCCGGCTCGAGCGTATAACCCTCCCGGAGGATCAGATCGATCTGCGGGGGTTTGAATTCCGTGCAGGGGTCCATGGTGCCCAGCATCTGTCTGACGATATCGCTCAAGTGCGTCATGGATGCTACTGCCCCGGGTTTTTTCATCACCTCCCTCACGAGGGGGTGCCCTGCGATCTTCAGGCCTTTGAAGCGATCCTTGATGGAGGAACATGCCCCGATGTGGTCGTAGTGAGAATGGGTGACGCAGAGCACGGAGGGTTGCCTGGAGCCGAGAGCTTCCTCCAGGGCCTTGACGTATACAGGCCCCATGAAGCTCATGCCTGCATCGAACAGGAAGGGGCGGGGTGAGTCGATGAGAAAGACGGGAAGCCCCGTGTCACCGAGTATCACGATGCTGCCGGTCATCTTCGTGGGTGCGTTCAATTTCATCTTGAAGGATTCTATAGCAGATCGGTGAACCTGTGAAAAGTCGCATATCTATAGGTGCAACCGCCTGTTGACAGGGGGATGTATCTGTGGTCTAGATGGAGCTTACCGAAACGGCCGAGGGGTGAAGCATATGGAAGATACGGATTTGCAGCTCATTCGCAAGCTCATCCCAAAAGATAAAGAGCTGAAGCGGCTTTGGGATGAGCACCTCGAGTATGAGGAAAAGCTTGATCAGTTCAACAAACGAAGATACCTGAGCACGGAAGAAGAGATACGCCGCAAGGAGCTCCAGAAGCTCAAGCTGCAGGGAAAAGATTTGATTGAGGAGATCCTCCGCAGATACCGGAACGAGTGACCCGGATCGCAGGGTCTTCCTTTTTTTGAGATACACTGCTGGTCAGAACACATGATTATGAAGAAGATAAGCGGAGCTTGCGCATTTTTAGAGGCATTACGATGTGAAGGCGTGAAGCATGTCTTCGGCTACCCCGGCGGGGCAGTCCTCGACATCTTCGATGCCATCCTCGACGCACCGGACATAGAGTTCATTCTCTCCCGGCATGAGCAGGGAGCGGTGCATGCTGCGGACGGGTATGCACGGGCGAGCGGTAAGGTAGGCGTGTGTCTGGTCACCTCGGGACCGGGCGCCACGAACACGGTCACCGGCATAGCCACCGCCTGCATGGACTCGATCCCCATCGTGGTGTTCACCGGTCAGGTTTCCACCAATCTCATCGGAAACGACGCCTTCCAGGAGGCGGATATCGTGGGGATCACGCGGCCGTGCACCAAGCACAACTACCTGATCAAGGATGTGGCCGATCTGCCCCGGATCGTCAAGGAGGCCTTTTACATCGCCAGTACCGGCAGGCCGGGCCCGGTGCTCGTGGACATCCCCAAGGACGTCATGAAGAGCCTCATCAGCTTCAATTCACCGGACAAGGTCTGTCTGGAAGGCTATAGTCCCACCTACCGGGGCCATCACGGACAGGTCAGGCGCATCGTGAGCACCCTGTTGAAGAGCAGGAGACCCGTCATCTATGCAGGAGGGGGGGTTGTCCATTCGAACGCCTCAAAGGAGCTCACCGACTTTGCACGGATGATGCGCATCCCGGTGACCACCACCCTGATGGGCCTCGGGGTATTCCCTGCGGAAGACCCTCTCTCGCTCGGCATGCTCGGGATGCACGGGACCTATGCGGCGAACATGGCCATCACCGAGACGGATTGTCTCATCACGGTCGGAGCGCGTTTCGATGACCGGGTGACGGGGAAGATAGACGAGTTTGCACCCAAGGCCAAGATCATCCATATCGACATCGACCCCACCTCCATCAGCAAGAACGTGCAGGTGGATCTCCCCGTGGTGGGCGACTGCAGGATCGTGCTCAAGGACATGCTTGGCGACCTCGAAGCGAAGACCAGGGAGATACAGGATCTCCGCAAGAACATCGAACCCTGGCTCTCCCGAATCGATACGTGGAAGAAGGATCAGCCGCTGCGGTATGAAAAGAGTTCCGCCATCAAGCCCCAGTACGTGATCGAGGCCATCGACGAGATCGCACCGGATGATACCATTGTCGCCACCGAGGTCGGCCAGAACCAGATGTGGACCGCTCAGTTCTACAAGTTTTCCCGGCCGCGGCTCTTCCTCACCTCCGGCGGGCTCGGGACCATGGGGTACGGGTTCCCTGCGGCCATCGGCGCACAGGTTGCCTTCCCCGGGCGTACGGTCATAGACATCGCCGGGGACGGGTCGATCCAGATGAACATCCAGGAGCTTGCCACCGTCGTTCAGTACAATCTGCCGGTCAAGGTCATGATCCTCAATAACGGGTTTCTCGGCATGGTACGCCAGTGGCAGTCGCTCTTCTACAAAGGCAGGTACTCCCACACCGCACTGACCATATCCCCGGATTTCGTCAAGCTCGCCGAGGCCTACGGTGCCCACGGTTTACGTGCCCGGGAGCCCTCCGAAGTGAAGGATGTCATAACCGAGGCCCTCAGGATAAAAGGGCCGGTGTTCGTGGATTTCGTGGTGGAACCGGAAGAAGACGTGTACCCGATGGTGCCGGCGGGCGCACCCATCAACAACATGCTGCTCGTGTGAGGTAGCTCATGAGGCACGCAATATCAGTTCTGGTAGACAACGAGGCCGGTGTCCTGTCCCGGGTCGTGGGTCTGTTCTCAGGAAGGGGATTCAACATCGAGTCGCTCTCGGTTGCCCCCACCCTCGACCCGACGAAGTCGAAGATGGTCATCACCACAGACGGGAACGACCAGGTAATCGAACAGATCAAGAAACAGCTCAACAAGCTCATCAATGTCATAAAGGTTGTGGATTATGTAGGAAAAGACTTTGTGGAGAGGGAAATGATCCTCGTCAAGGTGAATGCCAGGGCCGAGACAAGGGCCGAGGCGCTCCGGGTGGCCGACATATTCCGGGCCAGGGTCGTGGATGTCTCTCCCTTTTCTTATACGCTGGCGCTCACGGGAGACAAGGACAAGCTCCAGGCCTTCGTCGACCTGCTCTCCCCCATGGGGATCATCGACTTCATACGCACAGGCGCCATTATCATGGAAAGAGAAATGCACGGAAGGAGGAAATCCGAAGAATGAAAGCATATTACGATAAAGATGCGAACGCGGCCCTCATCAAGGGCAAGAAGGTTGCTGTCATAGGGTACGGCTCCCAGGGATATGCCCACTCCAACAACCTCAAGGATTCCGGGGTCGAGGTGGTCGTTGGTCTCCGGGAGGGTAGTCCCTCCCAGGCAAAGGCAAAAAAGGCCGGCCTCAAGGTCATGAGCCCCCCGGATGCGGCCAAGTGGGCCGACGTGGTGATGGTGCTCATCCCCGATGAGCTTCAGGCTTCAGTGTACAAGGCGGACATCGCTCCCCATATGAAAAAGGGCAAGTACCTCGTCTTTGCCCATGGCTTCAACATCCATTACGGACAGATCACGCCGCCCGAGGGAGTGGGCTGCTTCATGGTCGCACCGAAATCTCCCGGGCACATGGTGAGGTACGAGTACACCCAGGGACGTGGTGTACCCATGCTCATCGCAATCCATACCGATCCCGCCAGGGATGCAAAAGACCTGGCGCTGTCCTATGCGAGTGCCATCGGCGGCGGTAAGGCCGGGATCCTGGAGACCTCGTTCAAGGAGGAGACGGAGACCGATCTTTTCGGCGAGCAGGCCGTCCTGTGCGGCGGGGTGAGCGCGCTCATCACGGCGGGGTTCGAGACCCTGGTCGAGGCGGGCTATGCCCCTGAGATGGCTTACTTCGAGTGTCTCCACGAACTCAAGCTCATCGTTGACCTCATCTACGAAGGCGGCATCTCCAACATGCGCTACTCTGTCAGCAACACCGCCCAGTACGGCGATATCACCAGGGGACCCATGCTCATCGACGAGAACGTCAAGGATACGATGAGGGACATCCTTGCGGATATCCAGGACGGCAGCTTTGCCAGGGAGTGGATCCTCGAGAATCTTGCAGGAAGACCGACCTTCAACGCACTCACGAGGATGGGAGAGGAACATCTCATCGAAAAGACCGGCGCCACCTTGAGGGACATGATGCCCTGGATCGCCAAAGACAGAAAGGTGGACAAGAAGGTCAACTAGATACGAGCGATTTGCCCAAGAGTGAAACGATAAGAGGCAAGGAGACAGAAGATAGAAGAATATCAAGGGTCGGCCAGGTCTTTTGGCCTGTCCGGCAAAAGGATGCCTGGAGTTAGGAACCCACCCCATACACAGTGGAGCGGCTTATAGTGAATATCCGTAAAGAAGGGTACCCATTCATCGGTGTTGCAGCACTGCTTGCTGCGTTGTTGTTCCGAACGAGAGCTTTTGCCCTGCGGGTTCTGGGGATTCTGCCTCTTTTGTTCGTCACGTGGTTTTTCCGGGATCCCGACCGGGTGACTCCCTCCGGGGATGATCTCGTGATCTCGCCGGCTGACGGAACCGTGCTGGACGTGGTGGAAACAGAAGAAGACAGGGTGGGACCATGCTCCAAGGTGTCCATCTTCATGTCCGTGTTCAGCGTCCACGTCAACCGTTCCCCGGTGAAGGCCACGGTGCAGGAGGTGCGCTACCGGCCGGGTACCTTCCACGTGGCGAGCATGGGAAAGAAGACCGATGACAACGAACGCATGATCATCTATCTGAGCACCGACAGGGGTATGTTCAGAGTCGATCAGATCGCAGGGCTTGTGGCACGAAGGATCGTGTGCTGGCTGACTGCCGGTCAGGCAGTGGAGCCGGGTGAAAAGATCGGGCTCATCAGGTTCGGGTCGCGCGTGGAGTGCTGGCTCCCCCGGGGGTTTGTCGTGACCTGCAAGCGGGGAGACAAGGTCTGTGCCGGACAAACCGTCATCGGGAGGCTTCAATGAGAAGAAAGCGTGACGCAACGGAAAAAAGAAAACGTGCTGTGCCGTTTCTGCCGAACTTCATCACCGCCCTGAGCCTCTTCTGCGGCTTCTACTCCATCATGTTCTCGCTCAAAGGCAACTACTACATGGCTTCCATCTTCATCCTGATCTCGGGTTTCATCGACGGCATCGACGGAAGGGTCGCCCGCATGACGAACTCCACCTCCGAATTCGGCAAGGAGTTCGATTCGCTCTCGGACCTGGTGGCCTTCGGCGTGGCCCCTGCAATCCTGGTCTATCTCTGGGAGCTCAGTTCCTACGGCAAGTTCGGCTTCATCGCGAGCTTCCTCTTCGTGGCCTGCGGGGCCTTGCGGCTCGCCCGGTTCAACATCGACACCTCGGGCGGCATGACACACTTTACCGGGCTGCCCATTCCCCTGGCGGCTGCAGCTATTTCCAGCACATACCTGCTCACCGGCCTGACGGGATCGTTCCCGGCCCTGACCATCCTGGTGGGCGTCTACGTCCTTTCGTTCCTCATGGTGAGCAGCATCCCGTACCCGAGCTTCAAGCACATCGGCTACATCAAGGCCCACCCCTTCCAACTGCTCGTGGCAGGCGTCCTTTTGCTCGTGATCGTAGCCCTGGCACCGGAACTCATGTTTTTCGTCCTCGCCATGACCTTTATCGTGGGTGGTGCCCTCTGGAACGGTGTTGCGTACCTGTTCTCCTTCAGGAAAGAGAAAAAAGAGGTAAAGAGTAACGTGCATGAAAGCGTCTCAGGACAAGATCATCATATTTGACACCACGCTGAGGGACGGAGAACAGTCCCCCGGCGCCAGCATGGATGTCCATGAAAAAGTCCTTGTGGCCAAGCAGCTCGAGATCCTGGGGGTGGACAAGATAGAAGCGGGGTTCCCGGTCTCCTCGCCCGGTGATTTCGATGCGGTGCAGGCCGTTGCCGGAGTGGTGAAGAGGCCCACGGTCATCGGGTTGTGCCGGGCCCGGGAGGAAGACATCCGAACCGCCTGGGACGCAGTGAGGGAAGCGAAGAACCCCGGGCTGCACACCTTTATCGCCACGTCCGACATCCACATGAAGTACAAGTTGCGGATGACCAAGGACGAGGTGCTCGGATCGGTGGAGAATGCCGTGGGCATCTGCCGCTCGCTGTCCGAGAGTGTGGAATTCTCGGCAGAGGATGCGACCCGATCGGACTGGGACTTTCTGGTCGAAGTCTTCAGCACTGCCATTGCCTCTGGCGCCAACACCATCAATGTACCGGACACCGTGGGATACACGAATCCCCAGGAGTTCTCCAACCTCATCACGTACCTGAAAAGGCATGTCAGGGGCATTGACGACGTCACCATGAGCGTCCACTGCCACAACGACCTCGGGCTTGCCACCTCGAACTCGGTGGCTGCTGTGCTTGCCGGTGCAAGGCAGGTCGAGTGCACGGTCAACGGCATCGGAGAGCGTGCGGGAAACACCTCGCTGGAGGAGATCGCCATGATCTTCACGGTGAGAAAGGACCTCTACAAGGGCCTCTACACCGGCATCGACACGACCCAGATCTTCCCCACCAGCAGGCTCGTGTCTCACGTCACCGGCATCCCGGTCCAGCCAAACAAGGCCGTCGTGGGTTCGAACGCCTTTGCTCACGAGGCGGGAATCCACCAGGACGGCTACCTCAAGGAGCACTCCACCTACGAGATCATGACCCCGGAAACCGTGGGCCTCGGGATGTCACAGCTCGTGCTCGGCAAGCATTCGGGGAAGCATGCGCTGGGCGAACGCCTCGAATCTCTCGGGTACCATGTGAACGACAAGGACCTGAAAAAGGTCTTCAAACGCTTCAAGGAGATCGCGGACAAGAAAAAAGAGATCTTCGACGCCGACATCGAGGCCATCGTCATCGAGGAGATCTACCGGGTCCCGGACAAGTACGAGCTTAAGCACCTCAATGTCACCTCCGGCACGGTCGCGGTTCCCACTGCAACCGTGCATCTCATGGTGGAGGGGAAGCTGGTCCGTCAGGCGGGCTTCGGGAATGGTCCCGTGGATGCCCTCTTCAAGACCATCATCAGCATGACCGGGTTCGCTGCCGAGCTCAGGCGATTCGTCGTGAGCTCCATCACCGGCGGAACCGATGCCCAGGGAGAGGTGACCGTGGAGCTCATGGACAAGGGAATGACGGCCGTGGGTCAGGGATCGGATCCGGATATCCTCGTGGCATCCGCCAAGGCCCTGATCAACGCCATGAATCGGATAGAGTTTCTCAGGAACAAAAAGTCCGGCGAACTGCCGAACCTGTAGAGGAGCGTCAATGGGAATGAACATTGCGGAAAAGATCCTGGCCGCGCACACGAAGACCCCTGAATTCCGGCCGGGCGACATCATAAAGGTGAGCGTCGACGTGGCGCTGGCCAACGACATCACGGCTCCCATCGCCATCCAGGCCTTCGGGTCGAGCGGCCTTACGAGGCTCCCGGACCCGGACAGAGTCGTTTTCGTCCTCGACCATTTCACGCCGAACAAGGACATCGCATCCGCCAACCAGTGCAAGCTCGTGAGGGACTTTGCCAGGCAGCAGGGCATCTCCCGTTTCTTCGATGGGGGCGAGGCCGGGGTGGAGCATGCGCTGCTTCCCGAGAAGGGGCTCGTAGTGCCCGGCGACCTCGTCATCGGTGCCGACAGCCACACATGCACCTATGGGGCGCTGGGTGCATTTGCCACCGGCGTCGGAAGCACCGACCTCGCGGCGGCCATGATGACCGGCCAGGCATGGATGAAGGTCCCGCAGACCATGAAGTTCGTCTTCGACGGAGAGCTGCGTCCCTGGGTAGGGGGCAAGGACCTCATCCTCTACCTCATCGGGAAGATCGGTGTGGATGGCGCTCTCTACCGGGTCATGGAGATGGAAGGCCCGGGCATCGATGCCCTCGAGGTGAGCGACCGCCTGAGCATGTCCAACATGGCCATCGAGGCGGGTGCCAAGGCGGGCATCATGGCGCCGGATGAAAAGACCGAAGCCTATGTGAAGCCTCGCGCCACACGCCCGTACACGTTGTATGCCAGCGACCCCGATGCGGTCTACGAGTCGACCACCATTTTCGACTGCGCGGATATCGAGCCGCAGGTCGCCTTCCCGCACCTGCCCGAGAACAGCCGGGGCATCAGCGAGGTAGGGGAGGTGGCGATCGACCAGGTGGTCATCGGGTCCTGCACGAACGGGCGTATCGAAGACCTTCGCGTGGCATCCAGGATCATGAAAGGCAACCGCGTGGCAAAGGGCCTGCGGTGCCTGATCCTCCCCGCAACCCCGCTCGTGTTCCGCCAGGCCGTTTCCGAGGGCCTCATCGGGGTGTTCCTCGATGCCGGGGCCATTGTCGGCCCGCCCACCTGCGGTCCGTGCCTCGGCGGGCACATGGGCATTCTGGCAAAAGGCGAAAAGGGCCTGGCAACCACGAACCGGAACTTCGTGGGCAGGATGGGCGATACGGGGAGCGAGGTCTACCTCAGCGGACCCGCGGTGGCAGCCGCGTCTGCCGTAACCGGCAGGATATCGGCCCCCCAGGAGGTGCTGCCATGATCTTCAAGGGAAGCGCGTGGCGCTTTGGGGATGACATCGACACCGACGCCATCATTCCGGCCCGCTATCTCAACACCTCGGACCCCGGCGAGCTGAAGAAACACTGTATGGAGGATGCGGACCCGCAGTTCCCCACAAAGGTAAAGCCCGGGGACATCATCGTGGCGGGCAAGAACTTCGGATGCGGTTCGTCGCGTGAGCACGCCCCCATCTCCATCAAGGCGGTCGGCGTGAGCTGCGTTATCGCCTCAAGCTTTGCCCGGATCTTCTTCCGGAACAGCTTCAACATGGGGCTGCCCATCTTCGAGTCAGACGAGGCGTCGAGGGCCATCGGTCAAGGCGATCTCGTGGAGGTCGACGCGAGCACCGGGCTCATCCGGGACCTCACGACCGGAGGCGAGTTCACGGCCCGGCCCATTCCGGCATTCATGCAGGAGCTCATCGCGGACGGCGGTCTCATCGAGCATATCAGGAAAAGGGGCAGCATCTAGGAAAGGCCCTTCGGCATGCCCTGACAACGGGAATACAGACAGGATACCATTCGGAGAAGATATATGCCATCTTGGTTGAAGGTCGCCGTGGTGGAGCCCACGGGGGTTACCGGCAGCGAGATCGTCAGGATACTCGACGAGAGGAACTTTCCGGTAAGCGAGCTGGTTCTCCTGGGCAGGAAGCGTTCAGTGGGTGAAAGGGTTGAGTTCCGGGGAGCGGATATCCCGGTGGCCGCCCTCGACGAAGGATCTTTCTCTGGCGTGGCCATCGCCTTCTTCGCCACGGACAGGGCAACGAGCGGCAAATTCTCCCCAATGGCCGTTTCCGCAGGCGCCGTTGTCATCGACCTCAGTTCCTGCTTCGCCCTGGATGAGCAGGTTCCCCTCGTGGTGCCGGAGATCAACGCCGAAAAGATCCGCACTCACAGGGGTATCATCGCGAGCCCCCGGGGAGCAACCATCGAGCTGGTGCTGCCGCTTGCGCCGATCCACAGGTCTGCGCGGATCAGGCGGATCATCGTCTCCACCTATCAGGCGGTCTCGGACAGCGGCGAGCCTGCCATGGATGAGCTCACCACCCAGATCAGGGACCTGTTCAACTTCCGGGACGTCACCCTGGCGGTCTACCCGCACCAGATCGCGTTCAATGCCCTTCCACACATCAGTTCTTTCACTGACAACGCGTACACCGAAGAGGAGATGGCAATCATCGCGGAGACCCGCAAAATCTTCGAAGACAGACACATGAGGATCTGCGCCACGAGTGTGCGCGTACCGGTGTTCTACTCACACGCAGAGTCGGTCAATATTGAGACAGCGAGAAAGATTACGGCTTCCCAGGTGCGGGAACTCCTCGCACAGACGCCCGGAGTGAGGGTGGAAGACGACCCTTCGAACAATCTCTATCCCACGCCCATCCACGCCACGGGAAACGATGAATGCTTCGTGGGGAGGATACGGGAAGACCTCTCCTCGGACAATGGGATCGCCATGTGGATCGTGTCCGACAATATCAGGAAGGGTTCGGCCCTCAATGCAATCCAGATCGCCGAGCACATGCTGAACTCTCAACCGTAGACTATCGCGCACCGTTCCGCTATAGGTGGTTCCATGAGGATGACGCTGGGAACCTACCTGCCACGTGAATCCTGCGTGCACAACCTGGACTCCCGGGTGAAACTCTTTCTCATGGGCCTGGGTATCGCAGTGACCTTCCAGATCGAGAACGCTTTGCCCCTCGTGCTTTTTTTCGGTGTCTGCATCCTCTTCACGTTCGCATCAAAGATCCCCATCAAAAACCTGGTCGCGGGCCTGACCCCGTTCCTCTGGCTGTTCGCGCTGACAGCCGTTCTCCACCTGTTCATGACCCCCGGAGATCCGCTCTTTATCCCCTTCGCCACCTATCAGGGGCTCATCAGCGGTTGCCGCGTAGGCTCACAGCTCGTCTTCGCCATCTGGATCTCCACCTTGGCAACGTTGACCACATCACCGCTCGACATGGTCTCTGCTCTGGAATGGTACATGAAGCCGTTACGCTACCTCAACGTGCCCGTCGACGAGATAGCCCTGCTCGTGATGCTGGCCATACGGTTCATTCCGCTGCTTTTCGAGGAGACGGACCGCATCATCAAGGCACAGAAGGCCCGCGGGGTCGACCTGGAATCGGGCGGCATCGTGCGCAAGGTGCACTCCCTGGTACCCGTGATCGTCCCCCTCCTGCACAGCGTGTTCCGCAGGGCGGACGACCTCGCGGTGGCTCTGACCCTGAGAGGGTATACACCGGGGATCAGGCGCTCCCGCATGAAGGAGATGCATGCCACTCGGGCCGATTTTCTCGCCCTCGGTGTCGTAAGCGTCCTGTTCGTGGTACTTCTGGCCCTCTGATGACAAAGGGTCTGACGTCTGTCATAAAGGCACACAGGTCCATGCGGACCCGGATGTGGCAGTAACGGCGAAACGGCCCCCTTGACGTCAAACCCTCTCCTTGCCGAAGAGTATGCGGAGAAAGGCACGGGAACCATTTGTCTTCAAGGATGATTTTCTGTATAAAGATGAATCATGCTCGTTGAGCGGATGTGATTGTGGTAAAATCATCATGTGATAGGAGGCGGGGATGTCCGATGGGCTTGACCTCATCATTGTCGATGACGAGAAGCATATTTGCGAGGTGATTTTCGAGATCATCAAACAGTTCTACACGTGGGGGGAAGTGCTGACCTTCACCGACTACGAAGAGGCGGTGTCATACTGCCTCTCCCGCGAAAGACGGCTCATGATCTTTGTTCTGGACGTCTTTGTCGGGTCCGGCAACGGGTTTGCATTTCTCGAAACCATTGCCGATGCGTATCCCAACGCCACCCAGGATACCGTGATGATCTCCGGGATGGCGGATGAGGATATCGTGAACATGTGCCTGGCCTCGGGTGTGAATTACCTGCTCGAGAAGCCGGTACGTCCGTATGCCTTACAGCTCGCCGTGCGGTCCATCGTCATGAAGTACGTGAAATTCGCAAAAAGGATTCTCTCGGACACGGAACTCGCCGGGATCATAGACCGGATCTAGGTTTTTTTATCGTCCCTGACGCCTGACGGCGCTCATGCAGAAACCTCCCGGGTGGGGGCTTCCTGCATGAACCGCCAAGAATAGGCGTTGAAGGCATTGATTTCTTGCTGAAAATAGCTTAGAGCACGTAAGTATGGGTATATCGACAAATCTGATGATCGTCATTGTTCTCTTCCTCCTGATCCTGCTCTTTTTCTGGCTCCTCTCCAGGCGGGCCAACTCCGGTAATGCGAACAACGTCGAGGGTCTCAGTCGGGACGCCGAACGGGGTGATGTCTATTCCCAGTTCAAGCTCGGCCAGATGTATTTCCAGGGTGACGGGGTGCAGCGGGACGATGTCGAGGCGGCGAAATGGTTCATGAAGGCTTCCCACCAGGATCATACCGAGGCACAGTACATCCTGGCAACCATGTATGAGAAGGGGACCGGCGTTCCACGGAACGAGCAGGAGGCATTCAACTTGTTCTCCAAGGCCGCGTTCCGCGGTCACGAGAGGGCAGTGGTCATCCTCGGGTCCGGCAAGTGGGATGCCTACATGCACCGGCGACCCGTGGGCGAAGACACCTTCTTTGACAACCCCCCTCTAGAGGAGACCTTGCCTGCACAGGAAGAGAAGCCCAACCTGGAACAGAAAACGGACCTGGAACAGAAATACCTCGCCAAGGCAGAACAGGGCAATGTCGATGCGCAGTATAACCTCGGCATCATGTATTATCATGGGGAAGGGGTTCCCAAGAACCTTGATGAGGCTTTGCACTGGTTCCACCTGGCGGCCGAGCAGAACGATGCCGATGCCCAGTACAACCTGGGCTTCATGTACGGAAAGGGTGAGGGGACCAAGAAAGATCAGAGGCAGTCACTGGAATGGTTCCAGAAAGCCGCAGCCCAAGGGCATGCCGGAGCCCGGGAAATCCTCGAGAAGATGTTCAAGAAGGAATAGGGCAGCACACTGTTTGACCGGGGAGAAGTGACCACCCTGCTTCTGCTGCCCCATCACCGGTTCATCGATTCCTCGTGTCCGCCGATCAACGGACACTGTCCCGGGTTACTTTCCTGAGCAGATCTCCTGCCAGCGGTTGTCGTCGGAGGTGCTCGTTATAGTGACAGCCCCTTCGCCCTTCTTCAGGTCGGCCCAGACGATCACACCGTTGACCGTAAGGGCTTCGGCCGGGAGCATGATCCTCAGAGGCGAGCCCGCAAAGTCCTTTGATTGGACGGAGCTCATGGATTTGAAGATCTGCGGGGACATGAGGCGCATGCCGTGATCGCTGATGTCTTTGGCAATGCCGCGTCCGCTGAGCAGAACTCCCACCTTGAGCAGTACGGTAATCTTGACCTTTTTGCGATTTTCCCGTCGCCGCTCATTGTCGGTGCTGTCAGATACCATGCATTGCCCTCCGCCGCACATTCTCTCGAGACATGGTTGCTGTCGTTCTCGTTGTCTGCATCAATCATTCCCATATACTATACTATACCGGAGAAGCCAAGGGTGCATCATGAACGTCGAGCATGTGCCTTTCCCGAAATAAAAATGAAAAGGGATTAAGGATCAGGAGAAAAATGACGAGAAGTACCGTGTGTCCGACGAGAAGAAAACCATGAATGATAAGAGGAAATTCGAGCGATACTCTTCGAGCCTCGCTGCACAGCTCAGGGTATCGTTCTCGAGCCGTGATTCCGGAAAGATCCTGAAGGGGCTCCAGACCATCATCGCCATGGCCGAGACGAAAAATATCAGCATCGGCGGCATGTCGCTGCATATCGTCGGATCTGCAATGGAAGCAAGGAAAAGCCTCACCCCGGCCAATGCCGCTCATCTGGTCGGGAGGCCCATCGAGGTGGTTCTCGACAATGAGGATCTCGTCATCTGGGGAGATGTGATCCGGACCGACATAAATACCCTCGAACTCGCCATCGTGATTTACAAGGTCTCGGATGTAAAGCAGTGGAAGAAACTCTGCTCCCAGAGTCCGGACGGCATCAGCATCTTTCCCGACAGTCTGGCACTTCGCCGTAAAAAGAGATCCTGAAGAACAGTCTCAGAAAATAATCTTGCGGCCCAGGCATCTCGTTACCGGAAAAAATAGTCTGTAGTTCTCGTCATGGCCTCGTCCGGTTTTCCTCTGCCACACCCTGGTGCGTAAAGCTCGTATGAAAGATCCACCATGGTTGCTCGACAAGGTATGATCAAACCTGATGAGTCCACTATCCATGGACAACCAGTCCAAATGCCGGTCAATCAAACGGCAGGAGGAGCTGGATATATTTCCCTGCCGGGCGATCGTTGTCCGGAAAGTGGGAGAGGCTCACCCCGAGCAGCCTCACCTTTTTCGCCCCGGCCTCGGTGTCCTTGAGCAGCAGGAGCGCCTCCCGAATGATGGTATCGGGATCGTGGACAGGGCTCCTGCGGGTGATGCTCCTCGTGATGGACTGGAAGTCGTGGTATTTCATCTTGAGGGTGACCGTTCGGGCAGTCAGACTCTCCTGTTTCATGATCCGCGACACCCTGCGGCTGAGATCCGCTATGATGCCGGTGATGAGATCCACGTCATCCGTGTCCTCGGACAGCGTGACTTCCTTGCCGATTGATTTTCTCTCCCGCTCCGCCACCACGGGCCTCGGGTCGTACCCCCGGGCGATATGGTAGAAGAACTCGCCGGTCTTTCCGAACCCGCGTATCAGATCCTCCCGGGGAGTGGTCATGAGGTCGGCCCCTGTTTTTATGCCGAGGGAGTACATCCTGGCCTCCGTCACCTTTCCCACGCCGTAGAACTTCCTGATGGGGAGGTTCGCGATGAAGCTCAATGCCCTCTCGGGAGTCACCACGGTAATCCCGTCCGGTTTGTCGAAATCGGAAGCTGCCTTGGCGAGGAACTTGTTGTATGAAACTCCCGCCGATGCGGTGAGCAGCGTCTTTTGGCGTATCTGCGCCCTGATGTCCTGTGCGATCCGGGTGGCCAGGGCGATGCCCTTCTTGTTCACGGTCACATCCAGGAAGGCCTCGTCCAAGGACAGCGGTTCCACGCAGTCGGTGTAGGTGCAGAAGATCTCCATGATCTCCTGAGAGACCGCGTGGTAGACATCGAACCGGGGCGGCAGGAAGACGGCCTGCGGACAGAGACGGTATGCCCTGGCCGAAGACATGGCCGAATGGATGCCGGATTTGCGGGCCTCGTACGAGCAGGCAGCCACGACGCCCCGGCTGTCCGGCTCTCCCCCCACGATGACGGGTTTGCCCTTCAGAGACGGGTTGTCGCGCTGTTCCACCGATGCGTAGAAGGCATCCATGTCGACGTGGATGATCTTGCGGTATTCCTGCATGGCCCTATTCCCGGGGAAAGTATGGCAGAAGAGGTCAGAGGTGTCAATGAGGGCAGGACTCTCCTTGAAAACGGGCAGGCTAGCCGGTGCGAGTGTTTCATTCCGGGCGAACGCGACATATGTCTCACTGCTTCGTATTCTCCAGGTACTCGGTGATGATGGCAAGGATCTCTCCGGGCTTCTCCATGGGGATGAGGTGGCCTGCCTGGCCGATCATACGGTACGTGCCTTTCGGTATGAGGGAGACGGCCTTCTTCAGGTCGATGAAGGCCCTGTTCTCGCTTTCCTCACCCTCGAGGACCAGGACAGGGCAGTTCACCCTGGGGAGGAGAGGCCAGGGGTCGTACTGCATGCCACCCATGAAGAGGGATGCCTCTCTCAAGGGTGAGCACGCGAGCTGGAGCCCTCCTGCGTCCGATTCCCGCATGCCGTAGGAGACGTAGAGATCGAGCATCTCGTCGTCCCACCTGCCGAACAGCGGCTTGGATTTGAGGTAGGAGACGGCTTCGGCTCTCCCTGCCCACCGGTCTTTCCGCCTGATGGATTTCGAGGCCAGGGGGTGTTCCTCCACTCTTATCTGCATCTTGTAGAAATCCTCGGGCAGGAAGATGGGCTCGATGAGGACCATCCCGCGCGAGGTCACACCGAATGCAGCGTGCGCGAGGGTGAGCACCGTTGCCCCCATGGAGTGACCAACCAGTGCCGGAGCATCCAGGCCGAGCCTCGTGCAGAACTTCGCGAGGTCTTCGGATATGGTGAGCCAGCTCAAGCCCCCCTTCTCGGGATCCACCTCGCGGTGATCGCAGAAATACGGGGCAATGACCCTCCATCGGGGGGCGAGCTCCCGGGCGATGGGATGCCACATCCACGGCTGAAAGCCGGTGGCGTGCATGAGCACGATGGCGGGGCCGTCGCCTTCGTAGAGCAGGTAGGGCAGATCGACATCTCCGATATCCTGGGTCAGCACCCTGGGCATGCGGTCCTTGGGCATGGCAGGTTCTCCTCA
>JAJFUP010000005.1 GCA_021372395.1 Deltaproteobacteria bacterium
CTCGGAATCGCTGAGAAAGGCGTACCTCACCGAGTCCACAAGGAGCTCTCCCTCATTCATGAAGACCTTCATCACGAGGCGGTCGACATTCGGCACATCGAGGGCGGCATGTATCTGGGTCCTGGCGATCCTCCGGTGAAAAGGGTCGACGATCCAGGCGAGGAGGGCAAGAAACCGGAACAGGGCGAGGACGGACGGGTAGGGAAGGGTGCGGATGAGCCTGATCACGACGAGAAAGACATGATACCTGACCTTTTGCAGAAGAGTGATGAACACGTTCATAGCATGTGTCCCTCCGGCAGCTGTATCAGTTCACCCCATGTCGTGTTCCAAAAATGATCATTCGTCCTCTCCGGCAAGCCCGGACTGAGAGAGGACAAACCTCCTGAAGTCATCGACGCTCCTGATGGTTTTTTGGAAGTGCCTTCTCCTGACCCACCTGCTGTGAAGCCAGAACCACTGGTCCGGGTACTTCTCCACCACGGATGCCACCCAGGACTGCATGAAGTCGCTCAAGGTCTGAATCGCCTCTTTCCCGTCACCGAAGTCTGCGGCATCCACGGCCCGGGAGAAACAGATATGGTAGGTCCGGTTTTTTCTCAGGGCGTAGACCGGCAGCACCAGGGCCTTCCCCTTGATGGCGATGAGCGAAGGAGCCGGGTTCGTGATGGCGGGCAACCCGAAGACCGTGCACAAGAGATGGTCTTTTAACTTGCCCCGCTGGTCCACCACCATGCCGATTGTCCTGCCTCTCTTCAACTCCCGGATGAGCATGAGGGCCTTGCCCTTGGGCGGCAGGATGGTGGCTCCGGAGCGCGCCCGGATCCCGTCCGCCACGGATTCGAGCCGTGCGTCCTTTCTCACGTCCGCCATGACGCAGAACTCGATGCCCAGAAGCCTTGACAGGTGGGAGAGGATCTCCCAGTTGCCGATGTGCCCCGTGATCAGCATGAGGCCCCGGCCGGTGGCAAGCGCCTCGTCCAGGTGCTCTTTCCCCTCCACCACGATCGTTTTCCTGATCTGATCGTCGCTCAGAAAGGCGTACCTCACCATGTCAACCAGGATGACCCCCTGGTTCATGAAGACCTTCAGTACGAGGCGCCACGGGTTCTCCATCCCGAAAGCGGAGCTCATCTGGATCTTCACGATCCTCCGGCGCATGGGCATGAAGGCCCAGATGATCGCACCGATGGACCTGCCTAGGGTAAGGGCGGCCGGGTAGGGGATGGCGAGGATGAACCTGATCATGGCGCGCGTACCCCAGTACTGGAACGCGCTGTTGAGCCTGCTCAGAATCTTCATCCAAGCATGTCCTTCAGGATCCATCGCACTGCATCAGGCATGTCGCGGGCAACGAACTCGGGTTTTACCGCCATGGCGATGTGTGTTTCCGTATTGATGAGTATCCCCTTTCCGCCCACCCGGTGGATGGCCTCGATGTCGTCGGGCTTGTCCCCTATCATATAACACAGAACCAGATCCAGCCCGAATGCTTCGGCGGCCTCCCTCAGCATCCCGGGCTCCGGCTTACGGCACGAGCAGGAGACCCGGTACTCTTCCCGTGTTCCTTCCGGGTGGTGGGGGCAGAAATAGATGGCGTCTATCCGTGCGCCTCTTTCGGCCATGAGGGACGTGAGCCTGTGGTGTATTCTGTTCAGCGCATCCATGTCGAAGATGCCGCGGGCGATTCCGGACTGGTTGGTGACCATGATCACCGGGATGCCTTCCCGGTTCAGTGCCTGGATGGCCTCTGCCGCCCCGGGCAGGATCTCGACCCCGTCAGGGTCGCTCAGGTAGACCCTGTCCCTGATGATCGTGTCATCCCTGTCCAGGAATATTCCGGTTGTCGGCCTTGTTCTCGATCTCATCCGCAATGCTCCCCAGTTCAGGCAATTCGAGGGTCACCCTCACCGCAAACAGCCTCGGCGAGAGGCTCCCGAACCATGCAGGGTCGATCTTCACCAGGTCCTTCTCCGTGGTGATGATGAAGTCCCTGCCGGCTGCCCTGTCCGTGATCTGTGCGATATCGTCCCTGCGATAGCAGTGGTGGTCCTTGAAGGGGATCGGCTCCACCGTTGACCCGAGTCCTTTCACCATGGCGAAGAAGTGGGAGGGCTTTCCGATGGCACAGAATGCCAGGGCCGTTTTCCCGGCGAGTATGTCGGTGCTTGCGGCCTCTCCGAGAGCATCGACGAGGCAGTCGGGTCTCAGGTCGGCGTGCAGCCCCGGATATGGGGCCCCCTTCATGGCGATGACGAACCGGGCCCGCGTGAGAGATGACGAGGGCTCTCTCAGGGGACCTTCAGGCAGGAGGCGTTCATGAGTGACATCCCTGCTCACAAGCACGATGTCGAGGTCCCGGTGGAGCCTCCGGTGTTGAAAACCGTCATCGAGGATCACGATCTCGCTGCCGAGCTGAACAAGGGCGAACAGCGCCCCGTTCACCCGGTCAGGGGACTTTATCACCGGCACGTTCGATGAGCGGGCCATGAGCAGCGCCTCGTCCCCTACCTCTTCTACGCGATGCCCGGCGCGGACTATCACCGGTCCTCCCAGCGAGCCGCGGTATCCTCGGGTCAGGATGGAGACCTTTCGCCCCCTCTTCGCGAGCTCCCGGGCAAGGGCCATGGTAAACGGGGTCTTGCCCGTACCGCCTGCCTCTATGTTTCCCACGCTCACCACCACGAGAGGTACCCTGTGCACCGTGAGGACGCCCCGGTCGTACAGAGCGTTTCTGACCTGCATGCCAAAGCCGTAGAGGAGGGAGAGTGGCCTAAGCACTGCCGAACTGGAGGTTGTACAGCTTCGCATAGAGGCCGCCCCTCTTCAGGAGGTCGTCGTGGGTGCCCTGTTCCGCGATCCGGCCCTTGTTGAGCACGATGATCCAGTCGGCACCGACGATGGTGGAGAGCCGGTGGGCGATGACCAGGGTCGTCCTTCCCTTCATGAGCCGGTCCAGGGCCGCCTGGACCTCGCGCTCCGACTCCGTGTCCAGGGCAGAGGTCGCCTCGTCCAGGATCAGGATCGGCGCGTTCTTGATGATGGCCCTGGCGATGCACAGCCGCTGGCGCTGCCCGCCCGAGATCCTCACCCCGCTCTCTCCCACCACCGTGTCGTAGCCGTTCTTCATTTCCATGATGAAATCGTGGGCATTGGCCGATTTGGCCGCCTCGATGATCTCGTCCAGGGAAGAGTTCTGCGTGCCGTAGGCGATGTTGGCCCTGATGGTGTCGTTGAACAGGATCATCTCCTGGGTCACCATGGCGATGTTTTCCCGCAGCGAGGTCAGCGTCACGTCCCTCACGTCCGTGCCTCCCACCAGGATCTCCCCGGAGCTCACGTCGAAGAACCGGGGCAGGAGGTT
>JAJFUP010000009.1 GCA_021372395.1 Deltaproteobacteria bacterium
AGAAAGTCGGCGATCACGTAGGTCAATTCATGCGAGTCATCAACGACAAGGATGCTCTTCGAATTAATCATCGCCCTCCTCGCTTGTCAAATCAATAATCTCGAAATCCCTCAAGGCAGGATACCTCTTGGTCTCGGCGTTCGTGAGCCTCGCGAGACGATCCATGACCTTCTTGATCCTGAAGATCTGGGTCTCCATGACTTGAAGGGTCTCCTGGGTCTTCGAAAGATTCTCGAGCTCCGGGGTGAGCTGAAGCATCTCGATGTTGCCGAGGATGATGTTCAGGGGTGTGTTGATCCGGTCCGAGAGCGTCACCGCTGTCTTGGCTATGGCGCTGAGCTCTTGGAGACGCTTCTGTTCCATGCCGTAGGTCTGCATCTCGAGAGCCCTGCGCACCCTGATGATGAGCTCGCTCTCGTCGCAGGGTTTGAGGATGTAGTCGTAGACGCCCAGCCTCAGGGCCGCAACCGCTGTCTTGAGGGAACCATAGCCGGTGATCACGATCACCAGAGTCCGGGGGGATATCACCTTGATGTTCTCGACGAGCTCGAGCCCGCCCATGCCCTCCAGCATCAGGTCCGTGAGCACCAGGTGATAGGATCTGCCATAGAGGCTAGCCAGGGCATCCTCGGCACTCACCACTGCATCCACCTCGAACCCGTGGGCCGTGAGAATGTTCTTCAGCGAATAGCGGATGATCTCCTCATCATCCACCACGAGCACCTTTTTCCCGTTCGTGCTCACTCGGAGACCATCCTGTGCTGGAGATGCTTGCGTACGATGTCCTTCAACTCCTTGATTCTGAAGGGTTTCTTCAGATAGGCCACCCCGGTGTCCTCGAGGAATTCCTTTACCTGGGAATCGTAGGTGTCGCCGGTTATGAACATGAACCTCTTCTTCAGGTCGGGATTTCTCATGATTGCCTCACGGTAGAGCTCCATCCCGTTCATCACGGGCATCCTGAGGTCCGAGATGATGAGCTCCCACCCATACTCGTCGAGATGGTCGCAGGCATGCCTTCCGTTCTCGAAGGTGACCACCGTGTAGTAGGGGCTCAAAGTGTCCACCATGAGCTCCAGAAGGTCCTCCTCATCCTCCACCACCATGATGATGAAACGTTCCTGCCGGCCCTCTTCGACGGCCTCTGTCATCGACTCTTCGGCACACACGCCTATCTGATCCATCTCGATGTTCATGACGTAGGGGATCTTCATGCTTGCCATGGCCCCGTGCCTCGTGTTCTCCAGGCAGATCTCGCCCTTGTGGTCGTTGATGATGCCGTAGCAGATGGACAGCCCGAGTCCTGTGCCCTTGTCCTTGGGCTTGGTGGTGAAGAAGGGGTCGAAAATCTTGGTGATGATCCCATCCGGGATACCGGGCCCGGTATCCTCTATGGTCACGTGCACATAGCTGTCTCTCAGGAACGATCGCACCCATATGCTGCCCTCGTCCTCATCGATGGCATCGATGGAGTTGTTCATGAAGTTCACCAGCACCTGCTCCATGCAGTTCATGTCAGCCCGAATAAACAGGGCTTCGTCAGGGTCTTCGTGGAAGATGGTGATGCCGCGCTTCTTGATGATGGGGGTATACAGGGTGATGGTCCTCCTGATAACCTCGCGCATATCGAACACGTTCTTCTCCGGGGGTTTGTTCCTCGAGAATTTGAGCAGGGATTCCACGATTCCCTTGGCGGCGCTGGCCGAGTTGATGATCACGGAGAGCCTCTTCTGGTCGTGGAGGCTCAGCGAGGAGCTCTCGATGAGATCCGCAAAGCCCAGGATGGGGGTAAGCTTGTTGTTGAGCTCATGGGCGATGCCGGACGTGAGCAGGCCGAGCGAGGTGAGCTTCTCGGTCTGCATGGTCTTCTGCTCCATGCGCCGCCTCGCCGTGATGTCCCGCATCATCACGAGGACCTGATCCTTATCAATGCGCTTGATGAAGAACTGTCCGATGATACCGTCCTTGATGCCCGCGTCGACATTCATGTCGAATTCAATCGATTCTCCCGCCCCGATGCGGGATGCCCTTTCCAGGATCCGTGATGCAGAAGCCTCGTCGAACAGCTCGAACACGGTTACGGGTGTCCGAGGAAAGAGGCCCTGCAGGGCCTTGTTCAGGAACAGGATATTGCCCGGGCTGTCAAGGACGAAGATCATCTCCTCGGAGGCATCCACCACTGCCTTGTACCGTTCCGTGACGCTCCTCAGGCTCTTGTCCTTTTCCTTGAGGAGCACACTCAGATCGGTGTTCTTGCGCTGGAAAAGCTCATAGAGCTGGACCAGCGTCAGCATCTGTCCGATGAGCAGGCCCAGGAGTTCGAAGACCCTGACATAGTGGATGTTGAAGAAGCTCTTCTGGGAGTGGGAAAGGTTCATGACCCCGAGGGTCCGGTCACCTTCCTTTATGGGGACGCAGAGCATGGACCCGATGAGGACCTTGGTGGAGTCGATCTTCTTGAAGAATTCGCACCCCCCCACATCGCTCACGAGGATGGTCTTTCCCTCCAGCGCACAGGTGCCGGCCACCCCTTCGCCAAGCGGCATGCTCACCTGTTCGTTGGCATCCATGGTGAGGATTCCGGAAGCGGCCCTGAGCACGACGTCCGCGCCCTCCACCATGAAGATGGAAGCATTCTCACACCGTGATTCCTTGATGAGCACCGTGGTCACATATGCGTAGAAGTCCCGCTCGGGCGAACCCCTGGACACGAATTCGGTGAGTTCGAAGATACTCGAGAGGATCCCTACGGTATATTCGTAGAAATCGGAGGCCTTGCCGAGGAGATCGAGAAGGATTTTCTCACGAGATGCTGAATTTTCGGTGGATTCGCCCCGTAGAGAATGCTGATCCTTCACGGCAGACACTATGCCCCTCAACCCAGATTTTCAACAATGGCTGAGTTCGTTGTATACCTGTGTTGCACGGTGTTGACAAGCTCTTTGTACTCTTCACCCAGGTGGCGCCTGAGCAGATCCTCATGCTCGAACGTCTCCGGTTCCCGGCCCTGCTCCTTGCGGGAGACGGTCTGGTCCGTGAGATAGATGAGCGCGGATAAGCGGTCCATGGGCTCATGGTGACGCCTGATGATCCGTACGACCTCCGGCGGGAAATGCCACCTCTCGGCCACCATCTCTCCGATGCAACCATGGTCCAGGCCAAGGGCCTCCTGCTCCAGAGCAGGATCGGGCCAGTGCCCCTGACGTTCATACAGGGAGATGTACTCTTCCGGCGCCTTGCAGAGCAGTACCATCCTGCCGAGATCGTGCAGGAGGCCCCCGGTGAAGAGGCATTCCTTCTCGAATCTCGAACTCCCGAGCAGAGAGGCAACGAGTCCCACGGTGTAGGAGTGTCTCCAGAGCGATTTCATGAGGATGGCATCACTCCCGAACGACTCCATGACCGCCATGGACAGAGCGATGCATTTCACCATGTCAAGGCCGATGGTGAGCAGCGCCTGCTGTATCCCCACGTGCCTTTCGGTATGCCGGTAGAACGACGAATTTGCAAGCCTCACGACCTTTGCCGCCATGGCGGGGTCGCTGGAGACGACCTGCTCGATGGTCTCGATGGTGGAAGACTCTTCCTGCAGTGTGAGGAACAGCCTCATCCTGCTGGACTCCAGCGTCGGGATGCTCTCCATGTGATGCTCAATACGCTCCCTGAGACAAGCCGCTTCCATCGCTGTCTTTAACGGACTTTTCTTTCAATATCTTTAAGGGGTACGCTCGTGGTAATCGAGAGGTACGTCCCCTTGGTCCTGCAGGAAAGTGACAGGAATTTATGGGGGCAATGGTAGGGGAGGACGGTATTCATCCAGGGGGGCAAAAAACCGCTCATGAAATAAACTGGATTGACCGTTAGGATATTTGGAGTTGTCACTATGCGGAAGGGTATTATAATTGAAACAAAGGAGACAGAGTTTCAGATGGCCTCCACCCTGGCGCTGAAGAAGACAAAGGTTCTCATAATCGATGATGAGCAGGAAACCCTGGAGCTCATCTCGAACTACCTCAATGAGCGGGGTTTCGAGGTGACAGCAGCCATGAGCGGTGAGGAGGCCACCTCCCTCTTCCCGGCCGAGCACTTTCACTTCGCCATCGTGGATCTTCACCTCCCGGGCATGACGGGCTCCGAGGTGCTGAAGACCATCAAGAAGGTCCAGCCCGACGTCCAGGTGGTCATGATAACCGGCTATGGAACGATTCGCGATGCCGTGGAGTGCATGAAACTCGGGGCCTCGGATTTTATCACCAAACCCATACTGCTCGATCACCTCCTTCTCACGATCCAACGGATCATCGAGGAGACGCGGCTCAAAGAGGAGGCCGAGCTTGCCGATTACTACCGGAACCTTTCCCGCACAGATGAGCTCACCGGCCTGTACAACTTCCGTCACCTCATGGCGGCTCTCAAGAGCGAGGTATCCAGACACATCCGGTATACCAGGACGCTCTCCCTCGCCATGATCGACATTGACGACTTCAAGAGGTTCAACGATGCAAAAGGGCACGAGGAAGGCAACGAGCTGCTCATACGCCTTGCCCACGTGTTCAAGCACAACACACGCAACTGCGACCTCCTGGCGCGATACGGCGGGGAGGAGTTCATCATCATCTTCCCGGAGACTGCCGTCGAGGAAGCCATCGTGGTTTCCCAGCGCATCTGCAGCACCGTTGAGGTTGCCCTGGGGGTCAGCGTCACCATCGGGCTCACGAGTCTGCCGAAAGATTCAAGCGACCCCCACGAGCTCATCAGGATGGCGGACATCGCCATGTACTGGGGCAAGACCCACGGCAAAAATCAGATCGCCATCTACGACGATTCGATGTCCACGTGTAAATAGAGATCCCCGCTCCTCTTCTTGAAGTTGCTCCTGCCCATCCCCTGCACCCTCAGCACGGTCCCGGACTGCAGGTCACGGGGTATCTTCACCCGTATCCTGCGAAGCGCAAAGGACGGCCTGTACTCGAGCATGACGAACCCGCCGCTGCTGGCGACGCTGCCGGGCACCGTGATCTTCTCGTGTATGTCCATGACGGCATGGAACATCCTGTTCAATCGATTCGATGCCAGACGGATCATGCCGCGACGCAGGATGTCGCCCGGCCTTCCCCCCACCACGAGGGCCTCGTAGGCGAATATCATGCCCACATTGAGGATCCTGCCGACCCATTCCTGTTTGAGCGGCAGGTCTTCGTAGACATCCCTGAACTCGGGGCGGGAGAAGATGTCGCTGAACACTGTTTCCCGGGTGAAGGGTATCTTGCGCTGCAGGTCGTACGATCGGCGTTTGTCGGGATCTATGAGAACTCCGTATGCCTCGGTGATCTCCTTGAAATACTCGACCGATTCGGGGTCATCCTGGTTGCGGTCGGGATGGAACTTGAGGGCGAGCATCCTGTAGCTCTTCTTGATCTCCTGAGAGGAGGCATCTCTCTTCAGCTCCAGGATCTGATAGTAGTCCTTGGACATGGAGAGAATATAGACCAGTCGCAAAGATGAAGACAAGCAGGGATTACTTGAATGACTGGATGAACTTCTCCTCCGGGAGCATGATCGCGGTGAGATTTCCCCCGTATACCGCGCCGGTGTCGATTCCTATCTTGTCCGGCTTCACCAGGGGCCGCGCAAAGGGGGTGTGTCCGAAGACCACCTTTTTCGGGGTCCCCGTGGGGGAGAAGATGAACTCATCCCTGATCCATATGAGGTCGTACTTTGCCTGCTGATCCATGGAGACATTCGGCTTGATGCCCGCATGCACGTAGAGGTACCGCTCGTCCTCATGAAAGGTCTTCATCAAGGAGTAGAACTCCCGGTGCGCCTCGGGCAAGGCACGGGCGACCTGATCGTTCGACATGAACGGGGCTGGCCGGATGTAGGATTCGATCGTCTTCATGCCGCCGTTGGCAAAGAAGACCGTCCGGTTCGAGCCGAACTCGAGGAACGTGAGGAACATGTCCTCGTGGTTCCCTCGGAGAAAGACGCAGGGGATCTCTCCTGCCAGATCGATGAGGAATTCGATCACCTGGCTCACCCTGTCCCCTCGATCGATGTAATCACCAAGAAACACGAGGGTGTCCTGGGGCTTGGGATCGATCAGAGAGATGAGATCCTCGAGCTTGTCGAGGCATCCGTGTATATCACCGATGGCAAAGGTCCTGTTCATGGCATACTCTCGTTGGTTGTTCCTCTAAGCGTCTCAATAACCATGGGGTGTACTACAGGGTCTTCCGGAGCCTGAGGGTTTCGATCCTGAGTTCGGGTATCTTTTCCTGGGCGACCTTCGAGTGGGGGTTGATCTCGCGTGCGGTCCTGTATGCAGCCAGGGCGGCATTCAGGTCCTCCATCTTCCCACGGGCATCCCGCCGTGCTGCCCTCGTCTCGTAGGCGTACGCAAGGGTTATGGCCACATCGTGGTCCCTGTTCTTCTTGAGATACGGCTCGCAGGCGCTTATGATCCTGTCGGGATCCTTCATCCCGACGGCAGCGCTGACGAGTCCTTTCATGTGTTCCTTGCTCCTGGTCTTCTTCACCAGGGACTGATAGTATCCATAGGCCTCATTGAACTGGCCCAGCTTCAGCGAGAGCGAAGCGGCACTCACCAGGGAGTCGGAATCGTCCGGCTTTATCCGGAGCACCCTCGCAAAGGCATCCAAAGCGGCTTTCTGATCCCCCGCCTTATCGCTGACAACTCCGAGGTTGTACCACAGCACCGGATCACCCGGGGAAAGGTTCAGGGCCTTCTGGTAGTAGGCGGCCTGGGATTTCGTGTCACCGAGCCGGCCCATGACCATGGCAAGCTGGGCGAACGCATTCTTGTCCTGCGGGTAGTACCGCACATAACGCTTCAGGAGCTCGCCGGCCTTCTGGTAATCCTGTTTTTTCAGGGCATCCTTGATGAGCGGTATGAGAATTTCCTTGTCGCTGGCTGTCCCGGAGGCTGAGTTGTACACGTTGAGGGCATCACCAGGCTTGCCGGCCTGTTCGTACGTCTTGGCGAGGTCAAGGATCACCGAGTCGTTGGGCTTGCCGAGATCGAGGGCCTTCTTGAGATAGGCGACCCTGCTGTCGAAATCCCCCTTTTCTCCCGCGATGTAGCCCATCCGCCGATAGATCTCCGCATCTGCCCTGCCGGCATCCACGATCTTCTGGCACATGGAAAGGGCCTCATCGAACTGTCCGCGCTTGATGTAATACCGCGAGAGGTTCGCGTAAGCGGCCAAGTTTGTGGGATCGGACTCCACGACCCCCTTGTAGATGCCTATCAGGGCCTGATAATCGCCCCTGGCGGTCAGAAGCCCCTCGAGTTCCTGGAGGAAGTACTCGTTCTTCGGAAAGCTTGCATGCGCGGAGCGCAATATGGAAATCTTCTCCTCATCGCTCGCGGCCGCCTTGAGCTGGTCGATGAAGTCCTGCTCCACGAGCTCGATCTCCAGGGGGACCTTGGCGATCTTGCGGTCGAGGTAGAAGATATCGATGGGGACGGAGCGAATCCCCGCCTTCAGGAGCTGGTCGCGGACCTCTGCCGTGTCGAGGGGCTCACGAAGGTCGTTTGGCTTTCCGAAGCCCACCACGTCCGCAACGAGATACGAATCGAAGAAGGTGTTCGCGTTGATCCTGGTGATGATGACGGTCTCACCGCCCTTGATCTTGAGGGCATTGCCCGCCTTGATGACCTGCGGTATCCCTTCCACGTCTGCATCCAGAGAGATGAACCTCGGCGGCTTCTTGAAGACGAACGAGATGGTGGCTTCTCTGAGCAACCCGACAGTGCCTCCGAGGGGGACTATCAGGAAGAGTGAGAAGGCAATGGCGATCACTACAATGATCGCGATAACGGTATTCCCCCTGCTCTGCATACGTGATATCTCGTTTGGTTGGATGGAGGGATTATTAGCAAGATCTCTCCCCCTTGTCTATTCCCATTTTCTCGGGCCTGCAGGTCATCTCTCCGACACTATCCACCTGCTTCTTGACTGTTCCCTCTGTATCATTATACTGTTATCCTATTGATGATGAATTGCCTATGACCTGAACGAGGGTTCACGGTAATCCTGGTGAGACAGGTGATCATGTGTAACTCCCTGTCGTTGTATCCGGGTGTTTCCGTTCCTCTCGGCTGCCCTCCCGAAGATTCACTGACGCTATTTTTATGGGTCCTTTCCCTTGGGGCCGGACCATGCCTTTGCCGGGCTCTGAATACCCTCCTTCCGGATCACCCCTGAAGGGGAAATCCGCACGTTTTCTTGGGAGGGTGTATGAAACATGGCATAAGTCTCGTGGAACTCATGATCGCCATGGCCGCTGCATCCCTGCTCGTGCTTGCCGTGTACCACCTGAGCCGGGTCTCTAGCGCCATCCATACCGAGACGAGGGATGCATGGTTCTGCATGCAATCCATCAGAAATGCGTCCGTCCAGTTGAACGACGACCTGACGCAGTGCGCATGTCTCCTTCCCCAGGACCTCAAGGTAGCCATCAGGGACAGGGATCTCTTCATCGCAGGCCTGCCCGCCACCTCAAACCACCGGGGCATCCAACCCTCATCGAGGGTCCCTCCGCCGTACTACGCACTGATCGTCTCGGCCCAGGGCCACAGCATGGTCCTCGATACCGTGGACATCGACGGCGATGGAACAGCGGATTTCTGGGCAGACCTCGGCATCATAACCGAGGGCGGCCCCTGTACGATTTCCCATGGATACTCGAGGGGAGGCCTCGTGGTGCCGGTTATCGCTCCCCCTTCCGCGGTCCCGGGCGGGATGGTCATACCGGCTGTCCACTACGAGCTGAAGTCGGACGGGCTGTATCGGAACAATCAGCTCCTGGCGGAGGCGATTCACTCCTTCGAACCCAGGCTCGTCAAGAACGAGCTTGTTGTCGCGATGAGGGCCCGATACCATGGCACAGAAAAAGAGCTGTCCGTACCCTACCCCCTTCAGTGAATCACCCGGATCCCCGACAGGGGGAATCGGCGGCGAAACCGGGGACAAGGGATGGGTCCTCGCATTCGTTCTCCTGCTTCTGGTCGTGATTCAGGGACTCATGATGGCATCCTTGTCCCTGGCCACCTACCACCTGAAGTCGAGTACCGCATTCTACCACCTCATCAAAAACACCCACTTCTCTTCAGGCAGCGGCGCACCCCCGGCAGGGACGCAGACCCGGCTCATGGCGCCCGAAGGGTGGGATCACACCCGGTTCTCCACGGAGCTCCGGGAGATGACGCTGGGAAGTGTACGGTCCTACTCCTGGCGGGTGGCCCTTGATGACATTCCCGACTCGGTCGCCGGCGAGGTCATGCTCGCGGCTGCACGGCCGCACATCGTCGTGATCGTGGACGACTCGCAGACCATGAACACCTCGAGCGGAAAGGACTACGCCCCCGAAGCCCTCTACCTGAGACGCACCGGCGGCGAGATCGTCCGTGTCTCGGCTGTCTCGGAGATCGACCAGAGCTCATCAACGCCCGAGGGCACCTATTTCACGGGAAGCTACGGCAACTCCTTCTTCCGGGCACCCCCATCGGAGGCAGGCCACGGAGCCATGCCGAGCTGGACCATGGCACACTCGTCCGCGAGGTCTCTCGTCGATTCCCTTGAGCTCTGCGAAGTGGCCGTCATGAGCGCCTCGGGCGGCATGATCCAACAGTTCACCCACGACCGGCAGGCGCTTGCCGGGGCTCTGGACGGTATTCATCCCACCTCTGCCGAGGCACGCCTTGCAGAGACCCTCCACCAGGCACTGGGAGTGTTTCCCCCGCAGTGCATCTCCGAGCGTCACGTCCTGGTCGTGACCAGCGGGGTTGCCGTGAACGACGGGAACCTGCCGGGATGGCTCCAGGATTTCGATTGCGACGGTAACACGCGGGACACCTCAATCCGGGAGGCCGGTTCCCACTGTCTCGACGATGTGGCCGCCTATGCCCGGTCCCTGGGCATCAGGGTCCATGTC
>JAJFUP010000081.1 GCA_021372395.1 Deltaproteobacteria bacterium
GAGGGATGCACCACGTCCATGAAGCCCATGCCCATGAGCTCGCCTGCGCTATACCCGAGCATCTGCTCGAACGCGGGATTCACATAGGAAAACCGGCGGTCCTGATAGACAAAGATCCCGTCACCAGCCACCTCTACCATATTCTGGAAGATGGCCTTGCTGATCTTCTTCGCCTTCAGATGCGAGGTCTTCTGTGAAGACATATATTATTGTGGAAATACACGATGCAACGCACTCTATCAACCGAAAAAGGCCGCAATGAGCCCCCTTCTCTTCAGAACGGTCGGGATCGTATGGCAAAAAATCGCATGAGCCGGGGAGAGGGTGGAGAAAAAAGCTTATGCCTTGAACTTTCCAAAATCCTCGGGGTTCATCTTCTCGAGGATTTCCTTGAGCTTTTCCGTGTCCTGCTCGAATCCCACCATGATCTTTCCGGCGCCCGTCTTCAAGGAGTCGACCTTGATCGCATCCTTGATCACGTGGTTTGCCACAAAGATCGAAGACTTGGTCCTCAGTGCGATGGCAATGGCATCGGAGGGGCGCGCATCGATGGTGATGCGGTTTCCCTGGAGTTCAATGGTGATGAGTGCATAGAAAACGTTATCCCTGATATCGACGACCTCGATCTTTTCGAGAGTGGCGCCCAGGGTGTCTATGAACGACTTGAACAGATCGTGCGTCATGGGCCTGGAATAGTGGATCCCTTCCAGGGCGGCGGCAATGGCGCTCGCCTCCATGATGCCGATCCAGATCGGAAGGATGTATTTGCCTTCGGGGTCACGCAGAACAACGATGGGAGCATTGTTGGTGGGGTCAAGCGCAATGCCTGCCACTTTCATTTCCACAAAGCTCGACATGGTGTGCCCTCCTCCTGGATAAAGTAAGATCCTGGGTGGGAATAGTCAATACGCAATTGGCCCCGGGCAGAGGGTCTCGGGTTACGGCCGCGGCCCGGGTACGTGTCCCTTCAGGAAGGAGATCAGATCCTCCATGTCGTAATAGGTGCGGTCGAGTCGGATCCCGGCCTGAGAAAGCCAGCGCTGCACCAGAAGGACGAGAGGAGGAACGATATGGAAGCGCTCCATGGACTCGAGGAGCTCGAGCAGGCGATCTTTTCGGACATCGAGCACCTTCCTGCCTCCGGATATTCCGACGACACGGTCAATGATCCCGAGGAAGTCCTCCTGATTGTGGGTGACGATGATGACGGTGGTATCATCGAGAGACGACAGGATGCGGATGAGCTCGCGCCTGCCTGCCGCATCCATGCCTGCGGTAGGCTCGTCGAGCATCAGGATCTCGGGAGAGATCATGAGGGCGGACGCGAGCGCCAGCTTGCGCTTCTCTCCGGAGCTCAGACGAAAGGGCGACGTGGTCTTGAGGAGGGCAAGATCGAGGCCGAACCCCTGCGTGATCTCATATGCCCTGCGCTCTATCTCCTGTTCCCTGGGTCCGAAGAAATTTCTCATGGCAAAGGCGAGCTCGTCATAGGCCGTGTCCTGGAAGAACTGGTCCTCGGGAAACTGGAACAGGACCCCCATGCGTCTTCGCACCGAGGGAAGGCCTTTCTGCCGGGCCATGGCGCGGACACTGAGACCGTCATAGAGGATATCCCCCCTGGTGGGCATGATGAGTGCGTCAAAGAGTTGCAGGAGGGTTGTCTTGCCTGAGCCTGCAGGTCCCACGAGCACGATCTTCTCGCCCCTGCCGATCCTCAGGTCCACGTCACAGACGGCCCACTCATCGCCGGGGGACTCGTATTGATACGAGACATTGCTGCACGTTATTTCCATCGGGAGGCGAATACCTCCTTGAGCCGATCTGCCTGAAGCGTATTCAGGCATGCATCTTTTGTGAGGAGTCCTTTCCTCGCCAGGGCAACCCCGTAGATGACATCGTCGAGGCCGCCGGCAGCATGGGCATCAGGCCCTATGATGACACGGCCACCCAGGGAGACAAATCCTTCGATGAGACGCCAGTCGATGTCGAGCCTCTGGGGGTTCGCATTCAGCTCAACGGCCACCCGGCACCTTGCCGCCTCGAGGAGCACCTTCTCCAGATCCAGCTCATAGGGCTGCCGAGAGAGCAGCACCCTCCCGGTGACATGGCCGAGGATGGACGTGTAGGGGTTGCGGATCGCCCTGATAATCCTCTCGGTCATGGAGGCAGCGTCCATGTCCATGTGGGAATGGACGCTGGCGATCACGAAATCGAGCCGGGAGAGGATCTCAGGCGGATAGTCGAGGGCCCCGTCGGCAAGGATGTCGGACTCGATCCCCTTCAACAGGGTGATGCCTCCGAGGGCGGCATTCAGGCGGTCGATCTCTGCGAGCTGCTTCATGAGATCGGGCTCGATGAGGCCCCCGGCATAGTACGCGCTCCTGCTGTGGTCCGAGATCCCTATCCAGGCGAACCCCCTTCTCTGTGCAGCCCTCGCCATGTCCTCGAGGGACGACTTGCCGTCGCTGAAGGTGGTGTGGATGTGGATGGTTCCCACGAGATCCTCGAGGGAGATGAGCCTTGGCAGGATGTCTCCCATGGTACGGCCGAACTCGAGATCTCGGCCCTCCCTGACCTCGGGGGGGAGATACGGCATGCCGAGCAGGCCATAGATCTCGGTCTCGTCGCGGACAGGAACGTCCCGGGAGTCCTTCTTCACCCCGTCAAACCCTATGCTGACAGCCCTTTCTGCGCCGATCTTCCTGGCCCGTGCCACGTGGACATCCGATCCCGTGGTGATGAACAGCGCAGGCAGGAAGACAGGCGCAGGAACCGTGAGGACCTTTACCGGCGGCTTGTCCGGGTGGGTTCCGACCAGGGCATCCCCTTCCCTGCCGACCTTAACCCCGGGGACGGCGGTCAGGCATTGACGGACCTTCTCTTCTTCATCCCCTGCCCCTTCAACGAGGAGATCCACGGATTGAACGACCTCCATGGCCCTCCGGCAGGCGCCCGTCACCTCGGCCTTGAGACCGGATTCCTTCAGGAGCTCGATCATCTCCCGGCCCCAGGCCCATGCCGCATCGAGAAGATACCACCCGCGGTATTGAAGCACGGTCTCGATCGACCCTCGGAGCTTGCCAATGCTCTTGTCCGGAAAGCCCTTCACCCCGGAGAGCCTCCCCTGGTCGATGGCTGCCAGGAGATCATCGAGGGTTGCTATGCCGAGCTCCCGGTGAAGCGTCCTCAGCTTCTTGATGCCGAGGCCCTGGACCTTGCCCATCTCGGCAAGCCCCGGTGGGATCCGGGCACGCAGTTCCTCGAGGGCAGAGAAGTCATGGCCCTTCACCCATGCCTTCAGATGGGCGCCGATTGCCTGGCCCACTCCTTTCACCCGATCGATTTCGCCTGTGTCAATGAGTTCTTCCACGGGCACTTCGAGCGCGGAGATAGACTGTGCCGCCTTCCGATAGGCCTTGACCTTGAACGGGTTGTCCTCGAGAAACTCGACAGCCATCGCCATCCCCAGAAGGATCTCAGCAATCTGCGTGTTGTTCAAGGGTCTCACCTCTGAGGGTGTTACCATCCATTTCCGAGAGCCTTACCCTGACGATGTCGCCCTCGGTTGCCGCCCCTTTCGCCTGGACCGTGAGATAGTTGGAGGTCACGCCGAAGAACGACCCGGGGCATACCCTGGTGACGAGGAGATCCTCCTCGCACCCCATGCGGAATCTGGCGAAGGACTGCCTCTTCTCACGGGAGAGGTCCCGGAGGCGCCGCGCCCTTACCCTCACCTCCTCATCACCGGGACGTCCGTCCATGCGAGCGGCCGGGGTGCCGGGCCTTGGCGAGAAGGGGAACACATGGAGATACGCTACCTTGATGTCCCTGATGAAGGAGCGGCTCTCTTCGAAGAGTGCCCTGTCCTCCCCCGGAAACCCCACGATGACGTCCGCGCCCACGGCGATATCCTCCGAGCGCGAGGCTATCCTTTCCAGGAGGGACCGGAAGTAGCCGGCCGTGTACGGCCTGCCCATGGCCTTCAGAAGGACGTCGCTGCCGTGCTGCAGGGGAAGGTGCAGGTGCTTGCACATCCGCGGCTCGTCCGCGACCAGAGCGATGAGGCGCTCTTCCACGGTCCAGGGCTCCAGCGAACTGATCCGTATCCTGGGGATGGAGGTTTCGCTGAGCACCTTCTCCACGAGCAGGGCAAGCCCTCCCTCGTAGAGCCCGATATTGATCCCGGTGAGCACCACCTCGGCATATCCCGCATCGGCAAGGGCGTTCACCTCTGCCACGACCTTCTCCCCGGGCCTGGTTTCAGGCTTGCCCCTCGCATGGGGGACAATGCAGTAGGAGCAGAACATATCGCACCCCTGCTGGACCTTGACGAACGCCCTCGAATGCCCGTCGAAGGTCGAAATAGCCTGTGGCAGGGTTATGCCGAACACCCCACCCAGCCGTTCGGGCCGGACCACCACCACCTCTTCCGAGACGGCCCTGATGTCTTCGGGGTAAACAACAGCCTGGCACCCTGTCACTGCCACCCTTCCCCCGAGCCTCAGGGCCCTGCGCATCAGGTTCCGGGCGTCTGCATCGGAGCGGTGGGTGACGGTACAGGTATTGATGATGTACCAGTCGGCGCCGGGCTCGGAGAAGGGTTGTTCGGTATGGCCGGCACTCAGCAGGCCTTCCCGGAGACACTGGCTTTCATACTGGTTTACCTTGCATCCCGAGGTGGAGATGGCGAATCTCATATCCTGGTGGAATACTATGCACCCTCATGGGTGTCAATCACGACGATCTTTCTTGGTTTTTGCTTCTTCACTCAGGATCTTCCTGACCTCTTTCAGAAAGTCTTCCGAAGGGTTCAGGAGCTTGACTCCCGTCTCCGCCAGGCCGCTCGAGTCAGGGATGGACCACATGGCCTTTCCCCGGGCGTTCTTCCCGGCGATGGAAACCTTTACCTCGTGATCAGGGGACACCTTCTCCGCGGTTTCCATGAGGAGCCCCTCATCCTGCATGTTCAGGATATCCCCGGCCTGCGGTCCTTCTCCGATGTCATAGACCACGGGTGCATGGATGCGCCTTTGGCGGAGCTTCAGCTGCTGTTTGAGGGCATCCCTGTTTCCCATGCTCCTGAGCTGGGAGTCCATGTTGTAGATGGCATTGAAGTACCGGATCTTCTGCTCGTGCCTGGCCGCCCTGGAGAGATCCCTGAGCATGACCTTCCGCTGTCTCTGGAGGGTCTCGACGAGGTGGGTGAACGCCGCCTCGTATTCGCGGTTCCCCCGGTTCATCAGGTAACTGTTGATCATCGAGGGCAGCTTCTTCTTGATCTCCGACTCGAAAGCCTTGAGCGCCTCTTCGAATTCCTCCCTTGTCATGGGGTTACCATAGACGAACAGCACGCCGAATGCAAACTCCCCTTTGAAGGAGCTGCAGAATGACAGCATCCATCTTACCTCATTGTCTTTACGGGTGATCCCACTTTGGTGTATGATACGGAACATGAAGGTGCTTTTCTGCTCGTCAGAGGTGACCCCGTATGCCAAGACCGGCGGCCTCGCAGACGTCAGTGCGGCCCTGCCCGACGAACTCCTCCGCCAGGGCGTGGAATGCCCGGTGGTGATGCCTCTGTACCAGGAGGTCAAGGCCATGGGCCTGCCCCTTGCACACCTCGATGAAATACCGGTGCTCACGGGAACGGGGATCAACCAGGTGCATGTCTACCGACACGACAACACCTATTTCATCGACAGCTCCCCGCTGTTCGACCGCATGGGGCTCTACTCGTATGCCGGGAGCGACTACCCCGACAACCTCGAGCGCTTCGCCCTGTTCTCGAGGGCCTGCGTGGAACTGGCCCGGATCATGGGGGATGTGGACGTGGTCCACTGCAACGACTGGCAGACAGCCCTGGTCATCGCCTATCTGAAGGCCCTGGACATCGAGGGCATACGGTCCGTGTTCACCATCCACAACCTCGCATACCAGGGGGCCTTCGACCCCTCGCTGTGGCCCATGCTCTTCCTGCCCCGGGAGTACTTCCACCCCGAGTGCATGGAGTTCTTCGGAAGGATCAACATCATGAAGGCGGGGATCGTGTTCGCGGATGCGGTGAACACCGTGAGCCCCACCTATGCCCGTGAGATCCAGACCCCCGAGTACGGCTCGGGGCTCGACGGGCTGCTGCGGTCCGTTGCCGGGAAGCTCACGGGTATTGCGAACGGCATCGATACGCGGGCGTGGGACCCGGGAAGCGATCCGCTCATCGACAAACCGTATTCATGGGGTGACTTGTCCGGCAAGGATGACTGCAAGAATGCCCTTCAGGAGATGTTTTCCCTTGATCGCCGAGCAGTTCCGCTCTTCGGGCTCATCAGCCGCCTGGTCGAACAGAAGGGGATCGATCTCGTGATCGAGGCCATCCCTGCCGTGATCGCCCTGGGGGCCCAGATAGTGGTCCTCGGCAACGGGAACCCGGGCTTCGAGAGACGCCTGGCAGAGCTCCAGCGAGCATTCCCCGGGAAGCTCGGCATCCATGTGGGCTTCGATGAAACCAAGGCACATGCCATCGAGGCCGGGGCGGACTTTTTCCTCATGCCATCCCGGTTCGAGCCGTGCGGGCTCAATCAGATGATCAGCATGCGCTACGGCACCATCCCCATCGTGACCGGCGTGGGTGGGCTGAAGGACACGGTTACGGCTTACGGAGAGGGCGACTGTCCCTTCGGCCTGAGGGTCTCCTCGCCCGCGGTGGAAGCCCTCCTGGATGCCGTCCGCTTCGCATGCAGGATCTACGGCCAGGACAAGGACCTGCTCGATGCCATGAAAAAAAATGCCATGTCCCGGGATGTGAGCTGGGCAGTCCCGGCCGGAGAATATTCCCGTCTTTATTGCAATCTCAAAGATTTTGAAGAAAGATCAAGATAAACACAGTTCGGAAGTTTTCTACAAAATGTAGATAACGTTGACAGAACCAGGTCAGCACGGTGTCCTTCTCGGGTACCACCAAACAGTCTCAATATCGGGTTTTGTCATATACTATATTGTTATCATTGAGCGTATCGTGATTTGCTCAAAATTCACACAGGTTGCCATAACCGGGGTGATTCACCTTTGACCTTTTTCGTGGTTCGCCCCATTATGGCGTCCGTTGAATCTGAAGTTATTCATTCTGGGGGTTGATGTGAATCACATTGCATTTATGAAAGAATCCATACTCTCGGTGGCACCCGCAGCATCGGACAGGGCATTGATTGAACAGCTTGATATCAGAGAGGAAAACGGCACGGTCTTCGTCCGCTGCCCGAATCTCTTCTCACAGAAATACATCACCCGCATGTACAAGGACCTCATCGTCTCGCGCATCAGATCGTGCCTGGGAAGACCCGTGAACGTGGAATTCTGCGTATCACCCTCCAGCGGGGCACTGGAAGACCGCGGTCCATCCCCGGAGAGTCGCCCTGTCCAGATGAACCTCCCGGCCCTCCTGTCTTCGCCCATATCCTGCGGCTTGAACACGCACTTCACCTTTGACGAGTTCGTGGTGGGCAGATGCAACGCCTTTGCCTATGAGGCCGCCCTGGCAGTCTCCGATGGAGAGGTGAGCAGGTACAACCCGCTCTACTTCTATTCCGACATAGGACTGGGCAAGAGCCATATCTCCCATGCCATCGGCAACAAGATCATCACGTCCAAACCCGGCGCATCCGTAAGGTACACCACTGCCCGGGACTTCACACAGGACTATGTGCAGTCGGTGCGGAACAACTGCCTGAGCGATTTCAAAAACGCATACCGGAGTACCAAGGTCGACATATTCTTCATCGACGACGTGCACCTCTTCAAGAACAAGGAAAAGACGCAGGTGGAATTGTGTCATGTGCTCGACGACCTCATCAGCGCGGGCAAGCAGGTGATCCTTTCCGGATTCCGCCCCCCCACGTCCATGCCGCAGATCGACAAGGGGCTGAGGTCGAGGTTCTCCTCCGGGCTCGTCATCGACATCAAACGGCCCGACAAGGCCACCAGGGCAAAGATCGTGAAGCACAAGGCAAAGAAGAACGGGATCACCATGCCCGAGGAGGTGATCGAGTTCATCTGCAACACCGTCCACAGCAGCGTGAGGGACCTGGAGAGTGCGGTGATGACCATCGCGGCCATGAGCTCGCTCATGAAACGCCAGATCACCATCGACCTGGCACAGGAACTCCTGGAGGGGACCCTTGAAAAACAGCAGCGGATAAACATCCCCTACATCCTGGACTTCATCTCGAAGAACTTCTCCATACCGCAGGAGAAGCTCACCTCGCCTTCCCGGAAAAAGGATGTCCTGTACCCCCGGCAGGTAGCCATCTTCCTGTGCAGGCGCTACACCGAGGAACCCCTCCAGACCATCGGCGAGGCCTTTTCCCGGAAACACTCCTCCATCATCCATTCCCTGGAGACCATCGAGGCCAAGTATACCCAGAGCCTGACGGTGAAACGGGATATAGACTTTCTCATCGAGAAGCTCGACAGCGAGTCCGCCTGAGGCATGTGCTTCAGGATGCCCCGGACTGCGAGGGAATTCTCAGGAACTTCTGTGGGCCATAGTCCGACCGCTCAAGGGCATGCGGCCGGGCAGGCAATAAGGGTGGAGGGAGCCCTGCTGCTCGGAGGCTCCCTCAGAGCCCTGCAGCGATTCTGCTCATGTCACGGAAATTATCCACCCCTGTGAAGAATTCCCTCATCATGACCACCCAGTAGTACCTTCCCCGCTCGGTGAGTTCGAAGGTCGAGCCGTTCAATCTCAGCGCCCCGATGAGAAGGAAAAACACGCACTCCGGCCCCAGAAGGCGCCAGAGAGAAGACCCGAATCGCTTCTTAAATGCATCGACGTCGAGCCTAAGCCCGAAAAGGCTCATGAGAAAGCTGTAGCGTGCCATATCCTTTCTGGAGAAGGCCTTGTACGATTTCATGGGCAGCGTTGCGGCATCCAAGGCCTGCTGGTACTCGGCAAGCGAGAACGTATTCGCATAGATCGCCCCGCCCACGAGACCGAACGCACCGCTGCCCGCGCCCACGTATTCTTCGCCGCCCACTATGTACTCGTCTATCATGGGCGATCCTGCCCGGGAAAAGCACCATGCCGAGTTCGGCTCATAGATGGACGTGAGCGAGGAGGTGATGGTACGGTAGAAGAGCCTTTCCTTGCCGGGGCTCATGCGCCCCATGATGCCCTCCATCCGCTTCCTGGTGGCCGATGAGATCATGAGGGGGTAGAAGGTGATCTGGTCGGGGAGGATGCGGTGCAGGGTCTTCAGGTCATATTCGAGCATCGACCGGTCCTGGATGGGGAAGTTGTAGATCATATCCACGTTCAGGGTATCCACCGTTCCCCTGACCTCTTCAAGCCGCTCGGCCAGCACTGACCCGCTCCCGTACTTCTCATAGCGGCCGATGGCCTTCAGGATATCGTCGTGAAAGCTCTGGATGCCCACGGATACCCGCTTCACACCGGCACGAGCCAGAGAGCTGAGGGTATCTCTGTCCAGCCTGTCCGGGTTCGTCTCTACCGAGACCTCTTCGGGGGAGAAGAGATCATCGATGAGTTCGAGCACACCGAAGAGTTCCTCCATCACGATGGTCGGGGTGCCTCCACCCATATAGACGCTGGAAAACCGGAATCCGAGCCCGGCATAGATCCTGAGCTCGGTCTTGAGGGCACGGAAATATGCGCGGACAGCACCCTCTTCAAACAGGTATCTATGAAACGAGCAGTAGGGGCAGAGCTGCATGCAGAACGGGATGTGGATGTAGAGCTGGATGGGCCTTAGCGGCGCTGAAGGAGGACGGACCGGTGAGCCTTCCTCAAAGGTAAAGCATCTCGAAGAGTTTTTGGCCACGAACCAGGCTATGAAACGGTCAATGGACACGAGCGCGCTACCTGAAGATCCTGAAGAGATACACGACCAGGCTGATCACGATGCTCAGGATGATAGACGTCGTGAGGGGGAAGAAGAAGCCAAAGCCTTGTTTCGTTATCCGGATGTCGCCCGGGAGTCTTCCGAGCCAGGCCAAGCCGCCGCCGGCCATGAGGATGCCGAGCACCAGGAAGATGATACCGGCCAAGATGAATATATTCCCGAGCTGTCTCATGACAAGTCCCTATATACCACATTCCAAGCACGGGGCAAGGCGGGTTTCTTCCCTGTTCCCGGGGTCGAACAGGAACGCCGATCACCTTGCCCGCCACCCCCTATTCATGGTAAAGGGGCGCCAGATGCATGTGAGTGGAATCCCGAGGAGGAGCGTATGAGAGCTCATCTTGTTCTTGAGACCGAAGGGCTCACCCCTCTCCCGGGTGCCCCGGAAAACACGACCGGCAAATCTCACGGGTATCGGTCATCATGCGTGCTCTCACTCCATACCGGGCCCACACGGAAGCTTTGCGCTTCGGAGCATACCCGGATGATCCACTCCCCCGAGGTACCATAAAACATGATCCCTGTACGGGATACCACGGTTGCGCGCGGATTCGCACCGGTGACATCGTGCCTCATCCTCCTCATCCTCGCCATGTTCATCGAGGAACTTCGTCTCGGCGAGCAGGTCTTCCACTTGTTCAAATCAAGCCCGATAGACATCTACCAATATCTGGTGAACGGCACCGGAACCTTCTTCGGCATCCATGGGGCTATTCTTGTCTCGGGCTTCATGCACGCGGGATACGTCCACCTCATCGGGAATCTCATCTTCCTGACCGTTTTCGGACCTCCCGTGGAGAAGAGCCTGGGCGTGATCCGGTTTGCAATCTTCTACCTCGTGGCGATCTTTGTGGCATTCTACGCGCATGCGCTGGTCCACCCCCTCTCGGACGCACCCGTAGTGGGCGCCTCCGGGGCCATTGCCGCCATCATGGGAGCCTACCTCATCCTGAATCCACGGGGGCGGATCCTGACCATCATATTCCTGATCTTCCTCATCGAGGTCGTGGAGATCCCCTCGGTGATCTTCATCCTCGTCTGGTTCGCGATTCAGGGTGCCAGCGGCTATCTGAGCATCCACCAGCAGAGCTCAGTGGCCTGGTTCTCCCACATCGGCGGGTTTCTCATGGGCCTTTCCCTCGGGATCCACCACCGGTGGTTCAAATAATCCCGGCCCTTGAATTCCTGGGGGGAGGATTCCCCAAGGAGAATCAAGGGGATGATCAGCCGGTTTCCTCCCCAGTCCCCGACCCCCGGCGAGTTCGAACACCGGCGTGCACACGCTGTCTTCTCCAGGGAAACCATCGGCTCCTGCCCTACCTTCCCTCAGGATCATGAATCCTCCATCGCACGAACAGGTACCATTTTGAAATTCTCCTAAAGATTCATTTCTCGTGTCCCGATACAAAGGCTATGCGTAGGGAAGAACTGATTTTTAATGCGATCCAAAAACTAATACGTTATAATACGGAGAATGACAGTGTCGCGTTCCCTAACCTTCGGTCTCATCTTGGTTATCGCGTTGCTGCTCGCCTTCACTCTTCCCGGGGAAAAGGGGCTCATTCGGGGGTATCAACTCCATCGCGAGCTCATCAAATTGCAGAATCAGAATACGGTCCTCGAACAGGAGAATGCCGGGCTCACGAGGGAGGCGACCATGATGAAAGACAACCTTGCATACATAGAGCATGTTATCGTCAAGGAGCTGAACCTGGTGAGACCTGGAGATACCATCGTGGTTTTCAAAAGGAAAAAGACTTGATCGCGGGGTGATGGGATGCTTTTTGAGAAAAACTTACTGGGATTGGATATCGGCTCACAATCCATCAAGATGGTGGATATAGCCAAGACCCGGACCGGATATGAGCTCAAGGCGTTCGGCCTTGGCCTGATCCCTTCAGAGTGTATTGTTGACAAGGATATCATGGATTCTGAAACAGTGGTTGACACTGTCAAGAATCTCAGAGAAAACCTGAAAATCCGTTCCCGTGGCACCGCCTCGGCCATATCGGGCCACTCCGTGATCGTGAAAAAGGCTGAACTGCCCCTCATGAGCGAGGCAGAGCTCAGGCAGACGCTGCTCATCGAAGCGGAACAGTACATCCCCTTCGATATCAACGACGTCTACCTGGATTCCTTCATCCTGGGGGAAAGCCTCGAAAGATCGGACATGATGGATGTTCTCTTCGTGGCAGCCAAGAAAGAACTGGTGGACGATTATGCATCGGCTGTACGCAATGCAGGACTGAAGCCCATGCTCATGGACATCGACGTGTTCTCGATGGAGACCATGTACGAGGTGAATTATCCCGACGCGCCCGAATCCATCGTAGCACTCGTCAATGCAGGCGCATCCATGATCAACATCAATGTGCTCAAGGAAGGGATGTCGATCTTTGCCCGCGATATTTCCATGGGCGGCCGCCAGCTCACGGAACGCATCCAGCGGGAATTCGGGGTGAGCTATGAGAGGGCGGAGAACATCAAGACCGGCGCCAACATCGAGGGCATAGACCTCGAGAAGATCAACTACATCTTCAAGATGGCGGCGGAGACCTATGTGCAGGAAATCAGGCGGACGCTCGATTTCTTCCTCTCCACCATGGTGAACGAGAATATCGAGAAGATCTACCTGAGTGGCGGGTCAAGCAGAATACCGGGCCTCGTCAAGCTGCTCGAGAAACAGATGGAGATCCCCGTGGAGAAGGTAAACCCGTTCAACAACATAAAATGGGACGATCGCGTGTTTGACCCGGAATATATGGCCTATATCGCACCACAGATGGCTGTGGCCGTGGGCCTTGCATTAAGGAGGGCCGATTATAAATGGTAAAGATTAATCTATTACCCATCCGATCGGAACTGAGGAAAAAGGCCCTGGTGGAACATGTCGTACTCCTTGCGCTTTGCATTGTCCTCGTCTTCATCTTCGAATGGTTTGTTCAGGCGGCGATAACCGGGCAGAGGGATTCCCTCCAGCAGGAAGTCGCATCCACCAAGGTGGAGATCAAGAGGCTCACCATAGAGGCGGGGGAGATAGAAAAGTTCAAGGTGCAGAAGCAGGAACTGGAGCGCAAGCTCGACGTGATCCAAGCCCTCAACGCGAAGAAAACCGGGCCGGTGGAGATACTCGACGAGCTGAGCCTCATCATCCCTGAAAAGGCGTGGATCACCTCGCTTGACAACAAGGGAGACAACCTTGTGCTCGAAGGGCTGGCACTCGACAACACCACCATTGCCACCTTCATGAAAAGTCTCCAGGCATCCTCCCATTTCGATAACGTGGCATTGATCCTCTCTCAGAAGGAGGGGGGCAACCACAAATTCTCCATCATGTGTAAAATCAAGTTGCCGGCCTGAGGTGTGGTATGAACGTAATCGATATAATATTGCGGCAGAAGACGCTCATCAAGGTAGCCATCCTTGTGGTGATCCTAGGCGTGATCACCGGCGTCTACTGGCAGTTCTTCTACAGACCGGTTCTGGCAGAGATCAAGACCATCGAGCCGGAACTGAACCAGCTCAAAAACGAGCTCGCTGCCAAGAAGGAGATCGTGAAAGGCAAGTCGCGTTATCAGGCAGAGCTTGAAGATACAAGGGTCAAGCTGCACCTCGCGCTGAAGCAGCTCCCCGACAAGAGCGAGATACCGTCTCTGCTGGAGAATGTCTCTTCGCTGGGCACAGCTGCCGGTCTGCAGTTCAAGCTATTCAAGCCCATGCCGGAGGTCCCCAAGAATTTCTACGCAGAGATCCCCGTGGATATCCAGGTGGAGGGCAAGTACCGCGACATCGTCACGTTCTTCGACAACGTATCCAAAATGCCGAGAATCGTCAACATCATGAACATCACGATCGGCACCCCGAAAAAGGACCCGATTGGTGGAACGATGGTAAGCACTTCGTGCAATGCCATCACGTACAAGTTCATCGAAGGGGCGCAGACAACGCCTTCAGACAAGGGGGCGAAGAAATGAACAAGATCATGTATTCTCTCCTTATTATATGCCTGTCCGGGATATTCTCCGCCTGCAGCGGCAGCAAGCCCGATTCCACCGCGCCGCAGGGCCCCGCCCTTCCCGCTGTCCAGAAAAAAGCGGAAAAGGTTGAGCCCGTCGTTGTCCCGGAGGAAGTGGAGAAGGCGCAATATCAGGTGGTTGGAGTCAGAGACCCCTTCCTGCCCTTTATGGGGAACACCCCGAGCGAACCCGGGATGCCCGGTGATATGAGCAAAGGCCCTGACGCACTCCAGAAGGTCTCCCTCTCGCAGGTATTCCTCGTGGGTGTCATCACCGGAAAACAGAACAAGGCACTTATCCAGGAAGCTTCAGGCATGGGATACATAATCTCTGAGGGCATGCTCATCGGAGAAAACAACGGGATCGTCACCAGGATCACCAAAGACGGGGTCATCATCAAACAACATTTCAAAGACTACATGGGCCGCGTGAATACACGAGAAGTTGTATTGTCGCTCAAGAAGGAAGAGGGGGTAAAGTAGCATGAAGAGAGATACCATCCTTATCTTGATAATCGGCATGCTGGTAATGCCGTTCTCCGCTCATGGTTTGACCATCAAGAGCGTTGATTTCATGAATGTGGAGAACAAGTCGAGGCTCCAGATAAGCCTCGATGGGCAGGCCACCTACGATGTAATCAGAGAGGGGAACAGCGTGATGCTCAGGATCGACAAGGCCCGAATCCCGAGCGAACTCGCTCGTCCCTACATCACCAAGGAGTTCGAGACAGCCATCAGCCAGATCCTTCCCAGGCAGAGCAAGGAGGATGTGGTCTTCAATATCCAGATGAAGCAGATGACCCCCTACTTCGTGTCGCAGGACAAGAAGCTTCTCATCATGGACTTCGACATCCCCGCTGACGTGAAGAAAAAGGTGGAGCCCGTCAAGACCGTCACGCTCAATACCGCGCAGACGAAAGCATCCTCCACCGCTGATGCTGAGACACCGGCGCTTCCGTCCCAGATCGTTGCCGTGTCCGATTCGAGCCGTCCCCAAGGGACCATCATCAACAGCGATCTTACACCCAGGTACAAGGGCGAACGCATCACCCTCGATTTTCAGAACGCCGACATACACAATGTCTTACGAATCATAGCCGATGTGAGCGGACTCAACATCGTCACCTCCGACGAGGTGAAGGGAACGATCACGATCCGTCTCAAAGATGTTCCGTGGGACCAGGCCCTCGATGTGGTGCTGGAAAGCAAGGATCTTGACAAGATGGCCATCGGCAACGTGGTACGGATCGCACCGGCCGACAAGATCAAGTCCGCCCAGGAACGGCAGCTCGCATCCAAAAAGACCAAGGAACAATTGGAACCGCTCGTCACCTCGGTCATTCCCGTGAACTTCGCCAAGGCATCCGAAATCTCCGCCACCATGAAGGGCAAGGAGGTGGGTCTGCTGTCTGAAAGAGGAAACATCACAGCGGAACCCAGGACCAACGTGCTCATCGTGAAGGACACAAAGAAGAGCGTGGACGACATCAATGCCATGGTGAGGAGACTCGACAAGCCTACCCGTCAGGTCCTCATCGCAGCGAGGATCGTCCAGGCGGACAATGAGTTCACCAAGGGATTGGGCGTCCAGTGGGGAGGTGCGTTCAAAAGTCAGTCCAGCCGGAATGCCTTCGGTCTCACCGGGGTAAATACCGGGTCGACGACAAACTACTTCAGCACCACCACCACACCAGGCAGCAATCCGACCTGGAGTACCACATCGGTCCCCTCCCCCTCCATGGCCGTCAACTTCCCCCAGAGCCAGAATGCCGGAATCGGCGTCTCGATCGGCAGACTGGGTGGAACCCTCATCGATCTGGACCTGCGGCTCGATATCGGCGAGACCATCGGCAATGCCGAGGTTCTGGCCAGGCCCAAGGTCGTGACGCTGGACAACAAGAAGGCCACTATCCGGCAGGGTGAAAAATACCCCTACATAGTCAGGGACAAAGACGGCGAACTCTCCACGGAGCTGAAAGACATCGAGCTCGTGCTCGAGGTGACCCCCCGGGTCGCCTTCGACGGGAGCGTGAATATGGAGATCTCCGTGAAGCGCAACGCCATCGGATCCACCAAGAACCAGCTCGGTGATCCGTCTATCGCCTCCCGGGAAGCCCAGACAGAGGTTCTGGTGAAGAACGGAGAAACTAGTGTCATCGGCGGTATCATCGAGGAGGAGACCAGACAGAACATACAGCAGGTGCCTTTCCTGCACAGCCTCCCCGTGATCGGTTATCTCTTCAAGGGCAGGACCGATACGAAATCGAAAAAGGAACTGCTGATCTTCATCACACCCCAGATCCTGGAGCCCGTTGCCATGCAGTAACCGTCGCATCCGGGCACAGGCCTCGAACATTTTCATGGCCCTGCACAGGAATGTGCGGGGCCATTGTTTTTCCGTGCGGAACCCACCCATGGAATGGGCCCGAAGCCGCCCCCGAACACTCGCCCCCCTGCACAGGAATCCCGCGGTCATATGCCATGGTATGAGAAAGGCCATTCCCGCAGAGGTCATCACGCGCTGCCATATGTGAGCACCCGCGGCAATCAGTCTGCCTGAGTGGCCGGAGAATCCGCATTGACAGGAGATGGTGAGAGTTACTATAACTATCCTTCAGGAGGTTCTTTCTATGGCACGAATGACACGCAAAGATCTGCTGAATACCCCGGATGAGTTCGTAACCACCACAAGTACCCTCCTCACGTGGATCAGGGAGAACCCATCCAGGTTCACCATAGGTGCCGTCATCGTTGTCTGTATTCTTGCCGGCGGATACGGTTTTTACTACTGGAAGACAACCCGGGAGTTCGATGGGATGCATGCGTACATGAAGGCAGCCGACAATTCCCAGTTGACCCTCCAGGTAGCGCAGGATTACTCTGATACCAAGGCAGGCAGGCTCGCCAAGCTAAGACTCGCCCGCATGGCGTACGACCAGGGCAATCAGAAGATGGCAATCAGCTATGCGGATGAATTCATCAACCTCTGGGGACAGAAAGATATCTTCCTTTGGCAGGCTACCCTGATCACGGCATCGGCATACATGAAACAGAAGGACATTGCCAAGGCTTTGCCTCTCCTTGAGGACTGCATCAAAAGCGCACCCAAGGACCTCAAAGACCAGGCATTGCTTCTCAAGGCCAGTGCGCAGCTCACGTTGGGCAAAAATGCGGAAGCAAAAAAAACCCTGGATGCGGTGTCGGAAAACTACCGGGAGATCGCCAGGACCATGCTTGCATCCCAGATAGCCTCTTCGGGAGAAAAATTGAATGCAGAATAGCAAGCCACCATTGAATGCGAACACCAGCATGATGAAGACCATCGCGCTGTGGGTGGTCATAGCGCTGATCGGGGTGATGCTCTTTCACCTCTTTAATCAGCCCACGAAACAAACCACGGCCTTTGCGTTCAGCGAGTTTCTGAAGATCGTGGACAAGGGCGAGGTCAAAGAGGTCACCATCCAGGGTAACACGATCAAGGGGACGCTCACCAACGGGAAGCCCTTTGACACCTATACCCCGGACGATCCGAAGCTGGTGGAAAGGCTCATGGCAAAGAACGTCCTCATCACTGCCAAACCGAAGGACGAATCGCCCTGGTACCTCACGGCACTGATATCGTGGATCCCCATGCTGTTGCTCATCGGGGTCTGGATCCTCTTCATGAGACAGATGCAGACGGGTGGGACCAAGGCCATGAGCTTCGGCAGGAGCAAGGCCAGGCTCATGACCCAGGACAAGATCAAGGTCACCTTCGCCGATGTCGCCGGAGTGGACGAGGCGAAAGACGAACTGGAAGAGATCATCGATTTCCTCAAGGAACCCAAACGATTCACCTCACTCGGGGGCAGGATACCGAAAGGGGTTCTTCTCCTGGGTCCTCCCGGTACCGGAAAAACCCTTCTGGCAAAGGCGGTGGCCGGTGAGGCCGGTGTCCCCTTCTTCAGCATGTCGGGCTCAGACTTCGTGGAAATGTTCGTAGGTGTGGGCGCTTCACGGGTAAGGGACCTCTTTGCCCAGGGGAAGCAGCATGCCCCCTGCATCATCTTCATCGACGAGATCGATGCCGTAGGAAGACACCGGGGGGCAGGCCTCGGCGGAGGACACGACGAACGGGAACAGACCTTGAACCAGCTTCTGGTAGAGATGGACGGGTTCGAATCAAACGAAGGCGTTATCCTCATGGCCGCCACCAACCGCCCGGACGTCCTGGACCCAGCCCTGCTCAGGCCGGGGAGATTCGACCGCCAGGTGGTGGTGGTACATCCCGATGTCAAAGGCAGGGAAGGCATATTGAAGGTCCACACCCGGAACATCCCGCTCTCCGATGACGTCAACCTGGCAACCCTTGCAAAGGCAACACCCGGATTCTCAGGGGCCGATCTGTCCAACCTCGTGAACGAGTCCGCCCTGCTGGCTGCACGCAAGAAGCGGACAAATGTCATGATGGACGACCTGGAGATGGCCAAGGACAAGGTTCTCATGGGGGTGGAAAGAAAGAGCATGGTGATCTCCGAAGAGGAGAAGAAGACCACTGCATACCATGAGGCCGGCCATGCCCTGGTGGCGAAGATCCTGCCGAATGCCGACCCGGTATACAAGGTGAGCATAATCCCCAGAGGCCGGGCCATGGGCATCACCCAGCAGCTCCCCATCGACGACAGGCACACCTACAGCAAAGAATTTCTGCTGGCCACTATTTCCGTGCTCATGGGCGGGCGGGTGGCAGAAGAACTCGTGCTCGGCTGGCTGACAACAGGCGCAGGAAACGACATCGAACGGGCCACTGACATGGCCAGGCTCATGGTCACGGAATGGGGCATGAGTTCTCTTGGACCCTTGAGCTTCGGCAAGGTGGAGCAGGAGATGTTCCTCGGGAGAGAAATCTCCAAACGGGTTGACTACAGCGAACTGACGGCCCAGAAGATCGACGAAGAGGTGAAAACCATCATCATGGGCTGCTATACAAAGACCAGGGATGTCATCCAGAACAACCTGGATATCCTGCACAAGATCGCTCAGCGCCTGCTGGAGAAAGAGGTCATCGATGGCTCAGAGATCGATAAGATCGTCCAGGAAGGGGCTGCCTCGGGCGAGGCTCCTCTCTGATGCGGACGAGCATGTCCTGCTTGCCTGCGGTGTAGATCCGGCATCGCTGCCCTATCTGATTCCAAAGCTGTGCCACAAAAACCTCCTGCTGGAGGGGGTGAAGCTCTATGCAGCGAACATCCTCAAGCAGAGCATGCTCTCCATCGGCGGGGATGTTGCGGTCCACCGGCATGCGGTTTCCGGCAGGGTGGAAACTTCCCACTGCGTGATCATGGGGGACTTGAGGCACTTCCGGCAGCTGCTGGAAAAACTCAAGCTCCAGCCGGGGCTCGAACCCGTTGCAGAATGCATCCGTGAGCAGGTATTCCCCCTGGAAGGCCCCCTGGAGCTCGATCTTCAGGGCATTGTCCACCGGTGGGGGAAAAAACCGGCCATCATGGGCATCCTCAATATGACCCCTGATTCATTCTCCGATGGGGGCGTGTGGGTCGATCACGCCGCTGCCGTCAGACATGCGCTCGAGTTGGTAAGGCAGGGTGCGGATATCATCGATGTGGGAGGAGAATCATCCAGACCGGACGCACGGCCGGTGGATGAGAATGAGGAAAAGTCACGCGTGCTGTCCCTCATCGAGGAACTCTCCTCTTCCATCGACGCCCCCATCAGCATCGACACGACCAAGGCCAAGGTTGCCGAGGCCGCCCTGGCAGCAGGGGCATCCATCATCAACGACATCACTGCGCTCACCGGCGATCCCGACATGCCGGACCTCGCCCGGGAGACGGGGTGCGGGGTGATCCTCATGCACATGCGGGGCATGCCTGCAACCATGCAGCACCAGACCAACTACCAGGACATCGTCCAGGAGATCCATGCATACCTGGACGAAAGGATCGAGGCCTGTCTCATGGCTGGGATCTCCCCTTCCTCCATCATAGTGGACCCGGGGATAGGATTCGGGAAAGACACCGCGGGAAATCTCGCCATCATCCGCCATATTGCCGAGTTCAAATCTCTCGGTATGCCGCTCCTGCTGGGCCACTCCCGCAAGTCATTCATCGGGAAGATCCTCGATACAGACCCTCATCAGCGTGAAGAGGGGACCGATGCGATAACCGCATGGGCGACCATGCACGGGGTAGACATGGTGCGCGTCCATGATGTCCTCCATGCGGTACGGCTTCGGGAAGTGATCAGATCCGTCATGGAGGCTGCATGATCCTGGGCGTCGGAATCGACCTCGTCGATATCTCCCGGATAGAGGCCATCATGGCCAAGCACCCGGAGCGTTTTCTCTCCAGGGTCTTCACTCCTGAAGAGATCGAGCACTGCACAAAGAGACATGATGCAGCCACCTGCCTGGCCGGAAGGTTTGCCGCCAAGGAGGCGACCTTCAAGGCCCTTGCCGCGGGGAGACATTCAGGCATAGGGTTCAAAGACATCCGGGTAAACGTGCTCCGGGGAATACCTGTGCTGGAGCTCATCGGCAGTGCACGGTCAAGGGCGACAGATCTCGGCGCGGCAAGGATGCTCCTCAGCATATCTCATGACAAGGGCTGCGCCGTAGCCGTGGTGATTCTGGAGGGCCAATGAGACAGGAGTACACGACCAACTCGCCTGAAGAGACTCTTGCTCTCGGGACACGGATCGGGGCTGTTCTCAAGGGAGGGGAGATCCTCCTCCTGAACGGTGACCTGGGGGCGGGCAAGACCCTTCTCACCAAAGGCATCGTGGAAGGCATTGCCCCGGGCACGTCATCAGAGGTAGCAAGCCCGAGTTTTACACTGGTGAACATCTACAACGCCAAGCTTGACATTATCCATGTAGATCTTTATAGGCTAGACTCTGAAGAAATAGGCAACCTCGGTTTGGAAGACTTCATGGACAAGGACCATGTCATGGTAGTCGAATGGGCTGAACGTGCACAAGGATTTTTCACGGGTGACACGGTGGGGATCACCATTGATTACCTGGGGGAGCATTCCCGGAAGATCACCGTCACCTCCGATATTCCATGGATCAGATCCTGAAGAAATGATCAGGCCCCGGGATCACGTTTGCCTGCCAGTTATGCCAACAGGGACAATCATCATGACACGAGGCGTATGCATCAATCTATGAGAGGGGTATCCACATGGCAGTAATCATTCAGAAGTATGGTGGTACATCAGTGGGATCTCCGGAAAAAATCAAGTTCGTGGCAGGCAAGGTTGCCAAGAGGTACCGGGAGGGGAACGACATCGCGGTGGTGGTCTCGGCCATGTCCGGGGAGACGGACAAGCTCATCAGGCTGGCCAAGGAACTCTCATCATCCCCCGCACCCAGGGAAATGGACGTACTGGTTTCCACCGGGGAACAAGTCACCATCGCCCTGCTCACCATGGCACTCAAAGATCTCGGGGTGCCGGCCCGATCCCTGCTCGCCTTCCAGATCGGAATCAAAACGGACGATGCCTACATGAAGGCGCGGATTCAGGAGATAGACGTGGACCTCCTGAAGAAAACATTTGCAGCCAAAGAAGTAGCCGTTGTCGCAGGGTTTCAGGGGATCACGGAAGACGGCGACATCACGACCCTGGGCAGAGGCGGGTCCGACACATCGGCTGTTGCCCTGGCTGCGGTTCTCGGTGCAGAGTTGTGCGAGATCTACACCGATGTGGACGGCGTCTATACGTGCGACCCCAATATCTGCAACAAGGCCCGGAGGCTCGACAAGATCACCTACGATGAGATGCTCGAGATGGCATCTCTCGGCGCAAAGGTCCTTCAAACCAGATCAGTCGAGTTCGCGAAAAAATACAATGTTCCAATACTCGTGAAGAGCACCTTCTCTGATGAGGGCGGCACCCTGACCACCAAGGAGGATAGTGACATGGAAAAAGAGGTCGTTTCCGGAATCACCTATGACAAGAACGAGGCCAAGATCACCATACTCGGTGTCCAGGATAAACCGGGGGTCGCAGCAAAGCTCTTCTCCCCCCTCTCAGACAATAACATCAATGTCGACATGATCATCCAGAACGTATCGTCGGATGGAAAGCAGGCGGACCTGAGCTTCACGGTCACCAAGACCGACTACGACAAGGCCATGAAGATCGTCAAGGCCATGATCAGCGACCTGGGTGCACGGGATGTGGTGGGAGACCCCTCCATTGCAAAGATATCCATTGTCGGTGTCGGCATGCGCTCGCATGCAGGGGTTGCGTCGAAGATGTTCTCGGCCCTCTCCAGCGTAGGGATCAACATCCAGATGATATCCACCTCCGAGATCAAAGTCTCCTGCGTAATCGACGAAAAATTCATCGAACTCGGTGTCCGCGTGCTTCACGAGGCCTTCGAGCTCGACAAGACAGGGAGCGCTGTTGCATAAGATCGAGATCTACGACACAACGTTGCGGGATGGAGCCCAGTCGGAGGACATCAGCCTTTCACTGGACGACAAATGCCGTATCGCCCTGAAGCTCGACCAGCTGGGCGTCGATTTCATCGAGGCCGGATGGCCCGGGGCAAACCCGAAGGACGAGAGTCTCTTCGGGAAGATACTGGCCCTGCCGATCACACATGCCCGAATCATCGCCTTCAGCAGCACATGTAAACCGGGCCAGACCCCGGATAAAGATCGCATGATCCAGGCACTCATCAAGGCACGCCCGGATGGCGTGACCATTTTCGGGAAGTCGTGGGACACTCATGTCAAGGGAGAAGGCGGCTTGAGGTGCACACTGGAAGAAAATCTCCGGATGATTCGCGACACCATTGCCTATCTCAAGGGATTTTTCCCCTCGGTCCTCTTTGATGCAGAGCACTTCTTCGACGGATTCAGGGCAAACAGGGAGTACGCCTTGTCGGCACTGAAGGCAGCCGTCGATGGAGGCGCGGACAGGGTTGTCCTCTGCGATACCAATGGCGGGACCCTGCCTTCGGATATCAGTGTCATTGTCTCGCACCTGGCAGAGGAACTGAACACACCCCTGGGCATCCATTGCCACAACGACGGCGAGCTTGCGGTGGCGAATACCATCTGTGCCGTACAGGCGGGAATCGACCATGTTCAGGGTACCATCAACGGTGTGGGGGAACGATGCGGGAATGCGAATCTGTGCTCCATCATCCCGAACTTGGGCCTGAAGCTGGGTTTGGAGTCCATACCGCTCACCCACATGAAGCACCTGAGCGAAGTCTCCCGTTTCGTGGACGAGATCGCCAATCTCTCCCACAACAAACACCAGCCCTATGTCGGGGAATCGGCCTTTGCCCACAAGGGCGGCGTCCACGTAAGCGCGGTCATCAATGACCCTGCGACCTACGAGCACATCACGCCTGAGCTCGTGGGAAACCAGCGGCGGGTGCTGGTTTCCGAGCAGTCCGGCAAAAGCAACATCCTCTACAAGGCCCGGGAATTCAACATCGACCTCTCGCAGGACCATACCGCTGCTACCGAGATCGTGAAGATCATCAAAGACCTCGAGAATTGCGGCTTTCAGTTCGAGGGGGCTGATGCATCCCTGGAGCTCCTCATGAAAAAATCGTTGGGCGAACATATGCGGCATTTCAAGCTGAAAGGATTCCGGGTGAATACGGAACGCCGTACCGACGATACCGACCCCATGTCAGAGGCCACCATCATGATCGAGGTGGGCGGCAATGTGGAGCATACCGCCGCCATGGGCAACGGTCCGGTCAATGCCCTTGACCAGGCCCTGCGCAAAGCCCTCCAGAAGTTCTACCCGAGCATCCACGAAGTGCAGCTCCTGGACTACAAGGTGAGGGTGATCTCATCGAGGCAGGGGACCGAGTCCGTAGTGCGGGTTCTCATCGAGTCCGGTGATAAAAAAGACCACTGGAATACGGTCGGCGTGTCCAGCAACATCCTCGAGGCATCATGGATGGCCCTTGTGGACAGTATGGACTACAAGCTCTACAAGGATGCGAAACAGGGGGTCTTGCCCGAACGATGAGAAAGTTAAGGCCGAACTCTGCAAATCCGATAAGTACCAGTAACAGGGAGAACCGGTAATGAAGAGAGAGGCCGTTATGTATAGCGAGAACCAGAAGTTCGAGTTCCAGGGCCTGAAGAAGTGGATGAGGCAGGGTGAGTACATCATCTCCACCATTGCCGAGGATGGAACCATCTGGACCTATACCAGCAAGGCCTTGCCCATATTCGACTTCGGCAACACCAAGATCTTCCAGGCTCAAGAATCAGGCGTCGCAGAGGTTCGAGGGGTCGAGCGCGGAGACGAGTTCTTCTTTTCCATCCAGGGGATCAAGGTCTCGAAGATCTACGACTATACCTACGCCGAGGACCTTTAATCAGATTCGGGTTTTTAACCTCACCCATCTTTTCGAACAATCCTTCTAACGGAAAATTACGCTTCCCACAAGCGACGCGAGGATCAGGCACATGATCATCAGAGGTGCCTTGGAGCGCGAGTGGTCCCGTGATAACTGGATGAACTCCACGAGAGAGAATATAAGGATCACCACGAAGACTATGGCGAGCGTAGCCCAGCTGAACTGTGACGCAAAAGCGACACTCAGCCAGAGTGCAAGCGGGATGAAGAGGATGACCCATACCATATGGACCCCGTCTATACCACAGTATCTCGCTCCAGAAAACCCTCTTGCATGGAATGCGGAAAAACACCCTGTCGCCGGCGCATGTTTGCACCCGGTTCATCCGGGTCCAAAGGAAAGGGTACGCCGGCCGACTCGTTTTATCCTTGATATTTTTCCATAACCATGACATACGGGGGTTCAAACTGAGCCAGTAGCTCAGTTGGTAGAGCATCGGACTTTTAATCCGGTGGTCGAGGGTTCGAGTCCCTCCTGGCTCACTGAAAGTCCCCATCGTCTAGCCTGGCCCAGGACACCGGCCTTTCACGCCGGCGACAGGGGTTCAAATCCCCTTGGGGACGCCAATTATTACCGGGGGTTACGATGTGAATCGTGCCCCTTTTCCATTTCCGGCTGTCCAGTCCACCCATCTTCTCCCCAGCCTCTGCAGCGGGAATCATTCCAGCATGGCTGTTCAGTCTATGCCCGAGAGATACTCACATCAATCGGTGAGGTTATTGAGACAGGAGATAACATCGATACAGCCGGCAAAGGCAGAGACGGTGACAATGCTTCAACCCCATTGACAAGCCATTTCGTCTGCTGTATCTGTTAAGGGAAGCAGCTTACGATCATGCTCCCAAGAAGGTTACTATGACAGACCAGCCAAAAGACAACATCAAGAACGCAGATCAGACTGACAAGGCACCTGACGCACCCATTACCAGGAGAGATGCCATCAAGCGGATCTCCAAGGTGGTGATTGCCTCCGGTGCGGTGGCATCCATCCCCGGCCTGTTCGCATCAAAGGCCTCTGCCGAGGACACAGAGTACAGCAATTACTGCAATTACACCAACTATGCGGACTACACCAATTATGCGAACCAGAAGTACGGGAACTACACTGCCTACGGCAACTACAAGAATGTCGCGAACTATGCAAACTACTATAACAAGGGCACGGGGAATTACCTGAACTATGCCAACTACACCAACTGGCAGGACTACATAAACTACACGAATTACGGGGATTACGCGAATTACACGAACTACACGAATTACGCGAATTACGCGAACCACTGCAAGTAACAAACCGGTTATGGAACACCTTTCCTGGTAAGCCTGGCATACCATGGCGAATTTGCTGCTGACCACGAGATGTGTCCGTTCCTGTCCGTACTGCTTTGCCAAGAACGAGATGGCCGAGTCCGATCCGAATGATACCGTGTCGTGGGAGAACATCGTATACCTGGCAGACTTTCTCATACAGTCCGATGATCGCCACCTCGCACTGCTGGGTGGAGAGCCGACGCTCCATCCGCAGTTCGTTGATATCGTGCTCTACCTGCTCCAGAGGGGGCTCCACGTCACCATCTTCACCAGCGGTGTGATGTCTGGCGAGCGGCTCGGGGAACTCGAGCGCCACCTCACGCAGATCTCCCCGGACAGGATCCAGTTCGTGTGCAATCTCAACAATCCGGAACAAACTCCAGCGCCAGGAGGTGAACATGAGAAGCTGCACCGGTTCCTCACCACCCTGGGCCCCTGGACAACGCCGGGATTCAACATCTACAGAACGGATTTCGACCTCGCCTTCATCTTCGAGTACATCTCCCGCTTCGGGATGCAGGGGCAGTTGCGTCTCGGCCTCGCGAGCCCCATCGCCAGGCAGGACAACCTGTACATCGGCAAGCAGGACATGAAAGGCGTCATCGACAGGCTCTACGGTTTCCGGCATCTCTTCGAGAGGTTCAGGGTGAGACCCAACCTCGACTGCGGGTTCCCGCTCTGCTTCTTCTCGGACGAGCAGCTCGGGTGGTTCTTCCGCATGACGGGCACGGTGAACTTCGGCTGCGGGCCGGCCATCGACATAAAGCCCAACATGGATGTGTACAGCTGTTTCCCTCTTTCCACCATCCACAAGAGGTCGCTCTATGAGTTCAACTCCATCCAGGAGGTCGCTGCCTTCTACATCGGCCTTCACGACCAGATACGCCAGGATTTCCCCGGTGCGTTCGAGGAGTGCGTCCCCTGCATCTTCCGGAACGAGAACCGCTGCTCCGGTGGTGGCGTATGCCACATACTGAGACAGGTTGCCGATGAAACCGCCGATCCTCGTCTGTCCGTATAATCGTTTGCTGCTCGATCAGATCGGCGGTCATGATATCGTCGTCAGGGTCGAGAACCCCCCGGACATCCCCCGGGCAGCCGAAGATGTCCGATGCTCGGGCAAGGCCCTGCACAGCGTCATCATCGAGACCCGGCAGCCGCTGAGCGCTTTCCGCCCCCAGGACGACTGGGTCGGCATCCCCATCGCATTGTTCGTGCCCGGGATGGGCAACTTCCGGGATGTCGCCCCCTGGGTCGGAAGCATCCGGGACCTCAAGATGCACGTGTACCTGTCTGCCGGCGACAGGGAAAACCTCACCAGTTGCCGTGTTCTTGCATCCCTGGGAGTCACCTGCTGTCTCGTCTTCGACACCACGGAGCCGGATTGGGAGGCCCTTTCGGATCTTATGACCTGGGCCGTCTTCGCTCCCTCCTCCCATGCCCCCGTCGAACCTTTCCATCACGTTGCCGTCCATCACAATCCCGGCGCCTACGTTGATTGGGGAGTGGTCTATTTCGATGGGCCGGGGGCCTTTCTCCATCTGGATTCGGCCGGCCGGGTGGCCCTGTCTCACCGGGAGCTTCAAAACGGCTCGTTCATCACGGAACATGTGTCCCTGCTGGGCGATCCCTTCGAGAACGAGGGATATCGAAACGCCTTGAACGCCTGGCGGCACTATTTTCTGAGTGATCATCCCTGCATCGCGTGCGAGGGATGGAAGATCTGCATGGGAAGATTCGGCATGAACGGGAGGCATGCCCCGGGATGCCGGGCCTTTGCTTCAGACATGTTGGCCGAGATAGAACAATACAAAGGCCGGCAGCAGGAAGAACAGGCAGAGAGGGCACCTTCATGAAAACCATCATCTTCAAGGCAACCGACCTGTGCAATTCCAACTGCATCTATTGCCACGCGATCAGAAAAGACCCGCACGCCATAAAGACGATGCCCCTGGACATTCTCGAGCAGTTCTTTGCGAGAGCGAACGCCTTTCTCATGGAACAGCCCGAAGAGACCCTGAAGATCATCTGGCACGGCGGGGAGCCGCTGATGCTCGGACCCGATTATTTCTCCCGGGCACTGGAGTTCAAGGAGGATCTCTGCAGGGACACAGGTTCGCGCATATCCTTCGACATGCAGAGCAACCTCACCCTGTTCTCCCGGGAGTATGTGGATGTCTTCCAGCGGATGGGAATCAGGACCATAGGCACCAGTTTCGAGCTGCTGCCCGGGGTCCGGGGACGTGGAGGCAAGGAAGGCTCGGATATCTACAACCGGCAGTTCATTCGGGCAGTCTCGTTGCTGGAGCATGAAGGGCTCTCGTGGGGGATCATCTATGTGGTGACCAGGCCCTCGCTGAAAAACCCCCTCGAACTGTTCCGCACCCTGACCAACTTCGTCCCCTCCTCCTCGGTCATGTTCAACCCCGTCACCTTTCACAAGGCAGGGCCCGACCAGATAGCCATATCCCCTGAGGAATTCGTGGATTTCCTCGGCGAGATCTTTCCCGAGTGGTGGTGCAAACGGGAGAGGTATCAAGGTGTAGACCCCTTCCATTCCCTGACAGACAACCTCATGAAAGGCGGCGAGTCGCTCTTGTGCGTCGACTCGGGCAGATGCGCCGACACGCATCTCTGCGTGAGCCCAGACGGCATGGCCTGGCAGTGCGGGAGATCCGCCGACTGGGACCTGATGAGGTATGGATCGATCGTGGATCTTTCCCTCAAGGAGATCCTGGAACACCCTGACAAGGAGATGCTGAGAACGAGACCCCGGGTATTGAAAGACGGCGAGTGCAGCGGCTGCCGTTTCTGGGACATCTGCCACGGCGGTTGCCCGCTGGATGCCCTTGCAGAGACCGGGTCCATCATGCATAAATCCCCGTGGTGCGGGACGAAGAAAGGGTTCATCGAAAAGTATTTCGAGCCCATCACGGGCTTCAGGTACCCATCGCCTGTCCTGCAGTATGGAGAACCGGGAACCGGACACAACGAGGCAACCGCCGTGCCCTCTGTCGCGTCATGTCCCCCGGGCTGCTCCACCGGAATACGCACGCAGGATGATGCGCCATGGATAGGGCCCGTCGAATGCATGGACGATGCCTTGATGGTATCCGGGATATTGAACCAGCTTGTCGAAGAAAACCCTTCGAAGAGATTCAACCTGGTTTTCAGAGCGAGCTACCGGGAGATCTTTCAGGGGCACCCCGCCATCTCTGAATTCGGCCTGCCGCCCCAGGGAACAACACCGATCCGCTTGAGCTGCCGCAGCAATGGGGATATTCCCTCTCCTTCCACGAGCGCCTACCAGCTTCTGGCCGGCCTGCTCGGGTTGAAAACTCCTGCAGCAGAAGAGCTTTTTGTTCCCTGGAAGTTCGAGGATGATCCATCTCTCCTCGAATCCATCCCGTGGAGAAAGCCCAATATCCTCATCTGTCCCTTCTCCGAAACACCAAGAACGCGGATTGATATCCGTACATGGGAAGAGCTTGCGGCGAGACTGATCGTCGATGGTTTCGGTGTCATGCAGCTGGCAAACATGCGGCAGCCTCATATACGTGGCGCCTACAGCATACGCGGGCTGCTCGATGTGAGACGGATGATATCTTTCGTGCGTCACTTCGATCTGGTCATCACATCGAACAATATGTTCATGCACATTGCCCGACTCCACGAGATACCTGCCCTCGTGCTGTGGGGACCGAGCGATCACGGCTTCTACGGCTATACCGGCCACTCCCATCTTCAGGGCAAGAGGACATGCGCGAATGCAGGAGGCTGCATCGGGCCCCTGACGGATGGCCGCCTCTCCTCCCCATGTCCCATGGGGGATGATCACTGCATGAACACATTGAAAGCAGAAGCGATCTATCAGGCTGCCCTTGAAATAGCCGGGACGCCGACCTCTTCAGGAAGGTGATCCCTTTCCGGTCTCAGTTGCCGCGTCCGGCACTCTCGAGGTCACCGCTCGCGACGATGGATGAAAAGCATTCCACGAGCTTCGGATCAAGCACGTTTTCTTTCATGGATATGAGCATTTCCAGGGCCAGCTCCGGGGTATATGCCTTCCGGTAAGGCCGCTCGGTGGTCAGGGCATCATAAATGTCAGCCACGCTGACAATCCTGGCCTCGAGGGGTATCTCTTCTGCCTGCAGACCCGATGGATACCCTTTCCCGTCATACCGCTCATGGTGTGAAAGGATGATATTCACGATCATGTCGGAGAGCCTGGCCTTCCTGGCTACATCAGCCCCCCACAGGGGATGGTTCCTGATGATATGGATATCGGCTTCATCGAGCGGCCCCTCGTTATTGAGGATGTTTTCCGAGACGCCGATCTTTCCGCAGTCATGGAGCCAACTCCCATAGCGAATGGCCTTCAACTCATCTTCATCCAAGCCGAGATGACGTGCGATCAACAGCGCATATCGCGCAACACGCTCGGAATGTCCCCTGGTGTAGGGATCCTTGAGCTCGAGGGCATGAACCAGGGAACGCATGGTATTCTCGTCCCCTCGGATTATGGACTTGATGAGCCGGTATCGTTTCAGGGCATCCTCGACAAGACCCACGAGCTGGGTGTTCTCCCACGGTTTCACGATGAAGCGGAAGACCTCCACCCTGTTGATGGCCTCAAGTGCCGTCTCAAGGTCGGCAAACCCGGTCATCAGGATCTTCACCGTTTCCGGAGAGAGGGCCTTGACCCGGGAAAGGAGATCGATCCCCCTCATGCCGGGCATATGGTTGTCGGAAACCAGGACGGCAATCTCATGCGTACGCACTACATCGAGCGCCTCGGCGGCATTTCTTGCCGTGAGGATTTCTATACCGCTCTCCATGAAGATCTGTGAGGCGATTTCGAGGATGTACTCTTCATCATCAACGAACAGGATCTCTTCAGCCATCTCTTATCCATCATCGTCCATCAGATATGGAAAGTTGAGTGATTCCGGGTGAAAACATTCCTGCTCCCGCAGCGTTACCCTCCGGACGACAAGAAGCAGTTTTCCACAAAATGAGGATTTTATCAAGGAAAGAGCTCTTCGGTGCATACGGGAAGGCTCTTTCCCCCTCGATCCAGCCGAAGATGCCTGTCTTGTGCCTTCCACGGGGAAAATCGCCGGTGGATATGAACGGGCTGTTGTGATAGAGGAAGCCCATGCGTAGCACTATCGGAGACGTCGTTGCCATATACATCGACAACAAGCCATCCGTATATGCGAGGATCGAGGGGATAGAACCCGATATCAAGCACAGGTGGTACCAGGTGAGACTCCTGTTCCTCGGGTTTCCACCCCAGGAGATGTCCTGGATCCTCAAAGAAGAATACCTTGAGGGTTCTTTGTTTACTATGAAAGACATCCCCATACAGATTATCCCGGTTGAAAAACCCGGCTCTTACAAGCCTCAGGTGAGGAAGAAAGTGGATGATTCCCGTGCCGAGGTGATCTCCTTGGACCAGGTACGGGCAAAAAGGGTGAAGAAAAGCTCGGCCGATGAAGCGTGACGTCCACGGCGATCCCGACTTCTGCCGCTACGGAGAACCGTCCGAGCAGCATTGATCCGACAGAGGGGGCCGAGCACGCGAACACCCGGATAACCTGACCAGGCAATGTTATGATACGTTCAGAGGCTTGGATACGAAGGTGAATTCGGCAGGTCATGGCGATTCCCGCATGGTTCATCACACGGCATTGCTGGCGCACGAACTCATGAGTGAGGTCCACGGGGATCCCGGGATGAAATACGTATTTCATGAGGAGATCGAAACCGGGTTTCCCTGATCATAACCGATCATGATAAGCCCTCCTGGCCTGGGGATATGAAAGCTATCGCACCACGAGTTGGCATCAAGGATTACAGGTCCTGCTCTGTTAAAGTCAGATCCTCCGGGTGCCGATACTCAATAGGAAGGTGAGACATGGCAAACGAGCGTATTGGTGAGCAGCTGATTAAGAATGCCCTCATTACCCCGGAACAGCTTCTCGAGGCCCAGAAGGCCCAGAAGGTTTCCGGTACCAGGCTGGGGTCCCAGCTCGTGAAGCTCGGACACTTATCCGAGGAACAGCTCGTGGATTTCCTGGGTAAACAGTATCGTCTCCCCTCGGTCATCATGAGGAACAAGAACCCTGATCCCGAGGTGGTAAAGCTCATCCCGCTCAATGTGGTCCAGAAATACCATGCCATCCCCTTCGAACGGAACGGGTCAACGCTGAAGGTTGCCATGACCGACCCGGCGAACATATTCGCGGTAGACGACCTCAAGTTCCTCACCGGATACGCCATTGAAGTTTATGTCACCTCCGAAGATTCCCTGAAATGGGCGATCGACAACTTCTACGATCAATCCGCGTCCCTGGACGACGCCTTGAGCAGCATGGAGGACATGCAGGGGGCCGTAGAGGTGTCATCCGAAGGCGACGATATCGCTGTAGGAGATCTGGAGAGAGAGGCGGACCAGGCACCGGTCATCAAGCTCGTGAACCTCACCCTCGTGGATGCGATCAAGAAGGGCGTGAGCGACATCCATGTCGAGCCCTACGAGAAATTCCTGCGGATCAGATTCAGGATGGACGGCATGCTCTATGAGGCCATGAAGCCTCCGTTGCGCCTGAAAAACGCCATGGTCTCGAGGCTCAAGATCATGGCCAAGCTCGACATCGCCGAACGGAGACTTCCCCAGGACGGCCGGATAAAGCTCAAGATCCAGGGCGGCAAGGAGGTGGAGTTTCGCGTATCCGTAATGCCCACCCTCTACGGCGAAAAGGTGGTCTTGAGAATTCTGGACAAGTCCAATCTGCAGCTCGACATGACCAAACTCGGGTTCGAGGAGGAGGCCCTGGCTCGGTTCAAGGACTCCATCTACAAGCCGTGGGGAATGGTGCTCGTCACGGGTCCCACAGGCTCTGGAAAGACCACGACCCTCTACTCGGCACTTTCCGAACTGAACAAGATGGACAGCAACATCTCCACTGCGGAGGATCCCGTGGAATTCAACCTCCCGGGTGTAAACCAGGTCCAGATGCACGAGGAGATCGGGCTCACCTTTGCCACTGCGCTGAGATCCTTCCTCAGGCAGGACCCGGACATCATCCTCGTGGGCGAGATCCGTGACTTCGAGACTGCGGAGATCGGTATCAAGGCGGCACTCACCGGCCACCTCGTACTCTCGACAATCCACACCAACGATGCGCCATCAACCGTGAACAGGCTCCTCAACATGGGGATCGAGCCCTTCCTGGTCGCATCGTCCGTGAACCTGATCGTGGCCCAGAGGCTCTCACGGAAGATCTGCCCCCATTGCAAGACAAGAGACGACGCCTCGAAGGAGACGCTCATCCAGATGGGGATGGATCCCGAGACAGCCGGCAGGGTCGAGTGTTTGGTGGGAAAAGGGTGCCCGGCATGCGGAAACTCAGGATTCAAAGGGAGGATAGCCCTTTACGAGGTCATGCCGGTAACCGAGGAGATTCGGGAATTGATCCTCATGGGCGCATCTGCTTCCGAGATCAAAAACCAGGCAATAAGTCAGGGAATGAAGACCCTGCGGCAGAGTGGCCTCACCAAGATCACCGAGGGTATTACCTCGGTTTCCGAGATCTTGAGAACCACCATGGCCGATTAAGAGGAGGTGCTTTTTTGGAACAATCAATCTATGATCTGCTCAAGACGATGGTGGAAAAAGGCGCCTCGGACCTCCATATCACGACGGGGTCATCCCCGCAGGTACGGGTTCGAGGACAGCTCTATCCCCTCGATGCCCCGCAGCTTGACCCCAAATCAACGAGAGAGCTCCTTTACTCGGTGCTCACCGAAACCCAGAAGCACAAGTTCGAGGAGGAACAGGAACTCGACCTCTCCTTCGGCATCAAGGGGGTGGCACGCTTCAGGGCAAACCTCTTCATCCAGAGGGGAGCACTGGCAGGCGTGTTCAGGATGATACCCTTCGAAGTCCTGCCACTTGACAGCCTCGGGCTTCCCCCGATTGTCGCCAAGCTGACATCCCTGCCCCGGGGGCTGATCCTGGTGACCGGACCCACCGGGTGCGGCAAATCCACCACGTTGGCCGCTTTCCTCGACAAGATCAACACCGAGCGACACGACCATATCGTCACCATCGAAGATCCCATCGAGTTCGTACACAAGCACAAGGGGTGTCTCGTCAACCAGAGGGAAATCGGCGCCGATACCAGGAGTTTTGTGACCGCGCTCAAGTATATCCTGCGTCAGGATCCCGACGTGGTTTTCATCGGCGAGATGCGCGACCTTGAAACCATCCAGGCAGCGCTCACCATCTCAGAGACAGGTCACCTCGTGTTTGCCACCCTGCATACCAACTCGGCGGTCCAGACGGTGAACCGCGTGGTGGATGCCTTCCCGGCACATCAGCAGTCACAGGTAAGGGCTCAGCTTGCCTTTGTCCTGGAGGCAGTCATTGCCCAGCAGCTCATCCCGAAGTTGGACGGTAAAGGCAGGATGCTCTCCGCAGAGGTCATGATATCGACCCCGGCAATACGGAACCTCATCAGAGAAGACAAGATCCACCAGATATATTCACAGATGCAGGTAGGACAGACCAAGCATGGGATGCAGACCATGAACCAGTCTCTGCTGAACCTCTACACACGCAAATTCATATCCCTGGACGACGCCCTTGGCCGGTCCATGGATCCTGATGAACTGAGACAGATGATGTCTTCCCCCGGCCAGCACAGGAATGTGTCCGGGGTTGAGAGGAGATAACCCATGTCAGTTTTCGTTTGGGAAGGAAAACTTGCCAACGGCAGCATGAAGAAGGGCGAGATCGAGGCATCCGACAAGGCTGCGGCAGCCATGCTCCTGAAGCGCCAGAGGATCGTCCCCACAAAGCTTAAATCCAAGCCGAAAGACATCAACCTCTTCGCGAAGAAGATAAAGACCAAGGACCTCGTCGTTTTCACCAGGCAGTTCTCCACTATGATAAGCGCCGGTCTGCCGCTGGTCCAGTGTCTTGACATCCTTTCATCCCAGCAGCCCAACCCCGCATTCAAGAAGGTGCTCACCCAGATCAAACAGGACGTGGAGGGAGGAAGCACCTTTGCGGACGCTCTTGCGAAGCACCCCAAGGTCTTCGACAGCCTCTTCGTGAACCTCGTCGCCGCCGGTGAGGTGGGTGGTGTGCTCGACACGGTCTTGAACCGCCTTGCGACGTATATGGAAAAGAACGAGAACCTCAAGAACAAGATTAAAAGTGCCATGACCTACCCCATCATCGTGCTCTGCGTTGCCTTCGGCGTTGTAGCGATACTCATGATCTTCGTGATACCCACCTTCCAGGACATGTTCACCCAGTTCGGCTCGGCGCTTCCGGGACCCACCCAGTTCGTGGTGAACCTGAGCAATTTTTTCCGGGGGTACTGGTATGTAATGATCGGTGTCATCATCCTGCTCATAGCCGGGTCCAAGCAGCTGAGGAAACATCCGAAGGGCAGGTTTCATATGGACAAGCTGGCCCTGAAGCTGCCGATATTCGGCCCTCTCCTCCGTAAGGTTGCTGTTGCCAAGTTCACGAGGACACTGGGCACGATGATCTCGTCTGGTGTTCCCATCATGGACGGCCTGGATATCACCGCGAAGTCGGCCGGTAATGTGATCGTGGAAAATGCCATACGGGCCGTGAGGTCCGCCATCAGCGAAGGCAAGTCCATGTCCGAACCGCTTGAACAGACGGGCATCTTCCCGGGCATGGTCGTGCAGATGATCTCAGTCGGAGAGGCAACAGGTGCCATGGATCAGATGCTGGGAAAGATCGCCGACTTCTACGACGAAGAGGTCGATACGGCCGTAGACACCCTCACCTCCGCCCTGGAGCCCATGCTCATGGTCTTCCTCGGAGGCATCGTGGGTTTCGTGGTCGTGGCCATGTATCTGCCCATCTTCAAGATGGCACAAAACGTATAGAAAATCGCCCCACCCACAAAGCAATATCAGGGCCGGAGGTGAACCAAACCTCCGGCCTCTTTTTTGCCATCCGCACCTTTCCCCTTGGCGGCATTTCAGCCACGATGAAATGCCGCCAAGCTTCACGATGGTTTTCTCAAGCATTCCATGCTACGAATTCCTCTCGACAGCAGCCACAGCAAAGGACAGGAGGAGGGTGCTCCATGAGCATATTCGAGGTGATCATGATGGTGTGCTTCGGCTCTGCGTGGCCAGCATCCATCTACAAATCCTACACGGAGAGGACTGCCCGGGGCAAGAGCATCGCCTTCCTGCTCATCGTCTTTATTGGCTATATTGCAGGAATCCTCCACAAGGTCTTCTATAACCTCGACTGGGTCGTGAGCCTCTACGCCCTCAACGGCCTTCTGATCCTCGTGGACATCGTGTTGACGATACGAAACAGTTCCCTTGACCAGCGGGCTCATTCATGATGAAGTCCGGACCTCTGTAAGGAGATCGGAAAAGCTCATGAGCCTGATTCCCCTTCGCATCAGGCTCACCACACCCTCTGCGGACTGGAGGGCTTCCATCTCCTGAGACCTCCAGGGTTCCCCGCCCCGGGAGGGATGTACCACAAGCTCTGTCACGCCGAAACCCACTTCCGGGATCTTCCCTGACCCTTCCAGAAGCGTATCGCAGTGGAAAACCCCCTTCTCCCTGAGGGTGTCTTCCATACGGCGGTACATCCCGCGCTCGTACGGGATATCTTCACGGGTGGGGAGCTGATACCCCTGGGCGGAAAACCTCATGGCCGGGATTGCATACTCGTCCATGAGCCCCATGAGTGTCTCGAAGATGGGTCCGAATCCGTGCACATGATGGTGTGTATCGAGATGGGTGGCCATGAGATCAAACGACAGGAAGCGCTCGATCTGTGCGCGTGCCTCGCGGGCACATGCCGCCAGCAGGTCTGCCCTTTGCAGCATCTCCATGAGCACGGGCCTGGGGTTTGCTTCATAGCCGCCTGGCCTCCAGCCAAGGAGTTCATCGAGATCGATGTGGATGCCCGCGCAGCCAGTGCCGAGATTTTTCAGACCTTCCACTGCAGGCTCAGCGAACGGGGCCTTTACGAGCAACGATGCGTCGCTCATGAAGCCGTACTGCAGACCGGTGAGAATCCCGGCGTTCACCTCAGGGCTCATGCCGAGGTCATCGGCATTGATGACCAGGAGACCCTTCATTCATCACGATGCCAGTAGAGCCTGACAAACTTTTCTTCATCCGAGTATTTTACCTGCAGGTCCCCCTTGTATGCCCGGTAGACGGCATCACCAATGTGACGGGCAAGGTGATCATCGGTCAATCTCACACAGAGTCCCTTGTTTTCCTGTCTGATCTCCATGATTCTCTTCTGAGATGACCTTTCCTTGGCATCTTTGACGATCTTCTGGATCAGATTCTCGATCTCCTTCTTGTGTCTGGCCAGATAGGCCCCTGACAGGTACACCTCTCCTGCCGGGAATTTATCCCTGATTCTCCTGCATGCGGAGCAGAGGAGGGATTCGCCGGATGTTACAGGCTTCACAGGCCACACCCATCTGCCTCCCTGATAGACGGCATGGCATTCGGGGCAATGGATGCCCTCGGGATATTTACGCCCTTCGACATACGGATCATGGCCTTTTTCCTTAATATTCCTGTCTATGCGCATATTCCCGTCTCCTCCCGGTGTATAATGTTAGCAGCGAGGAGATAAAAGACAAGAGCGGGATGGACACGCAGGAAAGACCTTCTACCACGACAGCGATATGGTTTCGTACCTGAGGCTCCTTGCGCTCCCAGAGACATCGATGACGAGACGTCCCTCCATGTCGAGGTCTTTGATGGTGCACCTTTCACCCTCTTCAGTGTAGAGTTCATACCCTTCAAGCAGGCCGTAACGGAGAAACTCATCCCGTACAGAACCGAAACCCTGATGGAAGAACCGTTCGAGCCACCTGGAAAGGTGAACGATCACCGTATCTGTCACCTCATCGAAGCTGAATCTTCTGTGAGAGGTCTGCATGAGGGAGATGGCCCTGTGCGCGAGGTCTTCGGGCCATGAAGTCTGGTTCACATTGACACCGATACCCACGGCCGTGATGCCGCCCCTCGTCTCGCAGAGGATCCCGCACACCTTCTTGCCGGTTATGACAATATCATTGGGCCACTTGACAGCGACCCCCACACTGTCGAGGAGTTCCGCGAGGGCTTCACGCACTGCCACACCGGCTATGATGGGATAGCGATCCTCGGGAGGGGCAAGCGTGACGGTCATGTAGAGATTTTCCCCTGCAGGAGAGAACCAGGTCCTCCCCCTCCTCCCCCGCCCCAGGGACTGGGACAGGGCAGTGACAAGCAGCCCCGGCCTTCCTGCATCGAGGGCATACGTGTTCGTTGAATCGACAACGTCAAGCTCGACTATCTCTTCAATGATCCCCTGGCACGGAGGATTTTTCATTATCCCTGAAGCAGCTCCCGGGCGTTCTGAAGGCTCTTGTACTCGAAGGAAAGATCCTCCCTGATCCTGAGCTGTTCCTCCACCACTTCCGGTTTGGCCTTCTCGCGGAAGTTGGGGTTGTTCAGCTTTTTTTCCTTTTCCTCCAAGTCCTTCTTCACCTTTGCCATCTGTTTGCTCAGACGGTCGAGCTCCTTATCGATGTCGATGACACCCTCGAGGGGTACGTAGACCTCGAGACCCTTCCTCACGGAGAGGGCGCACTTTTTCGGTCGATCGACATCATCGCTGATGAAGCGAACCAGACCCGTCCGCGCCAGATCCCTGATGTGTGCGCTGTTTGCCTCGAGGAGACTCTTAAGCGCCGGATCAGCCACCTTGATGGCCACGTCCAGCACAGTGGCAGGCGATATGCCCGTCTCGCCCCGGATACTGCGGACACCCGAGATGACCTCGATGATGTAATTCATGAGAAGGGCTTCCTCGGTGAATGCGAACTCGGCCCTGACGTGCGGGTAGGCTGCGAGCACGATGGATTCCCCCCCTGCCCTGGGGAGGCATTGCCATATCTCCTCGGTCACAAAGGGGATGATGGGATGGAGCAGTTCCAGGATGCTTTTGAACACGTGGTGCAACACCCACCGCGTATCCTGTGCATCGTCGGAGAGCAGGGTGGATTTAGAGAGCTCGATGTACCAGTCGCAGAAGGTATGCCAGGTGAACTGGTAGAGGATCTCGGAGGCCTCGTTGTAACGGTATTCGTCGAGCGCTGCCCGGGTTTCCGTGATCGCCTTGTTCAGTTCCGCAAGGATCCACTTTTCGGCAAGACCGAGTCTGGCAGGGTCGATGGACACGTCCGAAGGGTGGAATCCTTCGATGTTCGTCAGGACAAACCTTCCTGCATTCCATATCTTGTTGATGAAGAAGCGGTAGCCCTGGATGCGCTTGTCGCTGACCCGCACATCCCTGCCCATGGCGGCAAAGGCCGTCAGTGCAAAACGGAAGGCGTCCGCACCATACTTGTCCATCTCCACGAGGGGATCCACGATGTTTCCCTTGGACTTGCTCATCTTCTGGCCCTGCTCGTCACGGACAAGCGCATGCAGGTAGACGTCTTTGAACGGCACCTCCCCCATGAACTTGAGCCCGAGCATCATCATCCTGGCAACCCAGAAGAAGAGGATGTCGAATCCGGTGATCAGGACATCGGTGGGATAGAACCGTTTGAGCGCCGCGGTCTGCTCAGGCCAGCCCATGGTTGAGAAGGGCCACAGCCCGGAAGAGAACCACGTGTCGAGCACATCGGTTTCCTGCCTGAGACTCCCGGAGGCGCATTTCGGGCACTTCACGGGGTCGGTCTCGCTCACGATGACCTCGCCGCATTCATCGCAGTACCATGCGGGGATCCGGTGTCCCCACCAGATCTGCCGGGAGATGCACCAGTCCCGGATATTGTTCATCCACTCGTAGTACACCTTCTCCCATTGCCTGGGTATTATCCTCGTCCGTCCGTCGCGCACAGCCTCGATGGCCTTTTCCGCAAGCGGCTTCATCTTCACGAACCACTGCTTGGACAGATGCGGCTCGATGGTGGTCTTGCACCGGTAGCACTTGCCCACCGGTACCCGGTAGGGGGTCTTGCCCACGAGGAAGCCCTGTTCTTCGAGGTCTCTCTCCAGGGTCTGCCTGCACTCGAACCGGTCGAGCCCCTGGTAGGCCCCGGCATTCTCGTTCATGCCCCCGGACTCGTCGATGATGACGATCACGTCGAGTCCGTGCCTCATGCTGATCTCGTAGTCGGTAAGGTCATGCGCAGGGGTTACCTTGACGGCGCCGGTCCCGAACTCCTTGTCCACCAGATGGTCCGCGATGATGGGGATGCGCCTGTTCATGATGGGCAGGATGAGGTGCTTCCCCAGCATGCCGGTGTAACGCTCGTCACCGGCGTTGACTGCCACAGCGGTGTCACCGAGCATGGTCTCGGGCCTGGTGGTGGCAACGACCACCTCTCCACTGCCATCCTCGAGCGGATACCGGATGTGCCAGAGCCACCCGTCCTCTTCCTCGTGCTCCACTTCCAGATCGGAAAGCGCACTGTGGCACCTGGGGCACCAGTTCACGATATAATCGCTGCGGTAGATCAGCCCGTCCCGGTACAGGGAGATGAACACCTTCCTGACTGCGCTCGAAAGGCCTTCGTCCATGGTGAACCTGATCCGGTCCCAGTCACACGATGCCCCGAGCCTTTTCAGCTGGCTGATAATGAGGCCTCCGTGTTTCTCCCGCCACTTCCACACCTCGTCGATGAAGGTCTCCCTTCCCAGGTCGTGCCTCGAGATCCCCTTGGCCGCAAGGTATTTTTCCACCACGTTCTGGGTGGCGATGCCCGCGTGGTCGGTTCCCGGCATCCACAATGCATTGTAGCCGTCCATGCGCTTGTAGCGTATCATGATGTCCTGAAGGGTATTGTTGAGTGCATGCCCCATGTGGAGCACCCCGGTGACATTCGGCGGGGGGATAACGATAGTGTAAGGAGGCTTTACTCCGTCGTTTTCATCTGCGTGAAAGTACTTCTTCTC
>JAJFUP010000026.1 GCA_021372395.1 Deltaproteobacteria bacterium
TGCCCGGGACAAGGGGTTCCTGAAGAACGCCAAGGTCGCCATCCAGGGCGATGACACCCGGGAAGGCCTGTGCGCCGTCATCAGCGTCCTTCTGCCCCGGCCCCAGTTCGAGGGGCAGACCAAGGGAAAGCTGGGAAACTCCGATATCCAGGGCATCACCGAGGTCATCACCAACGAGGCCATCGGCGACTACCTGAACGAGAACCCCACCGAAGCCGCCGCCATAGTGAAGAAGATCCTGGACAGCGCCCAGGCCCGGGAAGCCGCGCGCAAGGCCCGGGAGCTCACCCGGAGGAAGACCGCCCTGGAGAGCTCGCTCCTGCCCGGAAAGCTCGCCGACTGCCAGGAGAAAGACCCGGCCCTGTGCGAGCTCTACCTCGTGGAGGGCGATTCGGCCGGCGGCAGCGCAAAACAGGGGAGAGACCGGAAGAACCAGGCCATCCTCCCCCTGAAGGGCAAGATCCTCAACGTGGAGAAGGCCCGGGTCGACAAGATGCTCAGCAATGATGAGATCAAGACCCTGGTGACCGCAATGGGAACGGGCATCGGCTCCGACAGCTTCGACATCTCGCGGCTCAGGTACCACTCCATCGTCATCATGACGGACGCGGACGTGGACGGCGCGCATATCCGCACGCTGCTGCTCACCTTCTTCTACCGCCAGATGCCCGAGATCATCGAGAGGGGCTACCTCTACATCGCCCAGCCTCCCCTGTTCAAGGTCTCCAAGGCCAAGAAGATGTGGTACATCCTGAACGAGGAGGCCCTGGACGACTTCCTCCTCAAGAACATCACCCACGACATCACGCTGAAAGGATCCATCGAAGTCACGGGCACGGAGCTGGCCCGGTACCTCAAGCTCATCACGAGAAGGCATATCATCCTCGAGAACTACGAGATGAGGCAGATGGACGAACGGGTCGTCCAGTGCGTCTCCTACCTCGACGAGGAGAGCTTCACCCTGCCCTTCGACCCGCCCCGGATCAAGGACAAGATCCTCGCCATCATCAAAGAGTGGTTCTCGTTCCTCGGCCCGGTCTCTTTCGACCTCACGGAAGACCAGATCATCCTCCACACGGTCAAGCACGGGATAAGGAAGCATACCCCCATCGACCGGAGGATGATGGACTCCAAGGGCTTCGAGGAGCTTCAGAAGATACACGTCCAGCTCCTGAACCTCGGGAAGCCGCCGTTCTTGGTGGTAAAGGGCGATGCGAGGTACGAGCTGCCCACCCTGGCAGACGCTGCGCAGAAGATCTACGACGAGGCCAGGAAGGGCTACGCCATCCAGCGCTACAAAGGGCTGGGAGAGATGAACCCCGGCCAGCTCTGGGAGACCACCATGGATCCCGAGCAGCGGTCCATGCTCCAGGTGACCATCGACGATGCCGTGGAGACGGATCAGATCTTCTCCACCCTCATGGGAGACGAGGTGGAGCCGCGCAGAGAGTTCATCGAGAAGAACGCCCTGAAGGTGTCCAACCTCGATGTGTAGCAGTTCAAACAGAAAAGAGGAGCTTCAATGAAGACCACAACGGTTGCCATAGACCAGGAAATGAGGCGCTCGTACCTCGACTACTCCATGAGCGTCATTATCGGCCGGGCCATCCCCGACGTGAGGGACGGGCTCAAGCCGGTTCACCGCAGGATCCTGTTCGCCATGCAAGAGGCGGGCAACATGCACAACAGGCCCTACAAGAAGTCCGCCCGCATCGTGGGCGACGTCATCGGCAAGTACCACCCGCACGGGGACTCCGCGGTCTACGACGCCATCGTGCGGATGGCCCAGCCGTTCTCCATGCGCTACCCCCTGGTGGACGGCCAGGGAAACTTCGGGAGCGTGGACGGCGACCGCGCCGCGGCCATGAGGTACACCGAGATCAGGATGTCCCGGATCGCCGAGGAGATGCTCGCGGACATCGACAAGGACACGGTTGATTTCCACCCGAACTACGACGAGTCTCTCCAGGAGCCCGACGTGCTCCCCACGAGGATTCCCGGTCTGCTCCTGAACGGGACCTCCGGCATCGCCGTGGGCATGGCCACGAGCATCCCGTCGCACAACATGACCGAGATCATGAGCGCGCTCATCGCGCTCATCGACAACCCGGGCCTGACGCTCGCCGAGACCATGAAGATCGTCCCGGGGCCGGATTTCCCCACGGGCGGCATCATCTTCTCCAACGGCGAGATCGAGAGGGCCTACGCGACCGGCCGAGGGATCATCACGGTCCGCGGCAAGGTGGAGAAGGAGGAGGACCAGCACCAGAACAGGACGAAGCTCATCATCACCGAGCTCCCGTTTGCCGTGAACAAGGCCGACCTGGTGGAGCGCATCGCAGAGCTCACCCACGAGAAGAAGATCGACGGGATCGCCAATCTCCGCGACGAGTCCGACAAGGACGGCATGCGTGTCGTGATCGAGCTCAAGAAGGCTGCCTCCGAGGAGGTCATCGAGAACCAGCTCTACAAGCTCACGAACCTGCAGACCTCCTTTTCCATGAACATGCTCTCCATCCACAACGGCAGGCCCCGCGTCATGGGCCTCATCGACATGCTCCAGGCCTTCCTGGACTTCCGGGAAGAGGTCGTCACCCGCAGGAGCATCTTCGAGCTGAACAAGGCAAAGGCAAGGGTCCACATCCTGGAAGGGCTGCTGCGTGCCCTCGACCACATCGACGAGATCGTGGCCCTTATCAAGGCGTCCGCGAACCCTCTGGAGGCCCGCGACAACCTCATGGCCCGGTTCGCCTTCTCCGAGGTCCAGGCCCAGGCCATCCTCGACATGAGGCTCCAGCGCCTGACCGGCCTGGAGCGCGACAAGCTCGCCGACGAGCATGCCGCGCTGGTCAAGGAGATCGAACGGCTCGAGCTGATCCTCTCCGACCGGACCGTGCTGCTCGGCGTGATCCGCGGCGAGCTCGAGGAGATCAAGGAACAGTACTCCGACGAGCGCAGGTCCCTTATCATCCGCAGCGGCATCGGCGACTTCAACATGGAGGACCTCATCCCGGACGAGAAGATGGTGGTCACCATCACCCGGAAGGGCTACGTGAAGCGCACCGAGCTAGACAAGTACCGCTCCCAGAAGCGCGGCGGCGTGGGCGTCAAGGGTGCGCTGACCGGTGAAGACGACTTCATCGAGCACATCTTCGTGGCCACGAACCACACCTCCATCCTCTACTTCACGAACAAGGGCAGGGTCTACCACACCAAGGTCTACGAGATACCGGAGCGCGACCGGGCCCTCAAGGGGGTGCCCATCGTCAACATCCGGCCCATCCAGAAGGAAGAGCGGGTGTGCGCCATCCTCGTGACCACGGACATCAACATGGAGGCCCAGGTCGTCATGGTGACCGCGCTGGCCAACATCAAGCGCGTGGAGCTCAACAGCTTCAGCAACATCATGCGCACGGGCATCATCGCCTGCACGCTGGAGGAGGGGGACGAGGTCATCTCGGCCCGGATCACCACCGGCACCCCGCGCATCATCGTGGCCTCCAAGGCCGGCAAGGCAATCATCTTCCCGGCCGACCAGGTCCGGGTCATGGGCCGCCAGGCCCAGGGCGTGCACGCCATCAAGCTGGACAAGGGCGACACGGTGGTGGGCATGGACGTCATCGTGAACGACGACGACATGGTCATCAACCTCACCGAGTACGGCTTCGGCAAGAAGACGGTGGTGAGCAAGTACCCGGTCCAGAACCGCGCCGGCAAGGGCGTTTCCACGGTGCACATCACGAAGAAGACCGGAGACCTCGTGGGAGTCCGCGTGATCAAGGACACCGACGAGCTCATGATCATCAGCACCTCGGGCCAGATCATCCGCATGCCCGTCTCGCAGATCCGCACCACGAGAACACGCTCCGCCCAGGGCGTCCGCGCCATCCGCATGAAGGATGACGAGAAGATCGTGGACTTCACGAAGTACATCAGCGAAGAAGACGCCGACTAAAAAAGCGTCACTCACCTACGAAGCAACATCCGGAATACAAGGCCCGGCCCCGAAAGGGGTCGGGCACAGCATAAAACGAAGAAATCCTTGAGAGGTAATTTCTGCGGGAAGAGGACGAGTGGTGGAGGTGCGTGTTGGAATGGGGAAGAGCGATTGAGTGGGAAGAAATGTTCCACTGTTCGATAATTGCTCTCTCTTATCCTGTGATGCCGCTTTTTCACTGTATAGTAATTGTTATGAGGCTGACAATGGAATGATCAACTATAAGGCAGAGACTATAGCCAATGATGCATAGTAAATTCTATTATGAGATGGAACTCCTTCAAAACACCCTGATCGCAACTGCGACCAAGGACGAATATGATACCGGTGACTATAATGAGTTGAGGTCGAAACTGCTTTCTCATACCGAACTAAAACAAATTACTCCTGAATTTATAATTGCTTATCGGGATCTTAAACAGTTCTGGTTGTTTATAAAAAGGAAGTTCAACCACTATAGTGAAAGACGCGATTTTATTTGGGGGAACTTTACACCGCTTCTTAACTACTTGGAACAGACGGATGAGAGTCCAGCAGACCAGTTAGCAGGTTATTCAATCAAAGAATCTGGTCAAGCTTACATTACTTTGGAGTGGGAAAAGTGCCTTCAACGAAGAGTGACAGATCTAGAAGGAGCCATTACATCAGCCAGAAGTCTCTTGGAGACAATTCTTAAGTATATTCTGGTTGAATTAAATGAATCCTATAAGAGCAGCGATGATTTAGCCACTCTCTTTCGCAAGGCTGCTAAGAAACTTAATATCTCTCCCGAACAGCATACAGAGGAAGTGTTTAAACAAATATTAGGTGGGATGATCTCAGTTGTGAATGGATTCGCATCATTACGAAATCGATATGGTGATTCACATGGGAAGGATAAGAAATATATCAAACCTTCCGAACGCCATGCAAAACTCGCTGTAAATCTTGCTGGGACGCTTGCAGCGTTTATTCTTGAAACATTTGAAAAGAGGCTACAGGAGGAAAAAAATCCTAGCTGTAAGCTTCATAATAAGTGCATCCAGGCCGACGTGTCATAGCCGCGCGACTGGTGCCCAGCGTTCGGTGCATAAGAAAGTTTAAAATATTGTATGGTTTATTAGTTTCATTCTTTGAAATTTATACCGCAGAAAGGGAGTCCAAAAAAATATGACAGAAGGAAGACAAGAAATAAAAATTCCTGACGGAACCCACCAACAAATAATTAATCCCAAGTTAAAGTATTGTAGATATTGCTCAGCTTCAATTAAGCATTCATCGAAAGTATGTAGAGAATGTGGAAGGGATCAACGATGGTACTTGAATTACTTCCGAGTTGATCACATAGGGATGATAATAACTCTTGGTATGATGCTTATAGCTTATCAACAGTTGAAAGAAGTAAGAAGTGAAAGGGTTTCCGCTGGACAAGCATTAGTGAGGGCTCAAGGAGCAGAGGTAACTGCAAATAAAGTTACAAAGAATGTTGGGATAATTGAAACAAAGGTGAAGGAGCAAGAAAGGACAGTAAATGCCATTGCCGAGAGTGCCAAAGATGCCTTCTCTTTAATTGAGTCCACAAAACAACTATCTTTACAGGCAAAATCAGAATTAAAGGAAGCACAGCAGTTATCTATAAAAACAGTATCAGAGGTAAAATCCGCACATGACCTGACAAATCAAGCCAAATCAGATGTTAGAAATACAAAAGATCTTGTTAAGAAAGCCGAGAGATCGGTTGATCAAATGAAAGAAACTGTGGAATTTAATGATATTTTAGCAAAGGCTAAAAATGATGACAGGTTAGCGTTCAATCAGCTTGTATCCTTATCGAATGGGAAAGGTAGATTCCGTAAAGAATCGCTCGAGGCAATCGGCCAAATTGCTCTCGATGACAATGTAAGAATCGATATACCAGTAAAATGGAGTAAATATTCACTTGACCCAAAGACTACTTCATTTGTTGAACTTATTAAAATTTATCCCTCCCTGCATTCTATATATAAGCCAGATTTTATAAGTACAATTTGGACGCAGGATCGTTTCCCAAAATTGGTAAAATTGGATTTCTTATACACCCTAATCAAAGCTGAAAAGAGCCTTCGTGCCTTGGATAGAGCTTGTCGGTTGATGAATCAGGAAGCAAAGGTGAATAAAAATATTATTGGGGCTAATGAATATATGATATGGTGGGAAATACATAGAACTGATTATATTGAAGTAAAATAGGGAAAGTCATAGGGTCAGGTCACAATATATGACATATCAGGTTGAATGTTGAGAACTGACCTCCCGTACTTCACAATTGCTGAGATATGGTGCAGGTTAGTTCAGATTGATCTTTCCAAATACAGAACTCTTACCACTCAAGCTCAAGAAGAAGTAAAAGAGTATAGAAGCTCAGAGAGCCTGATTGGTCTGATTTCTTTGCGTAATAATAGGCTACGCGAACCAGCCACTCCAGCCGACGGCCTTCCGTTGTGGCTGACCGGCACCTTGGGCTTCGGAGGGACGATACATGAGTGATAATTCTTATTATGTATATGCATTGAAAGATCCCCGAAAATCTCCCGCTCTTCCATTTTATATTGGCAAAGGAACTGGAATTCGCGCTTATGAGCATGCTCTCAATATTGATAAAACTCGCAAGGGTAATCGCATACGAGAAATTCATGATGCAGGTCATGAGGTAGTTGTATCAATCCTTGCTGAAAACCTATCAGAAGTACAAGCTCTAAAACTTGAAGCAGAACTCATCTCAGCATTCGGCACGGAATCTACAGGTGGTTTCCTTACAAACTCAGTTATCCCTTCTGGGAGGGGTGGCAAAGAACGTGTACATATTGTCGTGCCTTCCGGGCTTCAGGAGAAGGCACAACTTGGTTTAAAGTTGCTCAAAGACGCAGTTCTTGAACTTGCAAAAGCAAATCCTAATGGAATCCAAAATTCTGATGCAGTAAAAACACTTGGACTTCAGAGTGACTATCAAGGTGGTTCTAAGGATTATCTCGTTTGGAGTATTCTTGGAATTCTTATGAGGGAAGGGAAAATGGTTAGGGCTGAAGGCACACGTCGGCATAAAGCACAAGTCGAGTAGCGCAAGCCCAACCATCGTATCCACCGGACGGCTTTCAGTGGCCCGAGATCTGAGGTGTTCTCCTCCCTCTTGATGAATTGGCATCATGACGTTATAATGTTATAGCACCAACAGCAGATGACGCTATGACGATGCAAGCAAAGAGATCTACAATCTACCTCGATCCGGACATTCACAAAGCGCTGCGGCTAAAGGCAGTCGAAACATCACGGTAAATATCAGCTCTGGTGAACGAGGCCGTCAGAGAATCCCTTGCAGAAGACGCTGAAAACCCTCGCCCTTCAGGTGGCGAAAAGCTCACAGGCCAAGAAAGGTATCGTGACCGTAAGGGATTATATCGCATGGCGTATTCCATCCAGGATAACGGCCTCACCGTTTGGGTCGTCAGGCTAGGCCTCCGGAAAGACATCTATGGCTAGAGCGGAAGACCCTACTTCCCCTTGAGAACCGTCTTCATGAAGAAAGCCTTGATCTTCCTTATGCGGCGCGCAGGCATGCCTTTCTGAAGGACTTCGGCCGGCACATGCCTCCCGAACACGCTATGGGTGAGGGTGCCTGCGGGGTCGTCGGTGTCGAAGACAAGGGCGTGCAGCGAATCATGGCTGGTCCCGGGGTTCGCTGCCAGGGTGTCCTTGATGCGGGTCTGGTAGATGCCCGACATGTACGGCGACTCGTGGACGTGGCCGTGCAGGCTCAAACGCGGCCCGGTCTGCTCGATGAAAGCCCGGATGGACTTAGACCCGATGGGTTTGCCGCTGTGCAACGTGTCCAGCCCGGTGTCAAAGGGCGGGCAGTGGAAGACGCAGATGGTGCGGCCTGGGTCTTCCAGGGGGACAGCCGCAAGCTCCTCCTCGATGCTGTGCTCCCTCAGCGCATACTCCCCGTCCGGGCTGGGGCGGAGCCTGCCCGCGTCGCTCACGATGGCGAACTTGCTCGGCACGTAGGAATCGTCGCTCTGGTCTCTCCTGGCAAAGTCCTTGACCCAGAAGGTGGAGTCGGTCACGCACGCATAGCCCATCAGCACCATGCCGTCCAGGGAGAGGGCCTGTCCGTGGATGTTCAGGGCCTCGGGCAGCAGCGATTCGAGGCTTTCCACTGCGGGGATCCAGTCGTGGTTGCCAGGCACGTACGCGATCCGGGTGCCGGGGTTGGAGGAGAGGAAGGAGCGAAGGGTAGGGGAGAGATAGTCCTTCACGAAGCGCATCTGCGCCGAGAGGTCGTCCTGAAAGTCGGGGCTGCCGCCGATGAGCGCCAAGGGGCTCGGGATGATCGTCGGGAAGAGGTCGCCGCCCAGGAGGATGATCCGTGCGCCGCAGCGTGCGGCCATATCCGTCATCTCTTCGTACAGGTTGACCCGTCCGTGCAGGTCACAGGCATAGAGCGCTTTCATGGGTGATCCTCTCCGCCCCGCCATGATATATGCCTGCCCGATATTGTCAAGGATTCCGTAGCCCTCATTCAAAAAGCAGGCTCATTCCGCAGAGAGGGGCATACACGAGAGAACTGCTGGCCCTCGGCATTCGCGAGTATCGGGAAATCTTTTTCAAACCGTACCGCATCATCTACCGGGTCGTGGGGAAACGGGTGTACGTTTTCCTCATCGCAGACGGCCGGCGCGACCTGCAGAAGGTTTTGCAGCAAAGACTCCTCAACGGGTAGCATCTTCGGGCAATTTTCGAATTATTTTGAAATTTACGACCATCCTTGTCTTGGACGATGAAACACCCCGGGGCAAGCGGATTTGTGCAATGGCGGCGAAATGAGAAAGGGGTTTTTCCGGGAACGCCTGGTGTGCGCGGGGCGTGGGCATCAGTCCCCCGCATGCACGCGGTAGGAGACGACCTTCACCTCGTAGGCGATCCCCTTGAGCCGGATGGTGGTCTCCTGGAAACTCGGCTGATAGGTCACGATCTCCCGGAAGGTGTTCTCGTCCACCAGGATCTCGAGGGGTCCGGCCCTGCCCTGCAGGCGGG
>JAJFUP010000055.1 GCA_021372395.1 Deltaproteobacteria bacterium
GATAGAGATGGTGATGCCTGGTGACAACGTGACGATGGATGTGAAGCTGATCCAGCCGATAGCGATGGACGAGGGTTTGCGGTTTGCCATCAGGGAAGGCGGCAGAACCGTTGCCTCCGGCGTCATCGTCAAAGTCATCGAGTGAAGAAGACAGGAGTAAATAGCATGGAGACCCAACGGATACGCATTCGTCTGAAAGGATATGACCACAAACTGATCGACCAGTCCGTCCAGGAGATCGTGGATGCTGCGAGAAGGACTGGTGCACGAGTGGCCGGACCGATACCTTTGCCCACAAAGATCGAAAAGTATTGCGTGCTGCGGTCTCCTCACGTGGACAAGAAATCGCGGGATCAGTTTGAGATTCGAACCTTCAAGAGACTTCTGGATATTTTGGACCCCACCCAGCAGACAGTGGATTCACTCATGAAGCTGGACCTTTCGGCAGGGGTGGATGTAGAGATAAAGCTCTAAGGGCACGTGGAGACAGTCATGATCAAGGGTATATTAGGTATGAAGCTCGGCATGAGCCAGATTTTCAATGAGAACGGGGATATCATCCCCGTCACCCTCATTCAGGTTGGACCCTGCCACGTTATCCAGAAGAAGGTCAAGGACCGCGACGGATACGACGCGCTCCAGCTCGGCTTGGTAGAGAAGAAAGAGAGCCGCGTCAGCAAGCCGGATAAAGGCCATCAGGCAAAGGCAGGCAAGGGATTCTTCTACAACCTCCGCGAGGTGGGGTGCGACGATCTGACCGCCGTTGAAGTCGGCCAGGAAATCAAGGCAGCGGAAGTATTCGCCAAGGGTGAGAAGATCAAGATCACCGGGATCTCCAAGGGCAAGGGTTTTGCCAGCGTCATCAGGAGACACGGCTTCGGGGGTCTGCCCGCCAGTCATGGGTCGCTGATATTGAATGAGACCGGCTCCATCGGAACCACCACCTCGCCGGGCAAGGTCATCAAGGGCAAGAAGATGCCCGGTCACCTGGGCTGCAGGCAGGTTACGGTCAAGGGTCTGAAGGTGGTGGACATCTTGGAAGAGAAGAACCTGATCGCCATCAAGGGGGCCGTGCCCGGAAGCAAAGGCCAGCTCGTCATACTGAAGAAGCAAGAGGTTTAGTCATGCCGACCGTAGATGTGTTCAATATCTCAGGGGAGAAGGTGAAAGAGGTCCAGCTCGACGACGGTGTGTTCGGCGCTGAGGTAAGACCCTACCTGCTCCACGATGTAGTGATCTGGCAGCTGGCCAATCGAAGGGCAGCCACGGCCAAGACCAAGAGCCGATCAGAGGTTTCCGGCGGCGGAGCCAAGCCGTGGAAACAGAAGGGAACGGGTAAGGCCCGCTCCGGATCCAACCGTTCGCCCGTATGGAGGCACGGTGGCGTGACCTTCGGGCCGAACAACCGGAACTATGCGATAAAGCTTCCCAAGAAGGTGCGTAACCAGGCCCTGTGCTCCGCGCTGAGCATGAAGACCGGCGAGAACCTTCTGAAGGTCGTTGATGCCGTAAGTCTGGAAGAGCCTAAGACCAGGCAGTTCGTGAATGCGCTGGGCGCTCTCGGGATGCAGGAGACGCTGGTAGTGGTGGGCAACGTGAACGCGAATGTGGCCCTGGCCTCCCGGAATCACTGCAAGAGCAAGGTGCTCGACGTGAGAGGCCTGAACGTGTACGACATCCTCAAGTACAAGGGCCTGATCATGGACCTGGAAGCCATCGAGTTCATTGAAGAGAGGCTGAAGAAATGAGTAATCCCACTCAGATATTGAAGCGCCCCCTGATCACAGAAAAGGGTACGATGCTCCGCGAGAAGGACAACAAGGTCATCTTTGCCGTTCCGAAGGAGGCCAACAAGATCGAGATCAAGAGGGCCGTGGAAGAGATGTTCAGCGTCCACGTGGAAGACGTGAAGACCATGATCGTCAAGGGCAAGACCAAGCGCTGGGGTCAGCATCATTATGAGCGTTCCGACTGGAAGAAGGCGATCGTGACGCTCAAGACAGGCGAGACCATCGAGTTCTATGAAGGGGTATAACCCATGAGTATACGCGGCTTCAAACCAACATCAGCCGGCAGGCGAACCATGACGGTGTCCACCTTCCAGGAGATCACCACTGATACGCCTGAACGGTCTTTGACCTTCCGGCTGAAGCAGAACAGCGGAAGGAACAACCTGGGCCGTATCACGGTGCGTCATCAGGGCGGCGGAAGCAAGAAGCTCTATCGCATCATAGATTTCAGGCGTGACAAGGCCGGCGTGCCCGGCAAGGTGATGACCATCGAGTATGACCCCAACCGGTCGGCGAGGATCTCACTCGTCCAGTACGCAGACGGCGAGAAGCGCTACATCCTCTGGCCCGAAGGCCTCGCAGTAGGCACGACGATCATGACCTCCCCGGAGGCCGAAATCAGGCCGGGGAACGTCATGCCGATGCGGCTCATGCCTCTCGGAACTTCCGTCCACAACGTGGAGTTCAAGATAGGCAGGGGCGGGCAGTTCATCCGGTCGGCAGGATCCTATGGACAGGTCCTGGCAAAAGAGGGCGACTTCGTTCAGATCAAGATGCCCTCGGGAGAGGTGCGCAAGATCAATGCCGACTGCACGGCCACCATAGGCCAGGTGGGCAACTCAAGCCATCAGAACATCACCATCGGCAAGGCAGGCAGAAAGCGCTGGCTGGGGATTCGCCCCACGGTGCGCGGCGTTGCCATGAACCCGGTGGATCACCCCCATGGCGGCGGCGAGGGAAGGGTGAAGGGTAATCACCCGGTAACCCCGTGGGGCATATCGACCAAAGGGCATAAGACGAGACAGAGGAAGAAGGATTCCAATAAGTATATTGTGAAGAGGAGGAGTAAGTAGTGTCCCGCTCACTAAAAAAAGGGCCTTTCGTTGATGACCACCTTCTCAAAAAGGTGCTCGGTGCCCAGGAAGCCGGCAGTCGCAAGGTTATCAAGACCTGGTCAAGGCGTTCGGTGATCCTGCCTGAGTTCGTTGGGCTCACCTTTGCCGTGCACAATGGCAAGAAGTTTGTCCCCGTGTACTGCACGGAGGAGATGGTGGGGCACAAACTCGGTGAATTCTCTCCTACTCGCACCTTCTTCGGACACGCTGCGGATAGAAAGTCGCAGAGAAAGGGGGCGTAGCAATGGAGGCGAAAGCGATATTGCGGCACAGCAGGGTCTCCCCCCAGAAGACGAGGTTGCTGGCGGATGAGGTCAGGAACAAACCGATTGGAGATGCGCTACGCATGCTCAATCTGCTCGGCACCAAACGGGCCCGAATCATGGCGAAGGTTCTCAATTCAGCCGTGGCAAATGCCATGAACACGGGTATGGTGGATGTTGACAATCTCTATGTGAAGTCGATTCATATCGATGAAGGTCCAATGTTGAAGCGGTTCATGCCCCGGGCCCAGGGAAGGGGAAACCGGATCTTGAAACGGACGAGTCACATAGCTGTGGTTCTTGACGAGCTCTAGGAAAGGGGTTGTTCTGTGGGACAGAAGATTCATCCGTACGGATTTCGCTTAGGGGTAACAAAGGACTGGAAGGCCAAGTGGTACGCCGAGAAAACCTTCGGCGAACTCTTTGTCGAGGATCGGAAGATCCGCGAGTATATCTTGAAGAGCCTGGGCCATGCAGGTGTTTCGAATATTGTCATTGAGCGCGCCGCAAACAAGGTGAAACTCATCATCTTTACCGGCAGACCCGGCCTCGTGATCGGCAGGAAGGGCCAGGGCGCAGAGACTCTCAAGAATGATCTGGCAAAGTTCGTGAAAAAAGAGATCATGCTCGAGATCAAAGAGGTCAGGCGTCCGGAAACCGATGCCCAGATCGTTGCCGAAGGTATTGCAAGCCAGCTCGAACGCAGGGTCGCATACCGCAGGGCAATGAAGCGGGCGGTAAGCCAGGCCATGCGGATGGGTGCACAGGGCATCAAGGTCGCCTGTGCCGGAAGGCTTGCAGGGGCCGAGATCGCCAGGCGCGAATGGTACCGCGAGGGCAGGGTCCCTCTCCATACGCTGCGCAGCGACGTGGATTACGGCTTCAAAGAGGCCTTTACCATGTACGGGGTCATCGGCGTGAAGGTATGGATATACCATGGCGACATCATGAAGAAGCGTGAAGAGGCGAGTGCATAAGGGAGATCTAGGCCATGTTGATGCCAAACAAGGTGAAACACAGGAAACAGATGCGGGGCCGCATGAAGGGGAGCCCGGAAAGGGGATCCCGAGTGGCCTTCGGAACGTATGGCCTGCAGACCACGGAACCTCACTGGATCACAGCCAGGCAGATAGAGGCTGCTCGTGTAGCCATCACCCGGTTTGTGAAGAGAGGCGGCAAGGTGTGGATCCGGATCTTCCCGGACAAGCCGATTTCGAAAAAGCCCGCGGAAACGCGTATGGGCAAAGGCAAAGGTGCACCTGAAGAGTGGGTAGCACCTGTGAGACCCGGAAGGATACTCTTCGAGATCGACGGTGTGACCGAGGATCAGGCAAAAGAGGCATTCCGTCTTGCGTCGCACAAGTTGCCGGTAAAGACCAGATTCGTGGTGCGGGAGGGAATTCTATGAAGGTGAAGGAAGTCCGTGACAAGACGGCTCAGGAATGCTCCCAGCTCAAGGTGAAGCTCACCCGAGACCTGATGGATTCGCGCTTCAAGAAGGCAATGGGCCAGCTCAAGGACAGGAGCCTGATGCGGAAGCTTCGTCGAGACATTGCGCGGGTCAATACGATCATCCGGGAGAATCAGTGATGACAGAAAATTCGAGAAAGCAAGAGTTGCTTGGTGTTATCACGAGCGACAAGATGGATAAAACCGTGGTGGTGACCGTTGAGCGCCTCGAGAAGCATCCCGTGTTCTCAAAGTATATCCGCAGGCGTTCGAAGTTCAAGGCACATGACGAACGCAACGAGTGCAAGATCGGCGATAAAGTCCTCATCAAGGAATGCAGACCCATCAGCAAGGACAAGAGCTGGAGGGTAGTCAAGATCCTCGAGAGACAGGAATAGTAGGCTAAAGGGTTCGGAGGCTATTCATGATCCAACAACAGACAAAACTCAGAGTTGCGGACAATTCCGGCGCGAAAGAGGTAATGTGCATCAAGGTTCTCGGCGGAACGAGACGGAGATATGCCTATCTCGGGGATGTAATTGTGGCGAGCGTGAAGGAGGCCATTCCACGCTCAAAGGTGAAGAAGGGCGATGTGGTCCTGGCCGTGGTGGTAAGGACGAAACGCACGCAGAAGCGGTCCGACGGCACGAGCATACGGTTCGACGAGAATTCCGCGGTCATCCTGAATACACAGAAGGAGCCCATTGGAACGCGTATCTTCGGACCTGTGGCACGGGAACTCCGTACAAAGAACTTCATGAAGATAGTCTCGCTCGCACCAGAGGTGCTCTAGTTTAGGAGTAAATATCATGGCAGTCGTAAGGCATGAAACGGGCAGGATCAAGAAGGGCGATACCGTAGTTGTCCTCACGGGAAAGAGCCGGGGCAAGCAGGGGCAGGTGATGCGGGTGATCCAGAAGAAGGATCGGGTACTCGTGGAGCGGGTCAACATCATCAAAAAGCACACGAAACCCACGCAGAACTCTCAGGGCGGTATCGTGGAGAAAGAGGCAAGCATCCATACCTCGAATGTGGCGCTGCTCTGTCCCAAGTGCAAGAAGGGCGTTCGGATCGGATACAAGTACCACGACGACGGCGCGAAGGTAAGGGTTTGCAGACGCTGCGGCGAGGAATTGGATAAGTGAGGTCGTAAATGGCGAGGTTCAAGGAATTCTATCACAAGGAGATCGTACCTTCTCTGAAGACAGAGTACGGGTATGAGAATGTCCACCGGATCCCCAGACTCGAGAAGATCGTGCTGAACATGGGGCTCGGAGAGGCTGTGCAGGACATCAAGATCATCGATCGGGCCGCGCAGGAGATGACGCTCATCTCGGGGCAGAAACCCGTGGTCAAGAAGGCGCGCAAGTCGATCGCCGCCTTCAAGCTCAGGGAGGGCATGCCTGTCGGGTGTACCGTGACGTTGCGCGGCGACAGGATGTACGAATTCATCGACCGGTTGATCAATGCAGTGCTGCCTCGCGTGAGGGACTTTCGCGGGATCTCTTCCAAGGGATTCGATGGGAGAGGAAACTACACGCTCGGGCTCACCGACCAGACCGTGTTCCCTGAGATCGAATACGATACTATCGACAAGCTTCGAGGTATGAATATCACATTCGTGACCACAGCCAAAACCGATGACGAGGGCAGAAGCCTGCTCACCGCCTTCGGCATGCCATTCAGGAAGTAGGTGAGGGGATACTATGGCGAAGAAATCTTTGATTGCAAAGCAAAAGAGGCCGCCTAAGTTCAAGGTAAGAGAGTACAACAGGTGCTCTCTGTGCGGGAGACCGCACGCGTACTACCGAAAGTTCGGCATATGCAGAATATGCTTAAGGAACTTCGCGATGAGGGGAGAGATCCCCGGCCTCAAGAAATCTAGCTGGTAGAGGGGAACACCGATGCACACTGATCCCATTGCGGACATGATCACACGGATTCGAAACGCGGCTCACGGAATGAAGGAGAGCGTTGATGTACCGGCTTCGAAGCTGAAGCTCGAGATCGCCGATATCCTTCTGAAAGAGGGATACATCAAGGCCTATCGCGTTATCGACGACAGCAAGCAGGGGCTCATCAGGGTGGCCCTGAAATATTTCAACTCCCGCCACGTCATAAGCGGTATTGAAAGGATCTCCAAGCCGGGCAAGAGAGTGTACAAAGGCCCCCAGGAGATACCCACCGTGCGCGGTGGCATGGGAATTTCCATCGTGAGCACATCCAAGGGCCTGATGACCGACCACAAAGCGAAGGCGAGCAATGTGGGCGGGGAGCTCATGATAAGGGTCTGGTAAGGAGTAGACAGATGTCGATGTCGAGAATCGGGAAGCTTCCCATTATAATACCAAAGGGCGTCACCATTACCGTGGATGGCGAGACCATCACGGTGAAGGGACCCAAGGGAGAACTGCAGAAGAGGTGCGTGGGCAATCTCGACGTGAAGATCGAGGGAGACACCATGCTCTTCACCCCGCGGGACGAGCAGCGGCAGACGAAGGCCTTCCACGGCCTCATGCGGGCGCTGACCAACAACATGGTGATCGGTGTAACGACCGGGTTCAGCAGGAAGCTCAGGATCGTCGGCGTAGGCTACCGCGGCGAGGCCAAGGGCAGCTCACTCGTGTTGAGTGTTGGATACTCCCACCCCGTTGATTTCCCGTTGCCTCAGGGGATTGCCGGGACGGTGACCAAGGAAGGGCTCATCGAGCTCACCGGCATCGACAAGGAGATCCTTGGAGATGTGGCGGCCAGAATCCGTAAGATCCGCAAGCCCGATTCCTACAAAGGCAAGGGCATCCGGTATGACGGTGAGGTGGTCAGAATCAAGCCTGGCAAGAGCGCCTCAAAGGGCTAAGGGTGAAGAAGGAGTTGTGACGTGAGCAAGAAGAGTGTGAAGGATGCCTGGCTGCTCAGGAAGGAAAGGGTCCGCAGGTCGGTCTACGGGACCCCTGAGCGTCTCCGCCTGAGTGTATATCGTGGCAACAAGAATATCTATTCCCAGATCATCGATGACACCAAGGGTGTTACGCTGGTTGCCGCATCCAGCTTGAGTCCCGAGATCCGCGGAAAGGTCAAGGGCTTCACCATCGAGACCGCAAAGCAGGTCGGCGCATTGCTGGCGCTGAAGGCCAAGGAAAAGGGGATCGAGCAGGTGGTGTTCGACCGGTCGGGCTATCGGTATCACGGAAAGGTCAAGGCCCTTTCGGAAGCCGCACGGGAAGGCGGACTGAAGTTCTAACAGCGAGGAGATGAGAGTTGGCTAGATTTGATCAGTTTGAAGAAGACAAGGAACAGTTGATCGATAAGGTCGTCTACATCAACCGCGTCGCCAAAGTGGTGAAGGGTGGCAAGCGCTTCCGGTTCAGCGCCTTGGTGGTGGTGGGTGACGGCAACGGTAAGGTCGGTCACGGTCTCGGAAAGGCCAAGGAAGTGGCGATAAGCATTCGCAAGGGGTTCGATGCCGCGAAGAAGTCCATGGTGGATGTCCCCATCATCGAGGGAACGATTCCTCATGCGATCACCGGCGCCTTCGGCTCTTCAAGGGTGTACGTGAAGCCAGCTCCCCCGGGCACGGGAATCATCGCCGGCAATGCCGTTCGTGCGGTTATGGAAGCGGCAGGGTACCGGAACGTGGTGGCAAAGACACTTGGTTCCAGGAACCACAACAACGTCATCCGTGCCACTTTGGACGCGCTTGAGCGTCTCGAGACGAAGGAATTCGTTGAGGCCAAGAGGGGCAAACCCCTGGGCCTCTCAACTGAAGCGTAAGGGATGGGATTTAACATGGCTGGTAAGATAAAGGTGACACTGAACCGATCGGTGATCGGCGGCACGGTGAAGCAGAGGGCTATCGTTGCTGCCCTGGGGCTGAAACGGCGCGGCAGATCGAGGATATTGCCCGACAACAAGGCGACTCGCGGCGCCATCGCAAGAGTGCCTCACCTGCTCACATGGGAAGAGGAGGCTTAAGCGATGATACTGGATCTTTCGAATCTGAAACCTGCCCCCGGATCAAGGAAGAAGTCGAAACGCGTGGGGAGAGGCAATTCATCCGGTCACGGCACTACGAGCGGTCGTGGTGCCAAGGGACAGAAAGCCAGGTCGGGAGGCAGTGTGCCCCTGTGGTTTGAAGGCGGTCAGATGCCCATCTACCGGAGGCTTCCGAAGCGGGGGTTCAAAAATCCTTTCCGGAAAGACTTCGAGGTGGTGAATATCAGGGACCTGGTCGATTTCGAGAAGGGCAGTGTCGTGGACCGGCAGACGCTCAAGGCGCGGGGAAAGATCTCCAGCCTGAGCACGCCCGTCAAACTCCTTGGTGATGGAGATATTGATTTTGCTCTCACGGTGAAGCTGGACAAGGCATCGCAGGCTGCTGTTGAGAAATTGCAGAAGGCTGGTGGGTCCTTCGAGGCATTATAATACAATAAGGGGTTGAATGTGGGCTACGGAATAGAGAATGTAACCAAGGTACCGGAACTCCAGAAGAGGATCCTGTTTACCCTGTTCATGCTCTTCGTCTATCGGATCGGGATTCATATCCCGACGCCGGGGATCGATTCCACCATCATGGCGGAATGGTTCGACCAGCAGAAGGGAACCCTGCTGGGGATGTTCGACATGTTCGCGGGAGGAGGCTTAAGGAGCCTTTCCATCTTTGCCTTGGGAGTCATGCCCTACATCAGCTCCTCTATTATCGTGCAGCTGTTGTGCATGATCTATCCGCCCTTCGAGCAGCTCCAGAAAGAAGGGGCCGCCGGCAAACACAAGCTCACCCAGTACACGCGGTACGGCACGGTGTTCCTCTGTCTCGTTCAGAGCTATTTCATGGCGTTCGGCGTCGAGCAGATGGCTGTGGGAGGCCAGTCGGTGGTGATTTCGCCGGGCTGGGGGTTCAGGGTGATCGCCATGATAACCATGACCACCGGCACATGCTTCCTCATGTGGCTCGGTGAACAGATCACCGAACGCGGCATCGGCAACGGCATCTCGCTCATCATCTTTGCCGGCATCGTCGCACGGATGCCCGTGGCCGTCTACAACAGCGTACGCCTCGCCCGTACCGGTGAAATGTCCATCCTGCTGCTGATCTTCATGGTGGCCTTCATGCTCGCGGTCGTTGCCGGTATCGTCTGGATGGAAACCGCCCAGCGCAGGGTACCCATCCAGTACCCCAAGCAGATCAGGGGGCGCAAGGTCTACGGCGGTCAGAGCACGCACATGCCCCTGAAGATCAACATCTCCGGGGTCATACCGCCCATCTTCGCCTCGTCCATCATCGTGTTCCCCGCCACCATTGCGCAGTTCTTCCCCCATGTGGGATTCATGAAGGCTGCAGCGAGTGCGCTGGGACCGAACGGGATTCTCTACAATGCGATCTATATCATTGCGATCGTGTTCTTCACCTATTTCTACACTGCGGTCATCTTCAACCCGGTCGACGTTGCCGAGAACCTCAAGAAGAACGGCGGCTACGTGCCGGGTATCAGACCCGGAAAGGCAACCTCGGAGTATCTCGACAAGGTTCTTTCCAGGCTGACCTTTGTTGGGGCTATTTACCTGTGCGTAGTTTGCGTGCTGCCTATGCTCCTCATCTCGAGGGCCAACGTACCGTTCTACTTCGGCGGCACTTCACTGCTGATCGTCATTGGTGTCTCGCTTGACACCATGAGCCAGATCGAGTCGCACCTGATCTCGCGCCAGTATGAGGGACTGCTCAAATCTGGCAGAATACGCGGCAGAAGGTAACGCATACAACTTTTGCGAGGGGGTATTATATGAATATTATTTTAATAGGACCGCCGGGGGCAGGAAAGGGAACACAGGCCAAGAGGATGATCGACAGACTTCAGGTCCCTCAGATCTCCACGGGCGATATGTTCAGGGCCGCTGTGAAAGAAGGCAGCCCCATGGGAAAGAAGGCGAAGGAGTATATGGACAAGGGTGCGCTCATTCCCGATGATGTGGTCATCGGCGTGGTGAACGAGAGGCTTGCCAAGGCCGACTGCAAGAAGGGGTACATCCTGGATGGATTTCCCCGGACACTGGACCAGGCGAAAGCCCTTGACGGAATATTGAAAAGTATGGGAACGAAACTCGACCACGTGGTGGTCATAGAAGTACCGGATGATTACCTGGTGAGCAGACTCACCGGGAGGCGGACATGCAGGGGCTGCAACTACATGCACCATATCGAGTACGACCCGCCGAAGAAGTCGGGCGTCTGCGACAAGTGCGGCGGCGAGCTTTATCAGAGGGATGACGATCAGGAGGATACGATCCGGCAGCGGCTCAATACGTATCATGGGCAGACATCTCCCCTGATCGAATACTATTCGGGACAGGACATAGTGCGGATGATCGACGGCACAGGCAGCATGGTTCAGGTACAAGACGCCATTACTGCTGCTATCGGGGCGTAAGGATCATATGGCCAAGGATGTAATCGAGGCGGAAGGAATCGTATTAGAGCCACTCCCGAATGCCATGTTCAGGGTTGAGCTGGCGAACGGGCACCAGATTCTCGCACATATCTCGGGCAAGATGAGAATGCACTACATCCGGATATTACCAGGAGACAAGGTACAGGTTGAGATTTCGCCCTATGACCTGAGCAAGGGCAGGATCGTCTACCGATCAAAGTAAGGACGAGGCGGATATGAAGGTGAACGCATCAGTCAAGAAACGGTGCAGAAAGTGTAAGGTTGTCAAGAGAAACGGGGTTATCAGAATAATTTGTGATAACCCTCGTCATAACCAGAGACAAGGGTAAGGAGGCACAGTCTTGGCTAGGATCGCAGGAGTCGATTTACCAAGGAACAAGCGCATAGATATCGCGTTGACGTACATCTATGGTATCGGAAGATCACAGGCATCCGAGATCGTATCTTCTCTGACCATCGATCCCGCGAAGAAGAGCGATGACCTCACTGAGCACGAGATTTCGAACATCAGGGAATACATCGACAAGCAACTCACCGTCGAAGGAGATCTGAGACGCGAGATCAGCATGAACATCCGGCAGCTCATGGACATCGCTTCCTATCGGGGAATCAGGCACAGGAAGGGATTGCCGGTGCGCGGGCAGCATACGCACAACAACGCCCGTACGAGAAAAGGCCCGAGA
>JAJFUP010000080.1 GCA_021372395.1 Deltaproteobacteria bacterium
TGTCCACTGCCTGGACCAGATCATCTTCAAGGGTCATCTGTATGGTTCTCATGGAAATACCCCTCAAATAATGTGTTTGTTTATAGCTATAATAATCCACATGCAGGGGCAAGTCAAAGGGCGAATCGATGAGGAGAGGCCAACGGCTCTCTGCCGTATGGGGGGGGTGATCTACCTTGCCGCTACTTTCCTTCCGGCCTGTCCGCACCGCATTGCCAGCAGGTGGTGAACTGGGATTCGAGCATTTCGCCGCACTTTGCGCATCGCCACGAAGCGCCTTCCTTCTCGGCCTGGCTTCCGCCCTCAACGTAGGATGAAGCGATCGAGGCGGCTTTCTCGTATTGGCTGTCGTCCAGGATCCACACCCCCGGAAGGCCGTCCGATGTGGCCTGCTCCATCAGGAAGGATTCATTGCGAACAACGGACTCGATACCCTCGGCGTCGAGGAGGGATTTCACCAGGTAGGCATCGCTCAGATTGTAGGCTGTGAAGACTTGTTTCATTGCCGAACTCCTCACCGTGCATGATCCGTCATGCCGGATTGCCGTTGAATTGCCTTACTGCCGCAGCCTCGGGTCGATGGCGTCCCTGATCCCTTCGCCCAGCAGGTTGTAGCCCAGCACCGTGACGAGGATGGCCATGCCCGGGAAGAAGGAGAGCCACCAGGCGATGCCGAGCACGTTCTGGCCCTGGGTGAGCATGTTGCCCCAGCTGGGCGTGGGCGGCTGGACCCCGATGCCGAGGAAGGACAGCGCCGACTCGGTGAGCACGGCCGCGGCGATGCCGAGCGTGGCGGACACAAGCACGGGCCCCATGGCGTTGGGCAGGATGTGGATGAAGATGATGCGCGGCGCGCTCGCGCCTATGGTCTTCTCCGCCAGCACGAAGTCCCGCTCCTTGAGGCTCAGGAACTCGGCGCGCACCAGGCGCGTGATGCCCATCCACGAGGTCAGCCCGATGACCGCCATGATGTTGAAGATGGAGGGCTCCATGAAGGCGATGACCGCCAGGATCAGGAAGAAGGAGGGGAAGCAGAGCATGATGTCCACGAAGCGCATGATCACGATGTCTATCCAGCCGCCGTAGTAGCCGGAGATGGCGCCTAAGAAGGCGCCGATGATCACCGCGATGCCCACGGCCACGAAGCCCACCTTCAGCGAGATGCCCGCGCCGTAGAGCATGCGGGTGAAGACGTCGCGGCCCAGCTCGTCGGTGCCGAAGATGTGAGCATACGACGGCGGGGCCAGGATGTTGTCCACATCGATGGCGCTCGGGTCGTACGGCGCGATGGCAGGGGTGAGGATCGAGAGCGCGAAGAAGGCCAGCACGATGGCGAGCCCGGCAAGCGAGAGCTTATCCCTGAAGAGGCGAGACCAGAAGCCCATGCGTCACCCCGCCCGGATCCGCGGGTCGGCGAAGCTGTACGCGATGTCGGCGATGAGGTTGCCGAGCAGCGTGAGCACCGCCCCGATGGTGAGGCTCCCCATGATCATGTTGTAGTCGCGCATCATGATGGCCTCGTAGAAGAGCTTGCCCAGACCCGGTATGGAGAAGATGCTCTCGAAGATGACGCTGCCGCCGATGAGCCCGGGGATGGACAGGCCGAGGATGGTGATGACCGGCAGCAGGGCGTTGCGCATGGCGTGCTTGTAAATCACGACCCGCTCAGGCAGCCCCTTGGCGCGCGCCGTGAGGATGTAGTCCTGCCGGATGATCTCGAGCATGCTCGAGCGCATGTAGCGGCTCATGCCGGCCAGCGACCCGAAGGCCGAGATGACCACGGGCAGGAAGAGGTGCCGCGTGGTGTCCCAGACCTTTGCAGCGAAGCCCAAGCTCGCGTACTGGGCCGAGTGGATGCCCGAGATGGGCAGCCACCCGAGCCGCACCCCCAGGAGGTCCATGCAGATGAGCGCCAGCCAGAAGCTGGGCACGGAGAACCCGATGAACACGAACACCGTGGTGACGCGGTCGAAGACGCTGCCCCGGCGGAGTGCGGAGGCCACGCCCAGCGGGATGGACACCAGGAAGATGATGACCATGGACGAGATGTTGATGTAGATGGTGATGGGCAGGCGCTCCTTGATCTTGTCCCACACGGGCCGGGCGTCCGACGACAGGGAGTTGCCGAAGTCCAGCACCATGAGGCTCTTCATCCAGAGGAAGTACTGGGTGGTGATCGGCTTGTCCAGGCCGTAGTGGGCTTTGAGCTGCTCGATGGCCTGGGGCGTGATGTTGGGGTTGAGCTCGGTCTGCATGTCCGTGGGCTCGCCCGGGGCCAGGTGGATGACGGCGAAGCACACGATGGTGATGCCGATGAACGTGGGCACGAGGATGGCCAGGCGCTTGGCGAGGTACCTCAGCATGGGAGTTCCCTCGTCATTGCAGGGCCGAGTGCTTCTGCAGGGGCTCGGGCACGTACCACTTCTCGATGTTGTACGTGATGCCCGCAGGCGCGGGGACGATGCCCTTGATGCGGGCGCTCACCGCGGGCAGGGCGTACGGCACGTAGAGGAAGACGTACGGCTGCTGGTCGGCCAGGATCTCCTGGAAGCGGAAGTAGCACTGCCGGCGCTTTGCCTCGTCGAAGGTCTCACGGCCTCTGACCAGGAGGTCGTCCACCTCCGCGTCTTTGTACCCCACGAAGTTGAGCCCGCCCTTGACCGCCTGGCTCGAGTGCCACACGTTGAACAGGTCCGGGTCCTGGAGGATGTTCCAGCCCAAGAGCACGGCGTCGAAGTTGCCCTTGTCCACGTACTCCTTGAGGAACACGGTCCACTCGATGATGCGGATCTTCACCGTGATGCCCAGCTGATTGAGCCGCTGCTGGATGATCTGGGCGGTCTTCTCGCGCAGCGGGTTGCCCTGGTTGGTGATGATGGTGAACACGAAGGGGGACCCGTTCTTCTCGAGCCTGCCGTCGTTGTTCGTGTCCGCGAAGCCCGCCTCCTTCAGCAGGGCGAGGGCCTTTTCCGGGCTGTGCGGGTACTTGGCAACGTTCGCGTCGTACCACTGGGTCCCCGGCTTGTACGGCCCGGTGGCCACCTCTCCCAGGCCCTGGAGCACGCCCTTGATGATCTCCTCCTTGTCGACGGCATACGCGAAGGCCTGGCGCACGCGTTTGTCGTCAAAGGGCTTCTTCGTGAGGTTGAAACCCAGGAAGGTGTAGCCGTCGGAGAGGAACTTGTACTTGGCGTAGTTTTGGGCAAAGTCCTGCGTTCCGGTCTGGCGGAGGTACTGGAGCGGCGTGAGCCCCATCATGTCGATGGTGCCGGCCTTGAGCTCCATGAACTCGGTGTTCTGGTCCGGGATGATCCGGTAGACGATGCCCAGGAGATAAGGCTTGTGGTCGAAGTAGCGCTCGTTTCGCTTGAGCGTGATCTTCGCGCCCCGCTCCCAGCTCACGAAGGTGAAGGGGCCGGTCCCCACGGGGGACCAGGCAAAGGGCGTGTTCCCGATGTCCTTGCCCTTGAGGAGGTGCTCGGGCAGCATCTGGAGCGCGCCCCAGCTGATGAGCGCAGGCACGAGCGCCCTGTCGTACGTGAACTCGATGGTGTAGTCGTCGATGATGCGGGCCTTCTTCACGAGCTTATACTTGTCCGCATAGGCGGTGGGCGTCTTGGGGTCGATGATGAGGCGGTAGGTGAACATGACGTCACGGGCCGTGAACTTCTGCCCGTCATGCCAGAACACGTCGTCCCGGAGGTGGAACCTCAGCAGCCTGCCGTCCTTCTCGATGTCCCACGACCTGGCCAGGTCGCCCACGATGCGGTAGTCCTTGTCGTACTTGACGAGGCCGTTGAAGAGGTAGCCCGCAATCTCGTGGGAGGCGGCGTCGCTCGAGAGCATGGGGATGAGGTTGGTGGCGTCCGCCGTGGACGAGAGCATGAGCACGTCCCCGTAGGCAGGGGTGCCGTCGGCGGCTGTCTGCTGCGCGGACGTGGCCGGGACAACCTCCTTGTGATTCTGCTGGGAGCATGCTACTATCAGAAAACAGACCAAAACCAATGCACTATATCTTGATATCGAGCCCATATACCGGTAACCATATCAGAACAGGCTCTGTACGGCAAGACGACTCGTTGAGGGGAACCAAAGTCGGATAAGGGGATGCCATGAGATTCTTCAGCGATCTGCACATACACTCCCGCTACTCGCGCGCCACGAGTTCGAGCCTCACCTTTGCCGAGCTGGGCAGAGCAGCGGTGAGAAAGGGCATCGCCGTCATCGGCACGGGAGACTTCACCCACCCCGCGTGGATGGGTGAGGCCGAAGAGATGCTCGTCGAGGCGGAGCCGGGCCTCTACCGGCTGAAAGATGCGGCCGTGCCGACGCGCTTCCTGTTCACCTCCGAGATCAGCACCATCTACAAGCAGGGGGACAAGGTCCGCAAGGTCCACCACCTGCTGGGCGCCCCGGACAGGGAGACGGCGAAGAGGATCTCCGCTTCGCTCGCCCGCATCGGCAACATCCTGTCCGACGGGAGGCCCATCCTCGGCATCACCTCACGGAACCTTCTGGAGATCGTGCTGGAGGCGAACGAGCAGGCCTTCCTCATCCCGGCCCACATCTGGACGCCGTGGTTTTCCGTGCTCGGGTCCAAGTCCGGGTTCGACTCGATCGCCGAGTGCTACCTCGACCTCGCGCCCCACATCTTCGCCGTGGAGACGGGGCTCTCCTCGGATCCGCCCATGAACTGGCGGGTGAGGAGCCTCGATGCGTACCGCCTCGTGTCCAACTCGGATGCCCACTCTGCGGAAAAGCTGGGCCGGGAGGCCACGGTCTTCGACTGCGCGACCGACTACCACTCCATGCGCAGCGCCATGGCAACGGGCGAGGGCCTGCTCGGCACCCTGGAGTTCTTCCCCGAGGAGGGGAAGTACCATTTGGACGGCCACAGGGGCTGCGGCGTGGTCTTGAGCCCCGAGGAGACCAGGGACCTTGGCGGCATCTGCCCCGTGTGCAACAGGCCTGTCACCGTGGGCGTGCTGCACCGGGTGGAGGAGCTCGCCGATCGGCCCGAGGGGGAACGGTCGGAAAGCGCCAGGGATTTTCACTCGCTCATCCCGCTGGCCGAGATTTTAGGCGAGATCCTGCAGGTGGGAAGCGCCTCCAAGAAGGTGGGCGAGGCCTACGAGCGCCTCGTGGAGAGGTTCGCGGGAGAGCTCCCCCTGCTCATGGATGCCGACACCGAGGAGATCCGCTCCGTTGCCGGCGACGTGCTGGCCCTCGCCGTGAGCCGCATGCGGGAGGGCCGGGTGCACCGGGAGGCGGGCTTTGACGGAAAGTTCGGCCGGGTGAGGGTGTTTCAGGACAGCGAGCAGGACCTGCTCTTCTCCAAGGGCATCTTCGGCATGAGCGCGAAGAAGAGGAAAAAGGCGCCTGAAGGCCGCCCCACGCGCGTGGAGGACCCGGCCCCGGAAGGGCTCACGCTCGGCAAAACCCAGGAGCAGGCCGCTGCCTTCGGCGAAGGGACCCTCATGGTGGTGGCGGGCCCGGGCACGGGCAAGACCCGGGTGCTCGTGGAACGGATAAAGGCGCTGCAGGCAAAGGGCGGCGCCTCGATCCTCGCCGTCACCTTCACGAACCGGGCCTGCCGGGAGATCGCGGAGCGCCTGGGAGACATCCGGGCCGAGGTGTGCACCTTCCACGGTCTCGCGGCAGGCATCATGCGGGATGCGGGCATGACCTTCGAGGTGGCCGACGAGGCCATGATCCGCCGGACGGCAACGGGCCGCATGGGGAAGGGTGCCGCGAAATGGGTGGACGAGCTCCTCTATGCGCAGAGCGTCGATGCAGCCCTCGACGCCGACCAGGTTTCCCTGCTCGAAGACCTGAAGGCGCGCGGCATCTTCACGTACGAGGGGCTCATCGTCGGGGCCTTGCGGCTCCTGGAAACGGGCGCTGGCACCAGGAGGTGGGACCACGTCATGGTTGACGAGTTCCAGGACATCAACCCCCTCCAGTACCGGTTCCTCGAGGCAGTCTCCGCTCATGCCGCAAGCGTGATGGTCATCGGAGACCCGAACCAGGCGATCTACGGCTTCAGGGGCAGCAGCGCACAGGCCTTCGACGATTTCCTGCGCGACAACCCGGCGTGCACCCGGGTACGGCTTGCGGACACCTACCGTTTGAGCGCCCAGGTCAGCGAGGCGTCGAACGCCTTTCTGGGCCAAGACGCCGTGAGGAGCCTCCGGCAGGGCCCGCCTGTGCGGATCGTAAAGACCGGGTCGCCCTACGGGTTCATTGCGCACGAGATAGAGGCGCTCGCAGGGGGGCTTTCCCACCGGGGCGTTGCCCGGGCGCGGGCCGAGTACGGTTTAAGCGACATCGCGGTCATCGTGCGCACGCAGGTCCAGGCAGCTTT
>JAJFUP010000099.1 GCA_021372395.1 Deltaproteobacteria bacterium
GCGCTGTACGACGACGTGAAGGACCGCATGAACGACAGCGCGCTCATGCTCTCGGGCGGCCAGCAGCAGCGGCTCTGCATTGCACGCTGTCTCGTGGTCGAGCCCGACGTGATCCTCTTCGACGAGCCCTGTGCCAGCCTGGATCCCATCTCCACCAGGAAGATAGAGGAGCTCATCCTGGAGCTCAAGAAGGACTACACCATCGTCATCGTGACCCACAACATGCAGCAGGCGGCCCGGGTGTCGGACTACACGGCATTCATGTACATCGGCGAGCTCATCGAGTACGACCGGACCGAGAAGATCTTCACGGTCCCGAAGGAACGGATGACCGAGGAATACCTGAGCGGAAAATTCGGATAAGGAGACCGTATGTTAGAAGAAACGAAGCTGACGAACCTGAAGAAGGAAATCCTGGAGTATGCCACCCTGGTGGAGGGAATGGTGGGCAAGAGCATCTCCGGCCTCCAGGAGCACAAAAACGAACTGCTCACCGAAGTCATCGGGACCGATGAGCCCAAGGCCAACTCCTTCGAGGTCGACCTCGACGAGCGGTGCGTGACCATCATCGCCCAGCACCAGCCCACGGGCAAGGCCTTACGCACCATCATCATGATCCTGCACATCAACAGCACCCTCGAGAGGATCGGGGATCATGCGGTCACCATATCCGAGAGCGCCCTGTTCCTCACCGAGCGTCCCATGGTCAAGCCGCTCATCGACATACCGCGGATGGCGGATCTGGTGAAGTCCATGATTGCCGACAGCATCAACTCCTTCATCCACGAGGACCCGGGCCTCGCCCGGAGCGTGTGCGAGAGGGACAACGTCGTGGACGGTCTGCGGGACCAGATCCTGCGGGAACTCATCACCTACATGACCTCGGACCCGTCCGTCATCGAACGGGCGCTGCAGCTCATGAAAATCGCGAGCAACCTGGAGCGGATCGCCGACCTCACCACGAACATCTGCGAAGACGTCATCTACATGGTAAAGGGCAAGGTGATCAAGCACCACAAGGACGAAACATAGGCGGCAAGAAGGAACATCCTGCCGCGACCCCGACCTCCTTTTTACGCTTCTTCAACCCGGGATCGCGGCAGGAAAGAGAACTCAGAAACCAGGCTCGACAACCACTCGAACCGCATGACAACCCCTATGGAAAACATCCAGCACATGCAAAACAATCTCATCCTGCCTGAATAGAGAAAGACTCTCCCAGATCATGCTCATGAGATGCGCCGGTGTTTCTCGTGGTGAAGGCATATCAGCAGTCAACAGGCTGGTTAACCAGACAATATCCTTAGCAATAATCGTGCTGAAATCAATTTCATGAGATATCAATGTGTTGTATGTTCCCGAACAGGAACCGTTGGAAAATAATGGCAATTATTTTCCCTGAACAGGGAAAGGGACTGCCCTTGACCCTGCCTAGACCAGGAGCCCCGCTTCCGTGGCCTCCCGGGTGAGCCGGTCGCGGAAATCGGGATGCGCGATGGCGATCATGCGCTTCACCCTCTGCTGGATGCTCCGGTTGCGCAGATCGGCGATCCCGTACTCGGTCACCAGGTACTGGACGTCACTCCGGGGAGTGGTGACCACTGTCCCGGGAGGCAGGACGGAGACGATCCTCGATACCCGCCCCTTGTTCGTCTCTGCGGTGGATTTCAGGGCAATGAAAGACTTGCCCCCTTTCGAGAGCTGGGCGCCGCGCACGAAGTCGAGCTGCCCTCCTGTCCCGCTGTATTGGGAGAAACCGATGGTTTCGGAGCACACCTGCCCCGTGAGGTCGACGGTGAGCGCATTGTTGATGGAGATGAAGTTGTCGTTCTGCGCGATGACCCTGGGGTCGCACACGAACGATATGGGGAACGCCGAAATGAAGGGGTTCCTGTCCATGAAGTCGTAGAGTGCCCTGGTGCCGATACCGAACCCGCATATCATCTTGTCGTGATACAGGGTCTTCTTTGCACAGGTGATCACCCCTTTATTCGCCAGGGTCACCATGGAATCGGTGAGCATCTCGGTATGGACGCCTAGGTCCTTCCTGCTCTCGAGTGCAAATCCCACGGCATTGGCGACCTTTCCCAGGCCAAGCTGTATGCAGGCACCATCGGGAATCTGCTCGCAGATGTATCCGGCAATCCGGTGGTCCTCCTCATCCGCCGCAATCTCGGGGATCTCTGCAAGATCGTGATCCGCCTCGCAGATGCAGTCGACCTTGCTGACGTGGATATGCGCATCCATCCCGTTCACGAAGGGGGTCTTCCTGTTCACCTGCACCATGATCCTGCGGACGCGCCTCGACACGATGCCGTTGTTGAACGTCCCCAGGGGGCCATAGCTCATGTAGCCCCTCGCGTCCGGGGGGGAGACCTCGAAGAGCGCGACATCGCACTCCCCTGACATGACAAGCTCCTCGGTCTTCGAGAACTGGAACGGAGTCACCTCGATGTTTCCCTGCTCCAGGAACATCCTTTCCAGCGGACCCAGGAAGATCGAGTGGTGGTTGATATGGCCCCTACACTCCGCCTTGAGGTGATCCAGGATGTTCATCAGGATGCCGGAGAACACGGTCACGCCCTCGAGCTCCCGGTAGCGGCCGGCTATCGCGTTCATGAGATCGACAGGGGTGCTCGGGCCTGCCGACAGCATGACGGTGTCCCCGGATTTGATCCCCTGTGCCGCCTCGTCCAGGGAAACCAGCTTTGTCTTGTACTCCGCTTCCCAGTTCCTGGTAAACATGCTCTTCTCCTCCTGAGAAATGTCTTCCCCCGCCGATTTTTTGCACGTGATGTCTTTCTACAGAAAGAATCACGAGACTCTCGGGTGCACCTGGATGATGTCGCCGCTCCGCTGCTCTGACGGCTCTTAGCCTCCCGGCCGGCTGCCGGATGGGGAAGCATCGCGTTTTGCAGGTCGGATTATGGCGTAATAGTAAGGCGGCATACCCCAAACGCAATGCAGAGGAAAGGTTTTTCTATGCGATCGGTTCTGCGCCCCTGCACACATTCGATGTGCTTTTCCTATGCGCCTGATCATGTTGGTCATGATCCGGTCCTGCCCGGACCTGACAGCGGACAGGCTGCTGTTCGACGTCCTGTGGAGTGCCTGGATCTTCGGTGCGACCAGGCTCGAAGAGCACGACCTCGTGCGCGATTTCGGGAATCAGTACCGGGAGTACCAGGCACGGGTGCCCATGCTTATCCCCTTACAGGACCCCCTCAGAGCGGGCAAGGGTTTCATCCGGTTGAGGAATCCCGGTTTGCCCTTCTCGGTGTAGGGCAAGGACTGCCGAAACGGTTCCCCGAAACTCCAGATCATGATAGAATATCCCCGTGTGGCACGGTGATTCCAAACCATGCCGTATGTGCCTCATGGCTAAACCTGATGAACGTTGAGGAGGGAAAGAGCGGATGAACCCCCACGGCTTCCCGGCAAAGGGCCTTTTCGCAGGAACGGTTCGGGCCATCGTCATCAGCACCCTGATCATGGCGCTGGGCAATGCGGCCATTCACGCCGAAGATCAGCACAACCCAAGGCCCGTCCGGCACGAGATCGTCTTCATGCCGGCGCATGAACTCGCCGAGCTGATCCTCAAGCGTTCCCTCACGTCCACCGAGGTGGTGAACGCCTATCTCGAGCAGATACGACTGTACAACCCCAAGCTCAACGCCATTGTCACCCTGGACGAAAAGGGCGCACGAAAGAGGGCAAAGGAAGCCGACGAGGCCCTGGCCAAAGGCATGATCTGGGGCCCGCTCCACGGCGTACCCGTGACCATCAAGGACAACTACGCAACCGCGGGCATCAGGAGCACGAACAGCGACCCTGCACACGCGGACTTCATACCCGAC
>JAJFUP010000102.1 GCA_021372395.1 Deltaproteobacteria bacterium
GCGCTGGTGGTCTGCGGCAAGCAGACCATCGACGGAGACACCGCCCAGGTGGGTCCCGGCATTGCGATCCGCCTCGGGCTTTCCCTCCTGACCCTGGTCGACCGCATCGAAGAGCTTGACCTCAAGAACAGGAAGATCCGGGTCAGCAGGAAGCTCGAAGGCCGCCACGAGATCGTGGAGGCAATGCTGCCGGCCCTGTTGACCGTGGTCAGGGAGATCAACAAGCCCCGCTATCCGACCGTGCCCATGCGCCTGGAGGCCCAGGAGCAGACCGTGGCCCTGTGGGACAACAAGGTCATGAACTTCGACGAGGAGCTGATCGGCCGCAAGGGGTCACCGACCTCGGTGAAGAAGATCTTCTCCCCTGAGCGCGAAAAGGGGGAGATCCTGGGCGACGGGGTGAACGACCCTGACGGCACTGCCATGATGCTGGTGGAAAAGCTCCTTCAGAGAGAATTGCTGGTGCTGTGAGGAAAGGGAAATAACCGGATGCTTTCTCGAGAGACAGGATAGATGGAAAAACCCCAAAAGCTCAAGAAGCCAAGAGGAAAGGCATCTCTCATCCCCGGCAAGTGCATCGCCTGCGGGGCACGCTGCCAGAGCGTCTGCCCTGTAGAAGCGATCGACATGAACGAGAAGGGCGAGCCTGTCATCCTTACGGACAAGTGCATCGGCTGCCAGAAATGCGTAAAGGTCTGTCCGGTCGAAGCCCTGGAGATGTTTTTCACGCCGGAAGAGCTGGAGATCCTCAAGAAGCTGGAGAAGGAAAAGGGAGCAGGTGAGCCGGAGGAAGAAGCGGAGTCCGAAGAAGACCGGGAGCTGAAGAACTTTCTTGCCCGGTATCGTGGCGTGTGGGTATTCATCGAGCAGACGGACTGCACACCTGAAAAGGTCTCCTGGGAGCTTCTGGGTGTCGGCGCCAGGCTGGCCGGTGCCTTGGAGGTCGAGCTGTGCGCGGTAGTCCTCGGGCACAACGTGGAGAGGCTCTGCCATGAAGCCTTCACCTACGGGGCAAGCAAGGCATACCTGGTCGATGATCCCATCCTGAAGAATTACCGGACCGCACCCTATCTTGCGGCTTTCTGCTCTCTGGTGGAAAAGTACCGGCCCGAGATCGTTCTCATGGGTGCCACCGGCCTGGGGAGGGATCTCGCCGGCGCCGTGGCGACACGGCTGAGGACAGGTCTGACGGCGGACTGCACAGGCCTCGACATAAACGAGAAGAGGCAATTGCTGCAGACACGCCCGGCCTTCGGCGGAAACATCATGGCAACGATTCTCTGTGAGGGGAGACGTCCCCAGATGGCCTCGGTCCGCCCCCACGTGATGCCCATGCCGGTCAAAAAAGAGGACGCCGCAGGCGAGATCATCCGGGAAAAGCTCACCATGAAGGAAAAGGATGTTTTCACCAAGGTGCTCCAGGTCATCAGCGACGCCGGCCGCATGGACAGCGTCGATATCGGCGGTGCCGAGTTCATCGTCTCCGGAGGCAGGGGCATGATGGCAAAGGAGAACTTCAAGATCCTGCAGGAGCTGGCCGACGAACTGGGCGGCGTGGTGGCCTCATCCAGGAGCGCCGTGGATGCCGGATGGATGCCGGTGGAACGCCAGGTTGGACAGACCGGCAAGACCGTGCGTCCCAAGATCTACATCGCGTGCGGCATCAGCGGGGCCATTCAGCACCTGGTGGGAATGCAGGACTCCGATCTGATCATCGCCATCAACCGCGACCGCGAGGCCCCGATCTTCGAGGTGGCGACCTATGGCATCGTCGGGGATCTTTTCCGGATCGTCCCGGCGATCACCGCACACATCCGGCAGATGAAAACCCGGAGAGGGACACCGAAGGTCTGTTAGATGAAAAGGGAGAGAAAAGGATACTGCCCATGACACTGTCCGTGATGACCTTTGCCGCGGTTTTTGGTTTCGCCGTTCTCCTGTTCGGGTGGAGCTGTTTTCGCCGTTTCGGCCTGGTGACCATCGGCAGGCCTGAAGACCGTTTCAGCGATGTCCCATCCAGGATTCGAGATACCTTTGTCTATGCCTTCGCCCAGAAGAGGGTCCTGCAGAAGCCGTTCGGGATCAACCATTTCGTCCTGTTCTGGTCTTTCATGATCCTGATGCTCGCCAATGGGGAATTCCTTCTCCACGGCCTGTTCCCGGCCGTGAGCTTCTCGGTCCTCCCGGACTGGATGTATCACCCGCTCGTCTTCGTCTTCGACTGCGTATCCCTGTTTGCCCTGGCCTGCGTCATCATTGCCGGCATCAGGCGGGTATTCCGGCCCCCCTATCCCGAGGCGATCACGCTGGATTCCTATGTTATCCTCTCGATGATCGCCGTACTGATGATCGCCTTCTTCAACCTGCACGGCATCGAGATAGCGACAGGTATCGAGCCCGCCAAGGCCTTCATGCCGGTCTCGGCCGCAGTGGGGACCATGTTCCATGCCGGGCTGACCATGGAAAACGCCGGGCCTTCCATCACCTTCTGGTGGTGGGTCCATGCCGTCGTGCTGCTCGTGTTCCTCAATTACCTGCCGTACAGCAAGCACATGCACATCCTGTCGTCGATCCCGAACTGCTATTTCAGGCGATTCGACAAGGCGAACACTTTACCCACGGAAACCTTCGTGAAAGGCGGCAGGTTCGGTGTGGAGACGCTTGACCAGTTCACCTGGAAGGACCTCTTCGATTCCTACTCCTGCACCGAGTGCGGCCGCTGCCAGATGGCGTGTCCGGCTTCCATCACCGGCAAGCCGTTGAACCCGAGGCAGATCATCCACGACCTCAAGGTCAACCTGCTGCACAACGGCCCGGCCATGAAGAAGGGCCGCAAGCCCACGCTGCCCCTTGTCTGGAACCATGGGAAAGGCAGCATCACCGAGGATCAGATCTGGTCGTGCACCACCTGCGGGGCGTGCATGGAGGTGTGTCCGGTCTTCATCGAGCAGATGCCCAAGATTCTCCTCCTGCGCCGTTACCTGGTGGAGATGAAGGCCCAGTTCCCTGAAGAGCTGCTGAACCTCTTCGAAAACATGGAACAGCGGAGCAACCCGTGGGGCATCGCCCCTGTCGAAAGGACCAAGTGGTGCTCGCAGATGGAGGTGAGACCCTTCGACGGTTCTACCGAGTACCTCCTGTATGTGGGGTGCGCCGGCGCGTTCGACTCCAGGAACAAGCAGGTCACCGTGGCCCTGGCCACGGTGCTCGATGCGGCCGGCATATCCTGGGGCATCCTGGGCAGGGAGGAGCCGTGCTGCGGCGACAGCCTGCGCAGACTCGGCAACGAGTTCGTGTTCGACAGGATGGCGAGAGACAACGTGAAGATGTTCAGGGAAAAGGGCGTGAAAAAGATCATCACGATGTGCCCGCACTGCTTCTCGACCCTGAAGAACGATTACAAGCAGTATGGCCTCGATGTGGAGGTCGTTCATCACAGCGTGCTCATCGACGGGCTCCTCAGGGAGGGCAAACTGAAGCTCTCCGGTACCGTGGATCTGGGCACGATCGTCTTCCACGACTCCTGTTATCTGGGCAGGCACAACGAGATCTACGAGTCACCGAGAGACGTGATCGCTCAGGTCACCGGACGCAAGCCCAAGGAGATGGAAAGGAACCGGAAAGACTCTTTCTGCTGCGGCGCCGGAGGGGGCCGCATGTGGATGGAAGAGCATCTGGGCACGAGGATCAACCTGGAGCGCGTCTCCGAGGCGCTCGGCAGGAACCCGGACACCGTGTGCGTGACCTGCCCCTACTGCATGACCATGTTCGAGGACGGCATGAAAGACAAGAACGCAGGCAACGTCGCGGTCAAGGACATCGCCGAGGTCGTGGCAGAGGGGCTGAAATAGCACCGAAGACTTCTTCAGCCGCCTTCCGGACGCCGGCAATTTCGGTATTCCCGCTTGCCCCGAAGGCGTGAAGATTGCTACTATCAAATACCATGGTCAACCGTTTGAAAGGAAAGCCCGAGATAACGTATCCCTGCTCGTGGAACTACAAGCTCTTCGGCACGGATCAGGACAGCATCCGCGAGGCAGTGGCGCAGACCATCATCGGCTGCGATTACAGCCTGACTCCTTCGCGCAGCAGCAGTCAGGGGAAGTATCACTGCATGAACCTCGATATCGTGGTGATGAACGAAGAAGACCGTGTCGGGATATTCCAGGCCCTCTCGAGTCACCCGTCCTTCGTGCTGGTCCTGTAGGAGGCACTGCCGCTCCGTTCCCGGCGTGCGGTCATTTCCCCCTGAGAACCGCCTGGACGAGGCCGTCGAGACGCTGCAGGAAGCAGGAGCGATCCTGCTTTTTGTAGGGGGCGGGTCCTCCCGTCATGGTCCCCATCTCGCGCAGGTACGCCGTCAGCTCCCTGTTCGCGAGGGCACCGCAAATGGATTCCCGGGTGTAGACGCGCCCTTTGGGGTCCAGCACCAAGGCGCCCTTTTCGAGACACCGCGATGCAAGGGGGATGTCGGCCGAGACCGCGATATCGTCTGTCCGAACATGCTCCGCAATCCAATCGTCGGCAGCGTCGAAGTGGTCGGATACGACCACCATCTCCACGAACCCGTCTCCGGGGATCCTCATCCTGGAGTTGGACACCACGTGGACCTTGAGCCCATAGCGCCTGGCCACGCGGAAGACCTCCTCCTTCACCGGGCAGGCATCGGCATCGACGAAGATCTCGATCACGCCGCGCCTTTGTGCCCCGGGGACCCTTTACGGTTTGTTCTCAATCTCGTCCTTCTTCAGGATGTCGAGCACCTTGATCATGTAGTGGAGGGTCTTGCCTGCCAGGGGGTGATTGAGGTCCACCTCGAAGGTCAGCGCGTCGAAACTGATGATCTTCCCATACTGGGCTTCATCCCCCGTGTCCATGTCGAGCTTGACCACCTGGCCGATCATGGGTTCCTCCTCACCTTCCATGAAGAGCCGGGAGAGCTTCCGCACCTGCGTTTCGTCCCAGGGACCGAATGCGTCCTCGGGGGCTATCGTGACCTGCTTCATGTCCCCCACCTTCATGCCGATGAAAGCTTCGTTGATGTGGGGCAGGATGGTATCCGAGCCGACGATGAAGGTTGAAGGGCTATTCTCGTCGGTCGCATCGAAGATCGTGTCATCGTCGAATTTCCCGGTATAGTGAACTTTAACCATATCGCCGTTTTCTATGGTCTTCATGTTGGTCTCCTTTTTCTCTCGATTCCCTGAAGACATCGATGGGGTAAAAAAACCGTTTATAACAGCTGCGCATCCTACACAAGTCCAAGTTTCAGATGCGAAGGTGACAGGCCTCGAGACGGGCCGGGGGCCGGGCAAAGCGCAGAAGGTCTGGGCGCCTTACTTCTTTGCCGGGGCCGAGACCTTGATGTCCACGTTCTGGCGATGTCTCACTTCTTCCAGGGCAGCTTCCCAGTCCCGGCCGGGCATGCTGGGCGGCACGGCAACGAGGGCAATCATGGAAAACAGGGGCGCGCCGCTGTTCGGCGACCGGGTGGTCGCCGTGTCCATGGACTCGATGTTGATGCCGCACTGCGAGAGGGTGCGCGAGATCTCGTGGATGATGCCTTCGTGGTCCGCGCCGAGGACCTCGATCTGGTAGGGCAGCCAGCCTGCATGGCCTTCGGCGTAGGTCTGCCCGGTGCGGCTGGTCGTGACCTTGACTCCCTGGCTGGTCAGGTTCCGGATGCTCTCATCAAGGTCGGCCAGGCGCCCGTCCGGCATGGAGACCAGCATCAGAATGGCAAACTCGCCACCAAGGCGGGCCATGCGGCTGGTTTCCACATTGCCGCCCAGACCGAGCAGAAGTTTCGTAATGTCTTCGACGATCCCGGTCCGGTCGGTCCCGGTGAGGGTGAGAACGATGTTCGTGCGCATAGGATCCTATCCTTTCGAACTGGTTATGAGGCCTTGCTCCCGACGACACGGATTGGCGGGCGGTCCGGTGTTTGTGCCGTATCCGGCTGCTCCGATGAGCCGGGAGTGTACCCTCATGGGTATGTTGTACGTGGAAATCCCTGCCGGGTCAATTCCGCGAAGCATGCCCCCTGTCCCCGACAATGAGGAGATGATCCCTTGCCGCATGCCTGCTCAAACCCTCCGGCATCCCGGTCCGGAAAGGCTGCTGCGGCCGCCTGTCTCAGGAGTTACCTGGATCTGTGTGCCGATGCGCTCCTTGAGCGCCGTGACGTGGGATATGACGCCGATGAGCTTGCCGTCCTGCCGCAGCCCTGCCAGGGTCTCGAGGGCCGTTTCGAGCGCATCTTCATCGAGGGTCCCGAACCCCTCGTCGAGAAAGAGCGAGTCGACCCGCACCTTGTGGCTCGCCATCTGGGAAAGGCCGAGCGCCAGGGCAAGGCTCACGATGAAGCTCTCGCCGCCGGAAAGGTTCTTGGTCGAACGGATCTCTCCCGCCTGGTAGGTGTCGATGACATTCAGGTCCAGGGGTTGCGCGGCATCGCGGATGAGGAGGTAGCGGTCCGTCATCTTCCTGAGCTGGCGGTTGGCGTGCACGGTCATCATCTCAAACGTCAGGCCCTGGGCGAAATTCCTGAACTTCTTGCCGTCGGCCGAGCCGATGAGCTCATGCAGGTCGTCCCAGCGTGCGCATTCGTTCTTTTGCGCATCCATGCTCTTGAGGCGTTCCTGCTGTTTCTCCCTCGATTTCTCGTTGACGCTCAAACCCTTCGTGATGCCCCCGATATCGAGCCTCACCTGTTTCAGGTCGGCTTCGCACGTGACGATCTCTTCCCTGAGCGTCTCAAAAGGCTTTTCCGTCAGGTGTTTCTCCCGCTCAGTTGCCAGGGCATCCGTTGTGTATTTCCAGAGGGCTTCCAGCTCCGTTTTTTCCCTGACCAGGGATCGTTCGAGGGCGTCCAGACGTTCCTGCTCCTCGCCGTTCATGCAGGCGGACAGATAGTCGGCCTCGTCTGCGAACCCGGCCAGCGAGATGCGGCCAATGAGTTTCCCTCCGGCCTGCGAGAGTTCCTCTGCCCGGTTTTTTGTCTTGAATTCCAACGCAGCCGCCTTCTCGTTGAGTGCGCCGATCTCCTTTTCGCTCTTCCCGTGTTCTTCGCGTGCCTGTTCAAGGGCCTTGCCCGCCTGATCCACCATGTCCCCCAGGCGTCTCTCCTCCTGGTCGGTGTCCTTGTCCCCGAAGAGTTCCCGGCGTGAAAGCTCCAGGGATCCATGCTGCATCAGCAGATCGTCCCGTTCTCTGAGGAGCGTTGCCAGGTCCTTTTCGATCTTCTCCCGCAGGGCCTTACCCGTATCGATAGCGGCTTTCAGATCGGCGATCTTCTTGTCCAGGGCCGTCTTTTCATCCAGTTTTGCCTGCCAGGCGTCTCTTCTTTTTGTGAGGTCCGTCAGGATGGCATCGAGTTCGTTCGAGGGAGCCTGCCCGACGCCAAAGGGTCTGACATCCTCCAGCACGGCGGCGCGTGCCCCGAGCACCTCTTTTTCCAGGGCCTCCCCCTCCTTGCTCAGCCGTTCGTGCTCCAGGCCTGCCGTCTCGAGGTCATGCCGTGCGTCCTGCAGGGCCTTGCCCGAGCATTCCACCTTGGCCCGGAGCTCCTCCAGTGCGGTCTGTGCCGACTTCTCTCTTCTGCCTTTGTCCTCGGCCGCAGCGACGATGCCGGACAGCTCGGAAATCCTCGACCGAACGGCTGCAGTCTCTTCGCGCACCATCACGGCGCGGTCTTCCGGGGAGGTCCGGAGACCCAGCCTCAGCAGGATCCCGGAGCATTCTCCTTCATCATGGTCCAGGGAAGCCGACTTCTCGTTCCTGTCTCTTTTGGCATGCTCGATCTTCTCACCGGTCTTGATCCTCTCGTTTTCCAGCGAGCTCAGCTGCTCCGCCGCCTGTTTGAACAAGGCCCTCGCGTTCTTCAGCTCCGCCTCAGCCTCGTTCAATTCAGGGACATTGCCCCGTGCATAGGGGTGATCAATGGCACCGCACAGCGGGCACGGCATGCCGTCTTCGAGCCGTTTGCGCTCTTGCTCCAGGTCGCGGATGCGGCTCAGGAGGGACACCCGCGTTTCCAGGTGTACAATCGTCGACTCCAGGAGCGCCTTTTCCCCGGCGCAGGGTGTTATCTTCTCCGAGAGCTTCTCTTGGCCGGTCTTTGCCTCTTCCAAGCTTAAGCTCAGGGCTTCGAGGGCTTTCCGAGTCCTGTCGATCCGTTCGATGGCGTCGGTTGCCTGCGCCAGGAGCCGCTCGCGGTCTTTCAGGGTGTCTGCCTCCCGGTGCCACTGGCTGATCTCCCGTCCCTCGAGGATCGCGGCAATCTCGGTCGAGAGCACCTCGATGTCGCTTTTGGCCTGCGCGAACTCCTGGCGGGATTTTTCGTGGCCGCTTTCGATCTCTTTGAACGCTGCAAGGGCGGCCTCTCGTTTCCCGGCAAGGGCGGCGAGCGTTTCACGGGCGCGGATGCGCCTGTCCTCGAGGGTGCAAAGCGAGGTGAATGACCGGGATATGGCCGTCAGGTTCGTCAGAAGCGCTGCATCGGCGGCATGCCCGGCCTGGTAGTCATGGACGGCAATCAGGTCGGCCTGCAGGCCGAGCAGCGTCTGCCCGGCCTTTTCTCCGGCGTCTTCATACTCCCGTTTGAGTCTCACGGCTTCCGCCATGGCCCGTTCCCTGTCTTCAAGCTGCCTCTTCTGCCCGCTCAGCCTGGCGTCGAGCTCGCGCACCTTCCTGATGACATCCGATCCGGACTGGTGCCTGGCTCGTGCCTCATGCAGCAGGGCTTCAGAAGTCTGCTTCGCGGTCAGGAGAGCTGCGCAGGTCTTTTCCTTTTCAGGCAGCGCTGCCTGTATTCCCTCCAGCTCCCTTGTCTCGGTCTCCTGCAGGGCCTTAAGCGCCGCCAGAGCACGGTAGTCTCCCTCGATGCCGAGTGCCCGGCGTGACCTGTCCAGCCTCCCCGCTTCAGGCGCAAACGCCTGAAAGCGTCCCTCGAAATCCTCCTTTCGCCTCTTCAGATCATGGGTCTCCTTTTCCAGGGCAGCCACTGCTTCAAGCCACAGTGCCGCCGAGCGCAGGCCCCTGAGCCTGCTGTCCAGCTTTGCCTCGCGGGCCAGCCTTTCTGCGAGGCCGGTCTGCAGGGCACTCTCTTCATCGGGGCTGAGCACCTGGATGCCTTTGAGCTCCGAGAGCATGGACTCGAGCCTGCCTTGCTCCTCTGCACGGCGCTCGTGGACTTTCATGGATATCAGGGTGTAGATCTCGGTGCCGGTGATCTGCTCGAGGATGGGGGCCCGCTTGTCGGGACTGGCCTGGAGAAAGGCAGCGAAACCGCCCTGTGCCAGCAGCATGGAGCGGGTGAACTGCTCGAAGTCCATGCCGGTCGCATGTTCGATGAATTCACCTACCTGGGTTATCCGTGATTCCAGGACGGTCCCGGTATCGGCCTCGGACACCTCATGTTTTGCCGGCTGCAGCTCGCCGTCCGGCCTCTTGCGCGCCCGGTGCTGGCTCCAGTGGCAGCGGTAGCGGCCCTGCTGCGTCTCGAAGGTCACCTCGGCAAAGCATTCACCGCTCTGGCGCGACATGACCTCGTTGCTGCTCTTGGTGACCTTGTCCAAACGGGGTGTCCTGCCGTACAGGCCGAGGCAGACGGCGTCCAGGATGGTGGTCTTTCCTGCGCCCGTGGGGCCGGTGATGGCGAAGATGCCGTCGGAGGCATAGTCCGGGTGGGTGAAATCGATATGCCACTCTCCAAAAAGCGAGTTCAGGTTCTTGAAGCGCACCTCGAGTATTTTCATGCCTCGGTCTCCTACTCAGCCCTGGGGTCTGCTTCATGCAGGGAGACGAGGACCTCCCGGTAGGCGCCCAAAAGCCCCGGCCGCTGCTCCTCTGGGACGTCATGCGCCTCCAGGCAGCGCTCGAACACCTCGGTCACGTCCAGGTCGTCGAGCGTCTCCTGCGGGTCCATGCCGCTCAGGGCGAGCTCCAGCACCCGGTTGTTCCTGACACGGAGGATCTCGAGGCCGGTCCCGGCAATGGCCTCGTCCAGCCGCTCCCGCAGGCTGCCGGCAATCTCGGAGCCTTCGTAGACGATCTCCAGCCAGGCCGTGCTCCCTCCCGCCTTCAGCTCGTCGATGCCCTGGCTTATGGTCTGCCAGTCGCCCTGAAGGGTCATGAGCTCCTGGAACCGGGGCACGGGGACCTTCCTGACGCAAGGCGGATCACCCGGAAGCTCCACGACGACCACGCCCTTCTCCTGCTGCGCCTCGCCGAAGCCCATGGGCAGGGGTGAGCCCGAGTAGCGTATGAAATCGGAACCGCCCACAATCTGGGGGATGTGCAGGTGCCCCAGGGCGAGGTAGTCGATGCATGCGGGGAAGACATCCGTTCTCACCTGGGCGAGCGAGCCGATATACAGCTCGCGCACCCCGTCGCCGTCGATGGTCCGGCCGCCTGAGGCGAACAGGTGCCCCATGGCCACGATGGGGACAGGCCTGCTCAGCCCGGCGCGCCTCTGCTCGGCAGCGCCGCACACCAGGCGGTAATGGGTCCTGATCCCCTCGATGATCTTCTGCTCCTTGTCTTCCACGCTCTCGCCGGCCTCGGCGACACGGATGTCGCGGTCCCTCAGGTACGGGATGGCGCACACGATGAGCCGGGGCTCGTGATCCGGCCCGCTCAGCACGACCACCTCATCGGCAGGGGACGCACAGGCACACCCCACCACGTGGACATGCAGGGATTTCAGGAGCTCCCGGGGCGCGTTCAGGAAGGACGGCGAGTCGTGATTCCCGGCAGTGACGATCACCTGCCTGCCGGGTGCCCCGGCCACGCGGCACAGGAAACGGTAATACAGCCCCTGTGCATGGTTGCTGGGCGTGCTGGTGTCGAACACGTCCCCGGCCACCAGGAGCACATCGATGCCTTCATCCTCCACGAGGCCGGCCAGCCAGTCCAGGAAGGCTTCGTGCTCCGCGTATCTCTTGCGGCCGTAGAGGGTGCGGCCGATGTGCCAGTCGGATGTGTGCAGGATCTTCATGAAACTCCCTTTCGCATGGTTCCCGTTTTTTCAAGTCTCCGCTGCCGGCGTTGTCACGTGTTCTGGTGAAGGGGCAGGGTCGTGCGTCCTGCCTCCACACACCGGTTCACCTGACAGAAAAACGACCTGACCTTGTGCATGGCCTACACATACTGTCCGGCGCACCAGCCCGATGACCATGCCCACTGGAGGTTGTACCCGCCCAGAGAGCCGCTCACGTCGAGCACCTCACCGACAAAGAAGAGCCCCGCCACGTCCCGGGCTTCCATGGTCTTCGAAGAAATCGCATTGCAGTCCACCCCGCCTACGGTCACCTCCGCTGTCCGGTATCCCTCGGTGTTGTTCGGCTTGATGGTCCATTGCCGGAGCTGCGCCGATATCTCCCTGAGCGCCCGGTCAGGCAGGGACTTTAGCGGGCTTTCTGCAAGATCACCCCTCACCATCACGACCACCAGACGTTTCGGCAGGTACTCCGCCAGCACCGATTTTACCGTGCGCTGCGGGTGCTGCCACTTGTGCTCCTTCAGTGCTTCTGCCAGATCGATCCCCGGGAGCAGGTCGATCGTGAGCTCCTCGCCGGGCTGCCAGTACAGCGACATCTGCAGGATGACCGGGCCGCTCAGGCCCCGGTGAGTGAACAGGAGGTTCTCGCAGAAACTCTCCCTCCTGGTGCTGACAACCGCCTCGACGGCAATGCCGGACAGGACCGAGAACTTTTCCTTGTCCCCGGGTTGCAGGGTGAGGGGGACCAGCCCGGCACGAGGCGGCCACACCTTGATATGGAACTGGCCGGCAATTTCGTGGCCAAGAGGGCTGGCGCCCTTCGAGGGGATGGATAGTCCGCCCGTTGCCACGACGAGAGACTCACAGGCATGACTTGCCCGGCTGCTGCGGACAAGGAAGAGATGCTCCCCTGCCTGTTCGATGTTTTCGATTTTCGCATCCAGCTGAAAAGAGACCCCGGCCTGTTCGCACTCTGCCAGCAGCATGTTCAGGATGTCCCGGGAGCTCCCCTCGCAGAAGAGCTGGCCATGGGCCCTCTCGCAGAAGGCGATATGGTGCTTCTGCACCAGGCTCAGAAAATCCCATTGCGTGTAGCGGCTCAGTGCCGATTTGCAGAAATGAGGGTTATGAGAAACATAGTGATCGGCGGCCACGGAGCGATTCGTAAAATTGCACCGCCCGCCGCCGGTCAAAAGAATCTTCTGCCCCGGGGCCTTCGCGTGGTCCATGACGAGCACCCTGCGGTGACGCTTGCCTGCCTCGATGGCGCACATCAACCCTGACGCGCCTGCTCCGATGATGATGACGTCCATTTTATCAGTCATAATGATATCGTTTGCCTGCAGATCCCTTGCGAGCCGGACAACGGACTCCGGAGCCGGCGCGCATGTGCGGTGAGCCGGTTCCGCAGGTTTATCCCCGATGTACCCCGGATCTCCTGTCAGGGATGGCGGTCTTCGCGAGTTCGCATGACGGTTCCCCTCACGCGGAACTCTTGGGCTGCTTGTCCAGCTTCTTTTTTGTCTTCTGCTCCTGTTTGCTCGTCTTCTGTTTCTGAACCTTGTCCTTGCCCTTTTTTCCGCCTTTGTCTCCCATTGTGCGTCTCCTTTTGAAAGGTATTCAACGGGTGCGGCCCATCAGCGGGCGCTCCCCAGGGTAGTGCTCACGGTTCGTTCCAACTCGCGATCGTGCATGCGTGCGAGGGACAGCTGGGCGAGAATGCTGCCGATGAGGGCGAGGAACATGTCCCACTGGGTGTCCCACACGTCCCCCTGGGTGCCGAGGAAATCCGTCGCACCTTCGCCGCCCAGCACGGCGGCCCACCACTCGATGAACTCGTAGCACGCGCTGACGGCAAGGCAGACCGAGGATACCAGGAAGAAGAGCCACTTGCCCGGTTTCAGGGGAGACCGGCGGAGCAGCACCTCCCGGACGAGGATGGCGGGGATGAACCCCTGGGCGAGGTGGCCCAGACGGTCGTAGTGGTTGCGGCCGAGATCCAGGAGGTCCTGCACCCAGAAGCCTATCGGCACCCGCGCATAGGTATAGTGGCCCCCGATCATGAGGATGAGGCAGTGAAGGAAGATGAGCCGGTAGGCGAGGGGGGTGAACCGGAACCGGGGGTGGATGACAACGAGAACAGGTACCCCGACGAGGATGGGAAAGACCTCCATGAGCCAGGTGACGCGGTCGTAGGGGTTCAGTCCGGAGACCACCAGGGCCACCGATCCGATCACGAGAAGTGCCACGGGTTCAGTTGGTTTCACGTTTCCTCCTCTGTCATGGTGTCCGCATCACATGAAGGATGCCATGCTACTGTGCAGGAAGCTCCCCCGGGACCACCTGCGACACGATTTCAAGAAAGATGCAAAGCTGCTCTTTGTCCAACACCCGTTCCGCCGCCG
>JAJFUP010000113.1 GCA_021372395.1 Deltaproteobacteria bacterium
TGTCTTGCTGCCAAGATCTTCCTCGACAGGTACCCGGTCGATCTCGACCCGCTGGCCCCGGAAAGCCCCTTCATGATCATGACCGGCCCCATGGTGGGCAGCGGCTTTCCCGGAACATCGAGGTTCAGCATCTGTGCAAAATCTCCGCAAACGGGCATCTGGGGTGAATCCGCCTGCGGCGGCAACTTCGGCCCGGAACTGAAACGCGCAGGCTACGACGGTATCGTCATCGATGGCAGGGCAGTCAGCCCCATGTATCTCTCGCTGACCGACAACGGTGCGCAGATCCTCGATGCCTCGCACCTGTGGGGCAAGGACATCTATGAAACCACCGACATCCTCAAGGAGAATGACAAGTCTCTCAAGGTGCTTACCATCGGTCAGGCCGGGGAGAACAAGGTTCTCATCGCAGCCGTCGGAAACGACAAGGGTCACTTCAGCGGCAGAACGGGCCTCGGAGCCGTCATGGGAGCCAAGAACCTGAAGGCCGTCGTTGCCAGGGGCTCGGGAAAACTCGGCAGGGCCGATGAAGACGGCTACAAACAGGCGTTCAAAGATGCGATCCAGGAGGTGAAGGATTCGGCACTGGCCGATGGTCTCCATCAGATGGGCTCCGACGCAAACATGGATCTCGGGATGGTGACCGGCGACGTGCCCATCAAGAACTGGACCGTGGGCGAAGCCTTCGATCTTTCCTCCAGTCTGAGCGGGCCGACCATGAAAGAGAAATATCTCACCAAGGCCCATGCCTGTGCGAACTGCCCGGTGGCCTGCAAGAGGGTGGTCAAGGTTGATGAGGGTCCCTTCAGAACACAGGAAGGACCCGGCCCCGAGTATGAAACCTGCGGCACCTTCGGAACCATGATGATGAATCCCGACCTGGCCGCCGTGATCAAGGCCAATGAGCTCTGCAACATGTACGGCATGGATACCATCAGCTGCGGCTCGGCCATTGCCATGGCCATGGAGCTCTATGAAAAGGGCATCCTCTCCAAAACGGATGTGGACGGCATTGATCTCACCTGGGGAAACATGGATGCTGTCATGGTGCTGATCAGGAAGATCGCCTTCCGTGAAGGGTTCGGAGACATCCTTGCCCAAGGAAGCGTGAAGGCGGCCCGAAAAATCGGCAAGGATGCCATCGATACGGTGGTTGCCGTCAAAGGCCTTGAAGCCCCCATGCACGACCCGAGGGGTTTCCACGGCATGGGGCTCGCCTACATGATGTCCAACAGGGGCGCCTGCCACCTTCAGCACGCGGTGCTCGCAACGGAGCAGGGCATGGCTTCCTGGCCGGAGCTCTTCGACATGAAGGATGACTATGTGGGCACCACCAGTGTCGGCAAGGCCGCCCTGGTCTACAATTCGGAGAACTACGGCATCCTCGGAAACTCCCTGTCCATCTGCCACTATCTCGTCGACATACTGAAACCCCAGACCATCCTGGCTGCTTTCAATGCGATCACCGGCTGGAACTTAAGCTCGCAAGACCTCCTCAAGGCCGGAATGAGAGACTGGACGTTGAAACGGGGGTTCAACAACCTGCTGGGAATCACGGTGAAAGACGACAAGCTTCCCAAGAAGCTCCTTACAGCCCTTGAAGAAGGCGGGGGTGCGGGGTCCGTCCCCGATGTCGAGCTTCTCCTGAAGGAGTATTACGCATTGAGAGGCCTCGACGAGAGGGGGTACCCGAAAAAGGAGATGCTCGTCGAACTTGGCCTCGACGAACTGAAAGACAGACTGTACACATAATTTTTTCTTAAAGGAGGTATATTCCATGGCAAAAGTAAAGGCACTGACACAGGAATGGATGGATGCATACAAGGCGGCAATCGTGGCGGACCCAGACTACAAGCAGATTGCCAAGGACTGGGAAGGCAGCGTGGCTCTCGTCTGCAACGCAGACCCCGACAAGGGCGTGCCCGAGCCCGTCTATCTCTTCCAGGATTACTGGCACGGAGACGTGGGTGAATTTGTCGTGTGCGACAAGGCCAAGGCCGAGAGCGCGAAGTTCGTCATGACCGGCGACTATTCCCGCTGGAAGCAGGTTGCCCTCAAGGAGCTCGACGCCACCAAGGCCCTTCTGCAGGGCAAGCTGAAGATGAAGGGCGACCTGCCTTATGTGGTCCGGAACATCAAGACCGTGAACAAGGTCATCGACATCCTCGGGAAATTCGATACCCAGTGGCCCGATGACCCTGCATGACAGAGAGAGGGAGACACGAGGCTCATCCTTCATCGGTATGGATACAGTCGAATCCGGGGAATACCCGCAGATCGGTCTCACCAGGATCGTTCATGAAATGATGCTGGTCCCCGGAGATCTCTAAGGAGAGAGGCATGGCGTACGAATCTGATCTATCATTCAATTATCTCGGACCGACCAAGATCGTCTTCGGGGTCGATTCTTCGAAAGACGTCGAGATCGAAATGAGTACTCTGGGGGGAACCAAGGCGGTCGTTGTCACGGATGAAGGCATCATCAAGGCAGGACTCATCGACCACATCACCAAAGCGCTCGGCGGAAAGTGCGTGGGTGTATACAGCGACATCCCCCAGGATACCGGGGTAGACGTTGTGGATAAAGGGGCTGCCTTTGCCAGGAAAAACGGCGCGGACATCGTCATCAGCGTGGGCGGGGGCAGCGTCATCGACACGGCCAAGGGCATGTGCATGCTGATTACCGAGGGTGGTACGCTTCGCGACTTCAACGGGATTCAGCTCCTGACCAGGCCGCAGGTCCCGCACATCGTCATTCCCACCACCGCCGGCACCGGCAGCGAGGTGACGAACGCTGCAGTCATCCTGGACAAAGAGATGGGCCAGAAGCGGCTGATCGTCGAGAATTTCAACATTCCCCGGCTCGGCATCCTCGACCCGAAGATGACCGCCAAGTTGCCCAAGCTCCTGACCGCGGGCACAGGCATGGATGCCATGACCCATGCGGTGGAAGCGCTTCACGCCCTGCCCCACGAACCGATTACCGATGGCCTGGCCATGCATGCCATACGGCTGCTGTACAGGTACCTGCCTACGTGCGTGGAGAATGGAAACGACCTTGTTGCCCGGGGCCAGGTGCAGATCGCAGCGACCATGGCAGGCTGGGCATTCAGCATCGCCGGCATAGGCATCGTGCATGCCATGGCGCACTCCATCGGCGCCATTGCCCACGTACCCCACGGCTATGCAAACGGCATGCTCCTTGCCGAGTGCATGGAGTTCAACCTGGAGAGCTGCCCCGACGCCTATGCCATGGTGGCCGAGTCTTTCGGCGTACGCGAAAGGGGTATGGACGACCTGGATGCTGCGAGTGCGGCCGTTCGGGCCTTGAAGGAGTTCACGAAAAATATCGGTCATCCCCAGAGGCTTTCAGAATTCAAGGTGAACGAGGATGACATTGCAAAGGCTGCCGAGCTCAGCCTGGGTGACGGCTGCATCCTGAACAACCCGCGCATGGTGTTCGATTCATCCGAGGTGCTCGACATCTTCAGGAAGGTCCTGTAGGGGTATCCGGAAGCAGGGAGGCCCGCGCGCCCTGCTTCCTTTAAGCAACGCTTGCATGAACGCGGCGTTTCACCGGGAGGGTCTGACATGACC
>JAJFUP010000119.1 GCA_021372395.1 Deltaproteobacteria bacterium
TCTGCTGATGAGCGGAACGGGGACAGCCCCCTTTATGGCGGCCTCTTTCAGGAACCGTTTGATGAGGATATCTTCCGGGTCCTTCACCTTCTTGAGCGCCTGGGCAATGTCGATCTTTCCCGCGGCATAGGTCTCGTGGCCGCCTCCGCTGCCGATGCCGTGGCTGATCTTGTGCGCCAGCACCCCGGCCATGTAGTTCGCCCTCTTGGTCCGGATCGAGAAGAGCAGAAACCCGTTGTGCCTGCCGTAACACAGGCACCGCCTGATGCCCTCCATCTTGATCAGCTCGTCGGCGTACTCGCCGATCATCTCGGGCCAGGCTGTCATCTCCACGCGTGCGATGATGGCGTCCCCGTAGATGCTCGCACTGTTCAGGATGGAGTTGAGTTCCACAAAGTACTCTTTGGGCAGATCCGGGTGCTCGATCTTGGAGATTGTCTTCAGGAGAACGTGCGGGAACAGGTAGATGGAGGCCCTCACATCATCGTCGGTTGACTGCCGGCCGAGATCACGCGTGTCCGACTTGATTCCGTAGAAGAGCGCGGTGGCGACCTTCCTTTCCAACTCGATCCCGAGGGTCTTGATGTACTGGGCAACGATCGTGCACGTACTCCCCGCATCCCGGTGAATATCCACGAAGTCGGCTTTCAGGGAAGACTTTCGCAAGGGATGGTGGTCGATGACGATGCTGGGGAAAACCCCCTTGGGGAGCGTGATGTTCCCCGTGTGCGGCTGGCAGTCGACCACCGCGACAACCGAGTAGTTCCTGGGATTGAGGGTGGAAAGGGGTACGAGGTCTATGTCGAGGAGCCTCACCATGGCACGGTTTTCCGCCCTGCCGATGATGCCGCCGTAGGCGATCACCGACGATACGCCCGCGACCTTGCGGAAGATGTACTTGAGTCCGGATGCGGCAGCGATACTGTCGGGATCGGGGTTCTCGTGGGTGACGATCAGGATCTTGCGTTTCCCCTTGAGCAGGTTGAGCAGGTTTTCTTCGAGTTCGCGCTTCGTCATAGTCGGCTCACTGTCTCAGCAGGGAAGCAATGGCATCCCCAGCGTGACGGAAATGGGTTCCTCTCCAGTAGATGCGCCTGCAGTCAGGGCACTCGGCAAAGGCCTCCTGCGTGGTATACACGTACTCGGGAACACGGCCCTTCGCCTCCTCGCGGGTAACCCCGACCAGGACACTGTTGCACAGAGTGCACCGGGTGAACGGCCTGGCGGTCCGACCGAGATCGAATACCCGGGACACTTCCCGCACCTGAGCTTCCACTTTGTCTTCCTCGATGTACACCATGCCGCTCTTCGCCGCCATCGCCTTTTTTCTTGTCAGCACCGCCCGTCCTTCAGCAATCGCACCCCGGATGCGTGCATCATCCCAGAAGGCCAGGTACACGGCATCGAATCCCATGATCCTCAGCCACTTCACCAGGCGTCCCAGGTTCTGGTCACAGAGAAAACGAATCTCCGGGCCGGAATGCATCTCTGACATGGAACACCTTCCTGTCGGGTTCCACGGCAATCACGTCGAAGCGCAGCGGTGAATCCGTGAGCCCTTTTGCCTTAAGGTATACCATGGATGCCTTGATGATGCGTTCCTGCTTCCACGACGGGATCCAGGTCAGGGGATCGCCGAAAGAGGTGTGCGTCGCTGCCTTCACCTCGACGAACACGATGGTGTCTCCATCCCGGGCAACGATGTCGATCTCTCCCCTGCGGGCATGAAAGTTGACATCCAGGATCTTTATCCCTTCAGCCACGAGGTATTTCCGGGCCACCTCTTCGCCCCGGGCTCCCTTTTCCCGAGAAGAATCAGCACACACCCTTGAAGGTTCTCCTGTGAATCGGACACGCGCCGAGTCTGCGGATGGCTTCCAGGTGGGCACTGGTGGGATATCCCTTGTGCCGGGCAAAGCCGTATCCAGGGTATTGTGCATCCATCCGGATCATGAGCCTGTCCCTGGTAACCTTGGCTATGATGCTCGCAGCGGAGATGGAAGGCTCGGTCCGGTCTCCGCCGATGACGGGGATGCCCTTGCAGGGAAGCTTGGGCAGGGCATTCCCATCGATGAGCGCATAGCGTGGTTTTGTGGAAAGATCGAGGACTGCCTTCTCCATGGCTTTGAGTGTTGCCTGAAGGATGTTCACGTCGTCGATGGCACCGGCATCCACCATCGAGATGCCGATGCACACGTCTTCTGAAGAACAGAGCCTGTCGAAGATCTCTTCCCGCCTGTTCGGGCTCAGCTGCTTGGAGTCCCGGACCACGGGGCGCAGTCCCGATGAAGGCGCCATGATCACTGCCGCAGCAACGACAGGACCCGCCAGCGGACCCCTCCCCGCCTCATCAACCCCGCACAGAGGCCAACTGCCGCAGGAAATGAGATCTTCCTCAAGGGACATGCTATATGCGTATCTCTTTTAACCGTGCAGCCTTGCCTCTGAGGTCTCTCAGGTAGTAGAGCTTTGCGCGCCTGATCTTCGAGTGGCCCACGACCTCGACCTTGTCCACGCTCGGTGCGTGAAGGGGGAAAACCCGTTCCACACCCACGGCATAGGACTGCTTGCGCACGGTGATGGACTCCCGGTTGTTTCCCCTCTTGCGGGCGATGACCACGCCTTCGAAAACCTGCAGCCGCTGTCTCGTTCCTTCAACGATCCTCATGGATACGCGGACCTTGTCGCCGATGCGTATCTCCGGCAGACCTTCTTTCATCTGTGCCTTTTCAAATTCATCCAGGATGTTCATGCTCATTTACCTCCCTGTGATCCTGTCAACTGCTATGGAAACGGCAGAGCGCACGGAAAGATGATTGAAGTCATTCTTCCCTGCGATGGGCTCTATCACGGCATCCAGTTCGGCGAACAACCGTGGAGAGATCCCCCATCCCGTGCCGAAGAGCAGGCACATGTCTCTCGTTTGTGCCAGAGCCCTGGCGTCGTTCCAGGAGATGCATCCCTCAATCCGGCTGGCCGATGTCCCGACCATGAGTGCCCCTGTCCGACGTTTGATCTCCCCGAAATCTCTCACGAGGTCGATACGTTCAAACGCCCTTTTTCTCAACGGGTTGTATTGCCCCCCGAAGCCTGTCAGCCAGTGGTCCATGATCCTTTGCGCAAAGTCCAGCTGGCCTTTGCTAGGGTGAACGATATAGAGCGTAACGATGCCATATGTCAAGCAAACTCTTGCGCAGTCGTGCAGGTCGAGATTGGTTATGGCGGTGGCCACTTCCTTGCCGTTCTTGTCGAGGCACGGCGCATGGAGGAGTCCTACCCAGAGCATGCAAAAAACCTCATGGTCTATTCCTTTGGCTCCTTGCCCGAAGACCCTTTTCCGGCCAAGGTTCTCTTCAGGAGATCCGGGCGCGCCTCGCGTGTCTTCTCGAGGGCCATCCTCTCCCGCCACGACTGTATGTCCTTGTGGTTCCCCGACATGAGCACACATGGCACCGAAAGCCCTCTGAACTCGGTGGGCCTCGTGTAGTGAGGGTGCTCCAGCAGGCCGTTGTAATGGGAGTCGCCCGTTATGGCCGTGTCCTTGCCGAGAACCCCGGGAACGAGACGCACGATGGCATCGATCATGGCCATGGCCGGGATCTCTCCCCCGGTCAGCACATAGTCGCCGATAGAGAGCTCCTCGTCCACGAAGAGCTCGCTCACCCGCTCGTCCACCCCCTCGTAGTGACCGCAGAGGATGGTGATGACCTGCTCCCTGGAGAGCCTCAGGGCGTCATCCTGCCTGAAGAGGGCGCCCCTGGGCGTGGTGAGGATGACCCTGCCCCGCCTGGGGAGGCTCTCGATGGCTGCGGCCATGGGCTCGGGCTTGATGATCATGCCGCCTCCCCCGCCGTAGGGTGAATCGTCCACCACCCGGTGTGGCCCGAGACCGAAATCACGCAGGGCCGTCATGCGTATGTCTACGATATTGTTTGCGCAAGCCCGGGCGATCATGCTCTCTTCGAACACTCCTCGGAACATGCCGGGAAACAGCGTGATGATATTGATGACCACAGCCGGGTATGTGCTAGTCGAGGAGACCCTCCAGAGGGGCTGCATCGATGACGATGCATCCCTTCTCGAGGGAAATCTCCCTGACAACGTCCTTTGTTGCCGGGATGAGGTATTGCCGCTCCTTGTCCACCACGTACACGTCGTTGCTCCCGGTGGCGAAGATATCCACCACCTCGCCCAGCACCCGGCCCGTAAGGTCGATGACCTTCAAACCCATGAGGTCGCGCCAGTAGTACTCGTCCTCTCCGAGGTCCCCGAGCTGCTCTCTTTTGATGAAGAGCGTCTCCCCTTTGATGTCCTCGACCTGGGATATCAAGGTGATGCCCTCGAGTGCGATGACGTAGGAACCTCTCCTGTTTTCAGAGGAAAGGACCTTCACCGGTGTTCCGTGTTGTCCGATAATGAGGTGGGTATACGTCCGAAACCTCTCGAATGAATCCCCGAAAGGGGTGATGCGCATCTTTCCTTTGAGTCCGTGCGGACCATGTATCCGTGCGATCTCTATGAGATCCGTCTTCATCTATTCTATGATTTCCAGGACCGCTCTCTTTCTGATCTTTGTGGATGCAGCGGTAATCAGCGTGCGCATGGCACGTGCAGTGCGGCCTTCTTTCCCGATAACCTTGCCCAGGTCAGATTTTGCCACGCGGAGCTCGATCACGGAAGTGACTTCTCCCTCGACCTCGGAAACCTTCACCTCGTCGGGATTATCTACCAGTGCTTTCGCGATGTACTCGATAAGCTCTCTCATGACACCCTCGCTTCAGCCATACGTGAATCGGGTCTACAGTGTCTGAGCCTTTTCCTTGATGAGTTTCTTCACCGCAGGCGAAACCTGTCCGCCTTTGTCGATCCATTCCTTGATCCTGTCCATCTTCAGGTTGATGCTCCCGGGCCTGAACTTGGGGTCGAAAAATCCGACGATCTCCAGGAATCTTCCGTCGCGCTTCTTACGGGAGTCCGTCACAACGATACGATAAAACGGCTTCTTTTTTGCTCCACCGCGGGTCAATCTGATGCTGACAGCCATGCGTTTTTATTCCCCCTTTCGTCTGCGAATTAAGCAGGACACACTTATATTACTTGCCGAAACAATGTCAAGTCATTTATCCCCCGGCATCTTCCTACCGATCGGCTCAGGGACGGGGCCGGGCCTCGACGATCGACAGGGGCATCATGAAGGGTTGCATGTTTCTGCCCGGCCTCGCGAACCTTGACCTGACCTTCCTTATGTTCTATTGTCATATAAACTGATCGAACGCGGACACCTTTCAGGACTGGAAGGCATGAAATGGTCATGAAATATTCGGGGACCGACACAAAAGAGCGTATCATCGAGCGCTACAGCCGCCATGTGTCCAGCGGCAAGGCCGCATTTTTCACCGGCGTGGGCATCGACTTCATCTTCGGCAGGCGTGAAGGCCCCTATGTCTGGGATGCGACCGGTACCAGGCGCCTCATCAACTGTCACTGCAACGGGGGGGTCTTCAACCTGGGTCACCGCAACCCCGGAATCATCCGGGTGCTCACGCAGAGCCTCGACGAGCTCGACATCGGAAACCACCACCTCATCAGCGAGCAGCGCGCCATGCTCGCCCAGAGGCTCTCGGAGCTCACCCCGGGCGACATACGCTGCACCGTTTTCGGCGTGAGCGGCGGCGAGGCAGTGGACTGCGCCATCAAGCTCGCCCGGGGGTACACGGGGAGGCAGAAGATCATCTCGGCCAAGGGCGGGTACCACGGGCACACGGGCCTTGCGCTCGCAACCGGAGACGAGAAGTACCGGGCCCCCTTCGGCCCGCAGCCTCCGGGATTCGTCCAGGTGCCCTTCGGCGACCACGACGCCCTTCGGGCCGCCATGGACGGGAACACGGCAGCCGTCATCTTCGAGACCATACCGGCCACGCTCGGCATGCCCATCCCTTCCCCGGACTACTTCGGCTTTGTGAAAGGCCTGTGCGAGCAGAGCGGCTCGCTCCTCATCATGGACGAGGTCCAGACCGGCCTCGGCCGCACCGGAAAACTCTGGGGCATCGAGCACTTCGGCGTCACGCCCGACATCATGGTCATCGGCAAGGGGCTCTCCGGCGGTATCTACCCCATGAGCGCCACGTGTTTTACTGCCGAGCTCGAGACCTTCTTCCACAAGGACCCGTTCATCCACATCTCGACCTTCGGCGGTGCCGAGGTGGGCTGCCCGGTGGCGCTGGCCGTGCTGGAGGAGTCGTCCAGGCCGGAGTTCCTCGCACACGTGCGGAAGATCGCCGGGGTCTTCTCGCGCGAGTTCGCGAACCTGAGGGCGCGCCACCCCGAGATCCTCGTGGGGCTGCGCCAACTCGGACTCATGATGGGCATCGAGATGGCAAACGAGCACTGCGGGCCCGTCATGTCCAGGACCTGCTACGACAACGGCATCCTGAGCGTGTATGCCAACAACGACACCCGGGTGAGCCAGATCCTGCCCCCGCTCATCATCGGGGAAGACCTGGCCTTCGAGATCGTCGAACGCCTCGACAAGGCTCTGGGCGAGGCAAAGCAGTTTCTCGGCCTCGGCTGAAAGGTGCGGAATGATAGAGCAGCGCATCGACCATGGTCTCCTTAGCCGCTTCGATCACGCTCTCGACCCGCGCCACCCGGAGAAGAGCCCGATACCGGCAAAGATCCTCGGGTACGGCGAGATCAGCACCATCTTCGAGATCCTCCACGAAAGCCAGCAGGGGCTGGCCTACAAGCGCATGCCCATCTTCAGGGCCGAGCACGAGATGGACCGCTACGAGCGGCTGTTCCGCGAGTACAACCGGCTGCTGGCTGGCGAGATCGGCATCGCGGTGCCTGACCACGCTTCTGCGAGGGTTCACCCAAAGACCGGGAACAGGGTCGTCTACATCGTGCAGGAGAAGCTCCACCCCGAGTCTCTGTGCCACCGGCTGATCCATAGTCTGGATCAAGCATCCGTAGAGGACCTCCTGCTCGTGATCCTGCGGCACATGCAGCGGGTGTGGGAGTTCAACGCCCGGGGCGGCCCCCTTGTCGTCGGCCTCGACGGCCAGCTCTCCAACTGGGCAATGAAGGGCTACGACCCTGGGCACCCCCGCCTCTTCGCAGAGACGGAGCTCTCGTACATCGACACGAGCACGCCGCTCATACGGATCGACGGCGTCGAGCAGCTCGACAGCGAGCTCTTCCTGCGGAGCGCTCCGTCGTTCCTCGTGTGGATCATCCGGGCCTTTTTCCTGAAGGGCGTACTCGACCGGTACTACGACTTCCACCTCGTGGTGGTGGACCTCATCGCCAACCTCCACAAGGAGCAGCGCCCCGAGCTCATTCCGGGGTTCATCGCTGCGGCGAACACCTTCTTCTCCCGCGAAGCATCCCATCTCGCGGTGGCACCCATTACCGCAAAAGAGGTCGCGGCCTACTACCGGGAGGACGCGTTCATCTGGAGGCTCTTCCTCGCGCTCAGAAAGCTGGACCGCTTCATCTCCACGCGCATCCT
>JAJFUP010000012.1 GCA_021372395.1 Deltaproteobacteria bacterium
TCTTCGAGGTATGCCTCGGGGAAGATGAGGCGGAAGGTGGACGGCGAGGAGCCCGTGAACTCTTCCACCCGGTTCCAGTACCCGGGCTGGGAAGTGAACTGATCGCAGGCCACCACGGCCCATTTCTCGAGGTCTGTCCCCGGCCTTGGCAGCAGGATCCGGGGGACGTGCAGGGCGATTGTCTCTAGACTCATGGTGCCACTCCTGAAGTGCCCCAAGGGCAGAATTGGCGTCACTATACCAGAACCCGCACACGGCTTGTCAACCGCTATGAGTTTAAAAAACATCTCCCAAAGGCGGGAGGTTAGGGCTGCAGGAGCAGCACGTCCCTGTACTGCTTCTTCACGGCCTCCTCTCCGAAGGGCATGGGGAGGTAGCCGCCCTTGAGCCACAGGGCGATGGCGTCGTCGTAGTGGGGGCTCGACGGGTTGTCCGACTGGCCGGAGCTGTTAACGGCATACATGGGCTCTCTCAGGCCGAAATCCACGATCATGCGCATGGCGGGTATCTCTTCGGTCTTGAAATCCTGCCCCATGAAGAAGGCAGCCACGTTCAGGGTATTGTGGTCGCCCGGTGCGGCAAAGGGGCCCCGGTTGAAGTAGGACCACAGCGACCGGAGCGCGATCCGTTCGATGGTGCCCATGTAGGGGGCCATCTTCGAGCCCTCCGTCTCCCAGGTGTAGGTGTGGAGATCCCCCCAGCGCCATCGGGACTTCTCGCTGCCAAGCCTCGATTCCAGGAGCTCGTAGGCATCCCTGAACGAGCGGGCGATGATGGCGGCCTTGGTCTCTTTTCCCGGGGTCCTGACGTCGTCCCACAAGGGACTCTCGTCGCCGCGGACCAGCAGGTGGTCGCAGGTGGCGTTGTAGCTGATGTTGTTCATGACGAGGGACCCGTCCCATGCCTTCGATCCCTCCGGGCCGAGCTCGTCGAGGAACAGGTTCCTGGTGGTGCAGTGGAGCAGTGCACTCATGATGCAAGCATCAGGGGAATCAACGGTCATGTTCCCGTCGAAGCGCGAGAGCATCTCGATGGCGAGCAGCGCCTTCTCCCGTGCCCTTGCGTCCTTCCACCCGGCGATCTCCTGTGAGATCGCACCGAAGAGGTCCCCGGAAAGGACTGCTTTCTTGAGCTTGGGTACCAGCAGCGAGTAGGTGTCGAGCTGCATCTCCATGCTCGAGCGGTAGGTGTGCCGGTTGGTGGAGGTTGCCATCTGGGCGATGCGTTCGGCCCTCTCCGGCCAGTACCATGAAGAGGAGAGGATGTGCGGGAAATCCCGGGGAACGGTCCGGTTGTTCGCCGTGCCGATGAACCCTTCGGACGGGTTCAGCGACCAGGGGAGGGCGGATGCATCCAGGTATCCTGTCCAGTCGTACGCGCCTGTCCACCCCGGTGAAGGCATGAGGCCGCGCCCCTTGGCACGCACGGGATAGGTGCCTGTCACCTGCCAGGCGATATTGTCCCTGTCGGCAAACACGATGTTGAGAGCCATGGCCCTGATCTGCTTCACGCTTGGAAGGGCCTCGTTCACCGAGGTTGCATGGCTCAGGCTGAAAAATGCGTCGATGCTCCTGTCGTCGGGGGTCGACGCTGCCCAGCTCATCGCGATGCCGCAGGGCAGGGCAGCGCGGGCAGGCTTGAGGAAGTTCGCCGGGTCCCGCGCGAGGATGTCGTTCAGGAGCGGTCCGTGACATGTCTCGGAGATGGTGACCTTGGCCTCCTCCCTGCCTTTGACCCGGAAGGTTTCGATGCGTCGGCTCGCCGGGAGCCACTGCCCCTTGTACAGGTAGTGAAGTTTTCCGTTCACCTCCTTGAGACGCTCCAGGAAGAGGTCCTGGCTGTCGGCCATGACCATGGTCATGCCCCAGGCCAGGTGTCCGTTGTAGCCGGCTGCGACGGCAGGGACCCCGGGGATGCCGACGCCGGCTGCCTCATAAGCGCCGCACTTGACGTGCATCATGCTCCAGACCGAGGGGAGGCTCAGGACGAGGTGCGTGTCGTTCGCCAGGATGCAGGCCTTGCGGGCGGTCCTTGTCGGGCCGATGGCCCAGTTGTTGGACGCGGCGCTCCCGGTAAGGCCGAGCGAGCTCAGGAGGGGCCTAATCCTGTCGAGCGAGGCAGAAGCCTTCCCGGTTGACTTCAGGTCGATCCCCCGGAGCTTGGCTGCCTCGTCCTGCGCTATGGGCTCGTCGGGGTAGATGGGAAGCAGCCACGCCGCCTTGTCCGCCCCGATGGCCTGTGCAATGGACAAGGCCCCCAGCTCCTCGTGCAGGTTGAAGGACAGCCCGAGATTCAGGAGCTCGAAGATGGATATGGAGTCGATCGGGCGCCACCTGCCCGGCTCATAGCCGGAGAGTGCAAGGCCCGGGGGGAGTTTGCCCCTGTGCTGGTCCAGGTAGGCGTTTATCCCCTCGCAGTAGCGCTCGAGAAGGGCCCTGTTCTCGGGGCTCGTGTTTTTCAGAAGGATCGCGCTGAAACGCGGGAGCCCGAGCGTGCGCACGTAGATGTCGAGATCCAGCACCTGAGGCCCTGCCATCTCTGCAAGCCTGCCCTGGGCAAGCAGCCTGAACCCTTCCATCTGGGTCAGTCTGTCGAAGGCATGGACATACCCCATGGCCCGGGCCAGGTCGTCCATGTTCCCTGCCTCTATGAAGGGGATGCCGAAGGCGTCTCTTCTCACGGTCACCGGTGCCGTGAGGCCGGGGAGCTTCACGGTGCCGCACGGCTTGTCCACCGTGTCACGGAAGTGTCGGTCGGCAAGTTTGGTACAGCCTCCGGCAAAAAGGCTGGCCGCAAGCATGCAGCAGACAAGGTATGCAGGGATTGCGATCCTGCATGATGAAAATCTCGGGGAGTATCCTGGAATCCTCATCTTTTCTCCTTCAATACAGGCCCCGGGCTCCACCTTCAAGGTCTCGTAAAGGGGGGCAGGGGGCTAATCCAGGGTGATGGTTCCTTCCAGGTATTTCACTGCACGGCCGGAGATGATCACCCTGCCTGCCTCCTGGGCGCAGAAGAGCTCTCCCCCGCGCTCGGAAAGCTGGAAGGCGTGCAGGCGGTTCTTTCCGAGCCTTTTCGACCAGTATGGCGTCAGCGCACAGTGGGCGGACCCGGTCACGGGGTCTTCGTCGATCCCCAGGCTTGGGGCGAAAAATCGCGAGACAAAGTCCGAGGAGGCCCCGGGTGCGGTGACGATGACCCCCCTCAGATCGAGTTTTTTCAGCACATCCATGCGGGGCCTCAGTTTTCGGATCTCTTCCTCGTGGTCGTAGACCGCGAAGTAGTCCGGGCCCTTCAGGATCTCCGAGGGTTTTGTGCCGAGACCGGCAAGAATCTCCGCGGGCGGGTCGCAGGGCACCGGGGGCTGGGAGGGAAAGTCCAGGGAGAGCATGTCGCCGGAGCGCTTCACCCCGAGCGGGCCGCTCTTCGAGGCAAACGAGATCTCGCTGCGTGAGGGCTCGAGCTCGGTAAAGATGACATGTGCGGTTGCCAGGGTGGCGTGTCCGCAGAGGTCCACCTCACAGACCGGCGTGAACCACCGGATATGGAACCCTTCGCCATCGGGTACGAAGAATGCCGTCTCCGAGAGGTTGTTCTCGCGGGCGATGAGCTGCATGGCCTTCTCGTCAAGCCATTCTTTGAGCGGGCAGACAGCGGCGGGGTTGCCGGAGAAGACCTCGGCCGCGAACGCATCGATATGGAAGATGGGGATGTTCATGATCCTTGAAGCCTCCCTGTTCAGTGGATCAAAAAAAGCTTGGAAATTTTAAAACAGCCGTATCGTTCGCCTGCCAAGCAGGGAAATTGTACACGTTCGATCCCACCCCTGCAACGGCATTTTCGGGTGGGGTCCCGCGGGAAGCTTCCCCTGCGGTCGGCCATGTGTGCAGAGACAAGGGAACAAAAGTACATAAAAAGGATAAAAAAGGTTTCATTTTCAGGTGGTTCCGGCAAGAAAACGATACAACATGCTGACAATATGAATTAAATTGAGTGGCATGTCCTTTGCTCCGTCCTCTCCTGCCGTCACTTCCCGTGGCGATGGGTGCTACGGGTGGTGGAAGACGAAAGGGACGAGGTCGCTGCGATGATATTCGACAAAGAACAGCAAGGCAGGATTGAAGCCCAACATGGTGAGAGCCCGGAGGTTGCAAGGCTCATCGCCCAGAGGACCCAGCTGCTCAAGGAGCATCCTCAGCTCCGGGCACTCCAGGACGAGATAGACGGGCTCCTGGGAACGACCATCGACCCCATGGTCAGGCTCGAGATCCTCTTCATGCTCATGACCGACCGGCTCATGGAGATGAGGAAGGTCTTTGGCGAGCTCATGAAGCTGGCCAGCTACGCAGGCGTCGACGAGTAGATCCTTCTGTCCGGGGCGGATACGAGGCCCTGCACAGAAGACGTCCCGTGCCCCTTTGCTGCCCCCTAGAGGGGTGAGCATCCTCGCTGATCCTGAACGCGGGCAGCCTTCCCGCATCCGTAGTGAGATACCCCTTCCCTTTCCAGCAGAAGAGATCCCTTTACCCCAAGTCCCCTCCCTGTTGCCCCGGGTCCGTGGGCTTGATTGTGCATCCGGGAACTCTATAAAACAAAGGGGGAGACCTGTTCACTCTGGGGGCATGGCTGGGGCAGGAGATGGAGGACCATGGTTCACGAAGAGGGGATGCATCCACACAAAGACAATGGACTCGCGAAGACCCGGGAAGGCAGCCTTGTCACCGGCACGGGGATCTGGTCCGCCATGTGGCGCCTTTCCTGGCCCATGCTTCTCATCATGGTCTTCAACTTCCTGGTGGGGTTCACCGACATCTACGTGGCCGGGCTCATCAGTCCTGATGTGCAGGCCGCCATCGGGTATGTCTCGCAGCTTTTTTTCCTGCTCATCATCGTGGGCAATGCCATCAGCATCGGCACGGTGGCCCTCGTGTCCCGGTCTTTCGGGGCCCTTGCCTTTGACAAGGCCGCCGAGTACGTGCAGCAGTCGCTCATCTTCGGCCTCGCGATCGCGGTCGTGCTCACGGCCGTGGGCCTCTTCCTTCACGAGCCCATCATCAGGGTCGCGGGCTTCCCGCCCCAGATCCGCGCCATCGCGGACACGTTTTTGGTCATCTTCTCCTTTGCCCTGGGGCCGAACTACCTCCTGATCATCTCGAACGCGATCTTCCGGGCGAGCGGGGAGGTGAAGAAGCCGCTGCTCACCATGGCCGTCTTCTGCGGCGTCAACATCATTTTGGATTTCTCCCTCGTGTTCGGGCTGGGCCCTTTCCCCGTCCTGGGCTACGCCGGCATCGCCTATGCCACGGCGATTGCGGCAACTCTCAGCATGGCCGTCAACCTCCTGTTCTTCACCTCCGGCAGGTGGAGAAATCTGCTGAAGGGGAGATGGGTGCCCAACCGCACGACCATCGCCCTGATCGCCCGTCTCGGCTGGCCTGCCGGCCTGCTCCAGATCGCCTGGAACGCCGGGAGCATCCTGCTGTACCACATCCTGGCGCGCCTCGGGAGCCAGAGCATCGTAGCCCTTGCCTCCATCACCAACGGGCTGCGGATCGAGGCGATCATCTTCATGCCGGCCTTTGCCATGAACATGGCCGCTTCGGTCCTCGTGGGCCAGAACCTCGGGGCGAATGACCCCGGCCGGGCAACCCGCATCGGGTGGAAGATCGCGCTGACGGCCATGACGATCCTGAGCCTGGTCTCCTGCATCGTGTTCGTTTTTGCCGACTTCTTCGCTTCGCTCCTGGCCAGGGACGCACCCGTGCTTGCCGAGACGGCCAGATACCTCCGGGTGAACATGTTTTCCGAGCCGTTCATGGCGCTCAGCCTCGTGCTGGGCGGCGCCCTGCAGGGGGCCGGCGACACCCGGGGGAACATGTGGGTCATCATTTTCTGCATGTGGATCATCCGCCTGCCGCTCGCCTATGCCCTGGCCATCCTGCTCGGTCTCGGCGCCCCCGGGGTGTGGGTAGCCATGGTCGTCTCCATGGTGTTTCAGGGTCTTCTCATGGCCTTCAGGTTCCACCAGGGCCGCTGGAAGACCATGAAAATCGAGTAGGGAACGGGCGCGATTCCGTGAGGCTGGAATTCAGCGGGTCACCATTGACATCAGGGATGCCCACGGTATTATTACTGCAGGTTCTCGACATCCTGTGCCGGGTGATCGGGGAGCCGCCCCCCTGAGAGGATGAACAAGGGGAGAGTGCCCGGAACATCTCTGGGCAAAGTCAAGACGGAGTCAGCTGAAGTAAAAAATGAAAACCGTGTAAGAGAGGGATGTTGCCATGATGCAGGGAGACGGAACAGACAGGGCTTCGGTCAAGGGGAGGGGCTGCGGCAGGATCATCGCCTCCCTGTGGGTGGTCACGCTGCTGATTTTCGTCGCGTATGCCGCTGCCTCGGCTGCGCCGAAAAATTTGCCGAAAGCGAAGGCCGGGGACTGTGCAGCCTGTCACGGCACGGAAAAGCCCCTTCCCCAGGGCCACCCGGACACGAAGGCCATGAACTACGACGGGTGCAAGGCCTGCCACCCCAAGGGGGGCGAAAAGACCTTGGCGGGAAAACTTCCCCTGAGCCATCAGCACCAGCTGGCCGGGGTGAACTGCGAGAAGTGCCACGGCAAGACCAAGAAGCCCGAGAACGTCAAGATGAAGGTCTGCGTGGACTGTCACGGCAGCCCGGACAAGCTCGCTGAGAAGACCGCGCAGGTGAAGCCCGCGAATCCCCACAACTCGCCCCATTACGGCCCGTCGGCCGACTGCACACTGTGCCATCACCAGCACAAGAAGTCGGAGGATTACTGCGCCCAGTGCCACCAGTTCAACTTCAAGCTGCC
>JAJFUP010000125.1 GCA_021372395.1 Deltaproteobacteria bacterium
GCATTTCTGGCAGCCGATGCACTTGTCCGTAAGGATGACAGGCTCGCCCTTCTCGTTCATGTCGATCGCTTCTACAGGGCAGACGCTCTGGCAGCGTGCCCCGCAGGCGATGCACTTGTCGGGGATGAGAGAGGCCTTCCCTCGGGGCTTCTTGGGCTTTTGGGGTTTCTCCATCTATCCTGTCTCTCGTGAATGCATCCGGTTCTTTCCCTTTCCTTACAGCATCAGCAGTTCTCTCTGGACCAGCTTCTCCACCAGCATCATGGCAGTGCCGTCAGGGTCGTTCACCCCGTCGCCCAGGATCTCCCCCTTTTCGCGCTCAGGGGAGAAGATCTTCTTCACCGAGGTCGGTGACCCTTTGCGGCCGATCAGCTGCTCGTCGACATTCATAACCTTGTTGTCCCACAGGGCCACGGTCTGCTCCTGGGCCTCCAGGCGCATGGGCACGGTCGGATAGCGGGGCTTGTTGATCTCCCTGACCACGGTCAACAGTGCCGGCAGCATTGCCTCCACGATCTCGTGGCGGCCTTCGAGCTTCCTGCTTACCCGGATCTTCCTGTTCTTGAGGTCAAGCTCTTCGATGCGGTCGACCAGGGTCAGGAGGGAAAGCCCGAGACGGATTGCAATGCCGGGACCCACCTGGGCGGTGTCTCCGTCGATGGTCTGCTTGCCGCAGACCACCAGCGCAAGCCCGTCCTTGTCCTTCTCGGAGAGCTTCTTGACGGCCTCGGCGAGGACCATGCTCGTGGCCAGCGTGTCCGCCCCCCCGAATGCACGGTCCGAGAGAAGAACGACTTCGTCCACGCCCATGGCGAGGGCCTTGCGCAGGGTCATCTCGGAATTCATGGGGCCCATGGAAATGGCCGCAGCCCGTATGCCGTATGAATCCTTCAGGCGCAGCGCCTCCTCCAGTGCGTGCGTGTCAAAGGGATTCATGATAAAGGGAATCCCCTCGCGCACAAGGGAATTGGTCACAGGATCGATCTTCACCTGTGTGGTGTCCGGCACCTGTTTGATGCATGCTATCACAAGCATTCTTGAGCCTTTCCTCCATCATGCCATGAACTCTGAACGGGTTTGTGCGCTGCCTGCCGGGAACCCGTTCTCCATAGCAACCCTGCATACAACCGCGACGTCCACATCTGTATGAATACCAGCAAATTGTTCAAAATCAATGGCATACCTTCCTTCCGTGCTGCCGGCTCCAAGAAAAGCAAGGACGGTGCCATCTTTTATTCTTCTGATATTATGTGATTTATTATGATCGATGAGATACCGGCGTCCTGTGAAGGGGCATTATTCCCCATGGGTGAGGAAGATGTCCCCGCATCTGGTTCAAATCGGGTCTTCCACGAAAAAACCTTGCGAGATGACCGTTGTGAACGGACCTGTTCTTTGAGCAGCGCCAGAGGGTTGTTCAGGGGTCTTATAAAACGACGGCATCGAGCACAAAAACAAGACGGTGTGGGTCGGCCCGCATACAGGGCCGACCCACACCGATCTGAACGTACGGAAGTATCAGTATTCCTTGGTAAGCTTGTCGAGCTCGGCAAGCGAGAAGACCGGTCCGTCCTTGCATACGTACTTATTGCCGACATTGCAGCGGCCGCACTTGCCTATGCCGCACTTCATCCGCATTTCGAGCGAGGTGATGATGTTCTCCTTGGAGAACTGAAGGTCGAAGAATACGGGCAGGGTGAACCGGATCATGATGGGCGGGCCGCAGATGACGGCGACCGCGTTGTCCGAGCTCGGCGCAACCTCCTTACAGACCGTGGGAACGAAGCCTTCCCTCCCCTTCCAGGTTGCATCCGCCTTGTCCACCGTGACGTTCAGATTCAAGTCGTCGCGCTTGCCCCACTCGGTGAGCTCGTCCTTGTAGATAAGGAGCCCCGGGCCCCGGGCGCCGTAGATGACCGTGATCTTGCCGAAACGCTTGCGGTTGTCCTCGTGGATCATGTAGTTGATGAGCGAGCGCAGCGTGGTGAATGCGAATCCGCCGCCCACCACCACGATGTTTTTGCCCTCGAGGAACTCAATGGGCCACGAGTTCCCGAGCGGCCCCCTCACCCCCATGCGGGTGCCTTCCTCCATCTCGTGCAGGAATGAGGTCACCTGGCCAGCCTTCTGTACGGTGAACTCGATGTATCCCTTCTGGGTCGGAGACGAGGCGATGCCGATGGGCGACTCACCCTTGCCGAACACGGAGAGCTCGGCAAACTGACCCGGCAGATACTTGAAGTTCTCCTCATCGGTTTTGTTGATGAATGAAAGTCTGAAGGTTTTGATGTCCTTTGTATCGACTTCCGTGATGATCTTGGAGACCTCAACAGGGATCGGTACATATGGGTTCTGCATTCGGTGTCTCCCTCACAGTTTGGATATATCTTCGACGATCTTCCTGATATCAAGGTTCACGGGGCAAGACATGACGCATCGGCCGCATCCGACACAGGCGATGGCCCCGAAGTTGTCGACATAGTAACGGAATTTGTGCATGACCCTCTGGCGCCACCGCTCCTTCTGGGACGGTCTCGGGTTGTGTCCGCTCGTTTCCTTGGTGAACAACGGAAACATGCAGGAATCCCAGTTCCGCAGGCGCTTGCCGTCACTTCCCTTCACCTCGTCGCTGATGTCGAAGCAATGGCAGGTGGGGCACA
>JAJFUP010000126.1 GCA_021372395.1 Deltaproteobacteria bacterium
TCTGCAGTCATGAAATCCTTGCAATAATTCCCGTCTTCCTCTATTTTGCCCATCAGCATGTCATTGACTGTGAAGGAGATCTGAATGCTTACCTACTTGAGAAGACATTCCAGGAGCTGGCTTGCCTACACCGTGTTCGGCGCCATAATTGTGGTGTTCATCCTGTGGGGGGGAAGCTCCTACCTCACCAGGGAGGCAAACAAGATTGCCAAGATCGACCGGTACATCATATCCGCCGAACAGTTTTCAAAGGCTTACACGGACGCATTGAGGGTGTACCAGGAACGCTTCGGCCAGGCGCTGACACCTGAGATGGTCAAGAGGCTCGATCTCAAGAACACGGTGCTGGATCAGATGATCGATGAATACATCATCGAGGTCGACGCAAAGGACATGGGCATCCAGGTGACCGATGAAGACCTCCAGCAGGCAATTCAGCAGGTTCCGGCATTCATGGAGAACGGCAAGTTCAGCATGCCGCTCTACCGGCGATACCTCGAGTACGAGCGTCTTACGCCCCCCGAGTTCGAGAGTCGCCAGCGCAAGTCCCTCCTGAAGCAGCGCTTTCTCGCAGTGCTCGCAGAGAACGTCATCGTTCCCAGGCAGGAGGTGGAGGCAACGTTTCACTTCGTGAAAGACACCTATGATCTCTCCTTCATCGGGATCGACCCCTTGCCGTTTGCCAAGGACATCCAGGTGAGCCAGGGCCAGGTCCAGAAATACTATGATGCCAACAAGGAACGCTACAAGGTGCTGCCGAAGATCACCCTGGCCTACATCGATTTTCCGGCTGCACGCTATGTCGGTAGTGTCGAAGTCACCAAGGACGAGGCCAGGGACTACTATGAAAGCCACAAGTCCGAGTTCGGCACCCCGGCCAAGATCCATGCACGGCAGATTCTCATCAAGGTGCCCGAAGGGGCGGACAGCAAGGCACTCGAGGCAAAAGGGGAACTTGCGAAGAAGATTGCCGCTTATATCGGCGCAGGACAGGATTTTGCCTCCCTTGCCGTGAAGTATTCCGAGGACGAGCAGACAGCAGGGAAGGGCGGGGATATGGGGAATGTCACCCGCGACAGCATGCCCCAGGGGCTTGCCGGTGTATTCGATTCCATGAAGCCGGGCGAGGTCAAGGGTCCCATACGGTCACCTCTGGGTTTTCATATCCTGAAGCTCGAAGGCAAGGAAGGCGGCGATGCCGCACCCTTTGAGCAGGTATCCTCCACCGTAATGGAAACGCTCAAGTTCCAGAGGGCCAAGTACATGGCCAAAGACGAGGCGAACACGGCATTCACTGAGCTCTACGAACAGCTCAAGCTCGACTTCGAAGGATACGCGAAGAAAAAGGGCCTTGCCGTGAAGGTGCTGGGCCCGCTCTCCGAGGGCGACAACTTCGGCGTTCAGGGCAGCCAGGAGATTATCAAGAAGGCATTCACCTTCTCGCCCGGCGAGATCGGCGAGGTCGTGGATGCGGGCGGCGGCTTCATCGTGTACATGGTCACCCGAAAAGAGGCCTCGAGGATCCCTGCGTTGAAGGAAGTCTCCGACCGTATCACCGCCGATATCAGGAAATCCCTCGCCCAGGAGAAGGCCAAGGAGTATGCCGGAAAGCTCGCATCTTCGAGCCCTGGGCAGCTGCTCGCCCAGAATCCGTCGAGCACCGGTGAGTTCTCGCGGACCATGGATGCGGTTCCGAAACTTTCCACGATCCCCATGCTCAAGGACGACCTGGATTCACTCCACAAGCCAAAGGTCTATCAGGGCAAGGACATGGTTTATGTGGTGTGGCTCAAGTCCAGAAAGATGGCCGATATCAAGACCATGAACAAGGAGCAGGAACAGGCCATCATGAAGGAGCTGTTTTCCCGCAAGCAGCAGATGATCGTGGATTCCTACCTCGAGCAGGCACGGAAGAAGCACAAGATCACCATAGAGAAGGACAGGATGGCCGAAGGCAGAGGCGGGTCGCAGGATGTTCCTGCCCCGTCGGATTACAACTGAACTGAGGAATGGCGGGAAGGGCCCCCCGGCCCTATTCCCGGCTGAAGTCCCGGGAAAGGATATCCCGCACCTGTTTTTCCTCCCCGGGGGTGATCTTGAGCCCTCGGGCCTTCATCCCGAAGAGGATGCGGTCCCATTCCGGCATTGTCCTCTTCTCCTTGTAGACGAAGGAGGAGGGGTGACAGGTGGAGCACTTTTCCTCGATGATCCGCGGTTTCTCCCCAGTGCATCCAAGGAGCAGTGCGGGCAGGACGATCAGAGGCCATTGGCGGATGAGCCTGGCACGAGTCATGAGATCCCCCTTTCACGCGGTGATACTTCGCATCTTGGCCTGCACTCAAGCGCGTTGACGCCTGCAGTGCGTTACCGACGATTTCCCCACCCTCGAGCCTCAGACCTCATCGAACGCGCTGTAATACCTGATCATGCCGGATATCCCCTGGAGAGCCCCGGGCGATATCTCCTTGACAAAGAGGTAGGGATCGAACTCCTCGCCCTTGTAGCGGAGCCCGAGCGGGGCTGCGGGCACGAACCCGAACCTCGGGTAGAACTCCGGGTGTCCCACTACGAACACCCCCTTCCATCCGAAGTTGCGGCACGCATCGAGCCCGGCAGAGATGAGAATCGAGCCGATGCCCGAGCGCTGGTGCCCGGGCAGCACGGCCATGGGCCCGAGGCCTCCGGCAATGACGGGCCCGTCCGGGGTGTCTATGGTCACCGGTGTCAACAGGATATGGCCTGCAACCTTTCCTCCCACATCCGCCACCAGCGATACCATCATCACCCCCTGATCCCGCAGGGTGTTCACCAGCCTCGCCTCTGCGTCCGTACCGAATGCCCGGGAGTTCACCTCGAAGATGGCTTCGATGTCGCCGGGCTCCTCACTCCTGATAATGATCATGACCTCGCTCCCCTGTGGGACGTCGGACTTAGATAGACCTGAACCGCCGCCCGATCATAGGGTAAATTCATCGACGCCGCCATGGGAAAAGTTGAGCTTCGTCTTCCGTATGCCCGAGGCCTCGCGGTTCTCCCTGCAGAACCCCGGATATCCCCCCCCAGAAGAGCAGGCGAGGTGATCCGGTACAGGCCATGTTTTTTCCGTACCGGTTCTCTCCCCCGAAAACCCTCAGTCGCTCAGGACCTCCCGGGCGATGACGATGCGCTGGACCTCCGAGGTCCCCTCGTAGATCGTGGTGGCCCTGGCATCACGATAGAGGCGCTCGACCTTGAATTCCTTGGTGTAGCCGTATCCGCCGTGGATCTGAACGGCACGGTAGGCCGCCTTGTTCGCCATCTCGGAGGCAAAGAGCTTTGCCATGGACGCCTCTTTCGTAAAGGGCAGACCCCGGTCCTTCCTGTCCGCAGCCGAGAGGGTGAGCAGGCTTGCCGCCTCGATCCCGGTGGCCATGTCTGCGATCATCCACTGGAGGGCCTGGAACGAGCTGATGGAACGGCCGAACTGCTTACGCTCTCTCGAGTACCTGACGGCCTCGTTCAGGCACCCCCGCGCGATGCCCAGCGCCTGTGATGCGATCCCGATGCGGCCGCTGTCCAGGGCCGTCATGGCGATTTTGAACCCCTGTCCCAGCCTCCCCAGCAGGTTTTCTTTCGGCACCCTGCAGTCCTCGAAGATGAGCTCCACGGTATTGGATGCCCTCAGCCCCATCTTGTCTTCCCTGGCGCCCACGGAAAAGCCTTTGAACCCTTTCTCCACGATGAACGCGGAGAGCCCCTTGTTCCCCTTCTCGGGGCCGGTCCTTGCGATGAGGTTGATCACGTCCGCATAGCCGCCGTGGGTGATGAAGATCTTGGTCCCGTTCACGAGGTAGTGATCGCCCCTGTCCTCGGCCTTCAGCTGAAGGCTGCCCGGGTCGGATCCGGCAGCGGGCTCGGTTATGGCGAAACACCCGAGCAGTTCGCCCTGCGCGAGCCTGGCGAGATACTTCTTTTTCTGCTCCTCATCCCCGAACTTGAGCAGCGGCTCGGTGGAGAGGTTCGCCACCGACATGGTAACCGCCGTGGATGCGCATGCGTACGCGATCTCCTGGAGGGCCAGGCAGTAACTGATGGCCCCGGCCCCGGATCCGCCGTATTCCGGAGGCACCATCATGCCCAGCAGCCCGAGCCCGCCCATCTTTTTCACCACGTCCAGCGGGAATATCTCTTCTTTCTCTCTCTTTGACGCCATGGGCTCCAGCTCTTTCTTCGCGAAGTCCCTGGCCATCAGGGAGACCATTTCCTGTTCAGCGGTCAGTTGAAATGCCATACACCCTCCTCACGGCACATAGATGACAACCAGAAGCTCAGCCGTATCCTTGAACGGATTGCTGAGCTTGTGATGGAGCGAAGAGTTGAAGTGGATGCTCCCGCCCTTCTTCAGGTTCGTGGCGTTCTGTCCCACCTGAATAATGATTCCCCCGTCAAGGACATAGACGAATTCCTCTCCCTCGTGATGGTACTCGACCCCCTTGTGCTCGGTCTGTGGATCGATGGTGACGCGGTATGCCCTCAGGTGCTTTTCCTCTCCCGGCTGGGTGAGCGGGGCGTATGCATAGGATGCTACCCTCTTCTTGTGGCTTCTGGCGCGCCTCTTCGAGGCTTCCTTCTCCTGGCCTCCCTGGAGGGGTTCCATGTCTATCTTGAAGGTGCGGCCGAGCTGGAGCACCAGGGAAACGGGCGGTGCGACCTTTCCCTCCTCGACCTCGCGGATTACCTCCACGGGATAGCCTGTCTCCCGGGAGAGGGCTTCTAAAGTAAGGCCCTTTTCCTCTCTCAGGGTCTGGATCTTCTTTCCGAATGAGTCTTCCGATTTTCTGCCCATTACGCCTCCATCTCTCCTATCAATGATCGCTCATCCTTCTCCCGAAAGGCAGAATACAACCCTGTCACCGGGCACGCCTCGTCTCTGCATGAAACTGTATGTATGATCGTAATATTATCATGGGAAAGACTAAACGGAAAGCTCGCTCTCGTCTTTGGCGTACGTTTTCCCGGCAAGACATCGATCGTAAGGCACGCACACCCTGTTCGGCTTCAATTCGCTTTGCACGCCAAAAACCAATCTGTTATGAAAGGGGGTACGATATCTTCCCCCAGAAGGAGTGGTCACATGGCATTGTCCAACCGTCCTGCCGCAACGGCACGGAGGCTGTTTCCCTGGTTTGTGCACCTGCTGTGCATCGTATCCGGGCGATGAGGCCTGCCATGCCGGGCAACGACTGGAACACATACATCCGATCCATGTTCGGGAGCATCTCGGGGCGGTACGACCTCATGAACACCCTCATGACCTTCGGCATGGACCGTCTCTGGAGGCGCCGTACCCTCGAGATGGCCTGCCTCCCGCCGGGAGGGTTGCTGCTCGATGTCGGGGCAGGGACGGGACGGATCGCGCGGGAGGCCCTCAGGCGCGATCCCGCTGCCAGGGTCGTTGCCGCGGACCTCACCTTCGACATGATGAAGACGGGCAGGCGCACCATGGGTGGGGGGGTATGGTGGTGCAATGCCGACGCCTTGGCGCTCCCCTTTCCTGAGGCCTCCTTCGATGCCGTGACCTCCGGGTTTCTGATGCGCAACGTGCCGGACATGCGCGGCGCGTTTCAGGAGCAGCTCCGGGTGGTGAAGCCCGGCGGCATGGTGGTTTGCCTGGACACGTGCCCGCCGCCGGATACCGTGTTGAAGCCCCTGATCCTCTTCCATTTCCGCTTCGTGATCCCCTTTCTCGGGACGCTTGTCACCGGGAACTCCGATGCATACCGGTATCTGCCGCGATCCACGAGCGCGTTCAAAAAACCCGAAGAGATCGCCCCCATCATGGAGCAGTTGGGCTTCCGGGAGACGGCCTGGCGCCATTTCATGTTCGGGACCATGGGACTCGTCTGCGGCAGGAAACCCCGACGCTGATCTACTCGTAGCCGAGCTCGACGAGACGCTCCTCACCGATGCCGAAGAAGTGCGCCACCTCGTGGACAACCGTGATCTCGATCTCTTCGGTCAGCTCTTCGATGGTCTCGCAGGCGTCCTCCAGAGGCTCCTTGAACAGGATGATGGAGTCCGGGTACAGCGGGGGGTAGGTGAGGGACTGCTCGGGCAGCGATTCGCCCTGGTACACCCCGAAGAGCACCTCGTCGGGAGGGAGGCCCAACTCCTCCAGGAGTTCCCGGGAGGGCCGTTTCTCCACGGTGATCGCCACGTTCTCGAGATGGACGCTGATCTCCGCGGGTATGCGGTCCAGCGCTTTGTGGATGATGCCGGCAAATGCCCTGTCGCTCAGTTTCATGGATCGAAAGAGGATACCAGCATCCCGGTGCGACGATCAATACGAATCGAAAAGTTTGCAGGATTCAGGAAGAGGTTGACGTTGGTCCGGATGCCGCGGGCCGGACATCCTTGCCCAACGCGTGCAATCATGAAGGCCGGGACAGGACCATGGCCTGCCTACCGGGTGTATTCGAGGACCCGACGGGCCTCCACTACCTTGGGGAGGTAGCGGTCCGACTCGAGCGTTTCAACCTTGATCTCGCGAGCACGCGAGGATGGGGCGTGGATGAACTGGCCTTGTCCCACGTAGAGCCCCACGTGGTCGATCGAGCAGCGGTTCCGGCGATGCATGCTGAAAAAGAGGAGGTCTCCCGGCTTCAGTTCGGACAGCGGCACGGGTGTTCCTTCCAATGCCTGGTCACGGGATGACCTGCCCAACTGGATGCCGTTTTCGCTGAACACCTGCCTGACGAACCCCGAGCAGTCGAACCCGTCCGGCGTCGTTCCGCCGTAGCGATAGGGTACGCCGATGTATGCGTATGCCGATTCCAGGATGCTGCGGGTCAGTTCGTCCGTCTTCGCATCGAAGTTCAACTGCCGGTATGCCTCCGGGGAATCCTTTGCCAGCCAGAGATCCGACGGCTGAGTTGCCGGAAGCTCGTAGCTCGAGGGGGTCTTGTGCGTGCGTGTCCGTGATGCCAGGGCGTGGTGGCGGCGGTTCTTCGCCGTATTTTTCGCGTGCAGAGTTTTCTTGTGGCTCTTGGAGCCTTTGACGGATGCATGCTTGGATTTTCCGGTATGGTGTGCGGCTACGGTTGTTTTTTTGGACGTCTTGGAGTGCTTCTTTTGAGAAGCCACATGTTTTTTGACGACCGCATGCTTGACAACTTTCTTGGATTGTGTCTGCGCCTGGGCCGGCAGGGTGAATCCCACCCCGATGAGCCCTATTGCCACTATGCATATAACTCGAGCGAGTACAATTCTTGCTGTCATTAACCACCTCGTCTCAGTTATTGATCGCAGCCCGCGATATCGGGCCGCCATTCCAGGAAGTTCTCGTGTATGTACCATCCTGGAGGGGTCTTGTCAAGAAAATGTGAATAGTCAAGCATAAATAGAACCTTAAAAAGGATTCCCATGATGTGGATGGTCTTGCCGGACTTTTCCTGCACCCTGAATAGGTGCATACCCTTCAACCGTCCCTGTCGCTCCCATAATCCCTTTCTTCTCGGTCGCCCGGGAAAAAATCCTGAACGATATCAAAATGGGAATTGCGACCGCTCACCGTACCAGGGGATTCTCCCGGAGAGGTTCAGACCCGTGGTCCTTGACAGGAAAGGGTCTCATGGACTGTTGAATTCCCCGGTGCAGAGGCCTATCCTTCGGGTGTGAATAGCGCATCCTTCTGCCAGGTGCTCGCGGACGGCGTGGTGATCCTCCACCTCGCATTCGTCGTTTTCGTGATGCTTGGCGGCATCCTCGTCATCGTCTGGCCCAGGGCGATCTGGGGGCACCTCCCGTGCGTGGTTTGGGGCATAGCCATCGAGCTGACCGGATGGATCTGCCCGCTGACTCCGCTCGAGAATATCCTGAGGCGTCATGCCGGGCAGGCGCCCTATGCGGGCGACTTCGTGATCCACTTCATCGAGCCCGTCATCTACCCCGAAGGCCTCACCCGGGAGATTCAGATTATCCTCGGTGCAGCGGTGGTCCTGGTGAACGCGGTGGTGTACGGGTATGTATTCCTGGTCAGGGGTCACAACAGGCCAGGGGCCTGATCATGGAGTGCCGCACGATGCACGGGTCTCCCCCTATGCGATGTCCGGTGCCTCTGCGGAAGATCTGAAGCCCTTATACAGCACGTACCCTCCCCATGCACATGCCGTCACCATGCACGCCATGCCCAGGCCATTGGCGAAACCTGCAAGGGCATGGTCGTAGGGCAGGAGGTTCAGCCTGCCTAGGATGTATTCCCAGTCGTGAATGCCCGGTGAATCCTTGCCCGTGTAGCCGCCCAGCAGGATCAGGTTCAGATCCCGCGCGTCGTTGATGTAGGGGGCCATGTCCATGAAGTTCTGGCCGAACCACCAGAAGGCAACCGATGCGGCAAAGGGGTCGCGCATCTTGAAGAGAAAGGTGAGCAGGCAGATGAGCGGCATGATCAGCTGGCC
>JAJFUP010000018.1 GCA_021372395.1 Deltaproteobacteria bacterium
GCCTGGGGGTTGGTCCTGGCGGCAACGACGACGAGGTCGCAGTTGATGCCGTTGCTGATGAAGGTCTTCTGCCCGTTGATGATGAAGTCGTCGCCGTCTCTGACCGCCGTGGTCCTGATGGCGGCGAGGTCGGAGCCCGTGCCCGGCTCGGTCATGGCAACGGCCGTGATGGTCTCGCCGGTGACGCAGCCGGGCAGCCATTTCTTCTTCTGCTCCTCGGAGCCGTACGAGAAGAGGTACGGCACCACGATATCCGAATGGAGCGGGAAGAAGAACCCTCCGCACCGGGTCCGCGCAAGCTCCTCGGTCAGGATGAAGGAATAGAGAAAATCCGCATCCGAGCCGCCGTATTCTTCCGGGAGCCACGGGCAGAGAAACCCCTGAGACCCGAACTTCGTCCATGCCTCCCGCGGGACGATCCCGTCCTTCTCCCACTGGTCCGTGTAGGGGATGACCTCTTTCTCGAAGTACCTCCTCACGGACTCGCGGAAGATCGTGTGTTCTTCGGTGTAGTACTTGTTCAGCAGCGACATGGAATCCTCCTCACGTCTCGGCGGTTACAGGGATTTCAACTGACCCTCGGTATAGAGACGCCTGAGCTCGCGCTTGTTGAACTTGCCGACACTGGTCTTGGGTATCTCGGGCAGGAAGATGAACTCGTCCGGGATCCACCACGAGGCCTTCACCTTGTCCTTGAGGAAATCCTTCAGACCGTCCGCATCCACGCCCTGGCCGGGCGCAATGACCACACAGGCGAGCGGCCTCTCCTGCCACTTGGGATGCGGCACGCCGATGATGGCGGCCTCCATCACCTTGGGGTGGGCCATGATCAGGTTCTCCAGGTCCACCGAGGAGATCCATTCACCCGCGCTCTTGATGAGGTCTTTCTTCCGGTCCACGAGCCTGACATAGCCCTCCTCGTCGATGGTGCCGACGTCGCCGGTGTGGAACCAGCCGTCGCCGAAGGTCTCCTTGGTGCGCTCCGGATCCTTGTAATACTCGCTTGCTATCCACGGCCCCTTCAGAAGGATCTCGCCCCACTCGCGGCCGTCCATCTTCACCTCGCCACCGGAGTCGTTCAGGATCTTCATCTCCAGGCCCAGGGCCAGCAGCCCGATGCTGGATTTCAGGTCGTAGAGCTTCTCCTCCGGCCAGTCCTTCATGTAGCTCTTGGGGACAGCGGCCGTGACGAGCGGGGTGGTCTCGGTGGAGCCGTAGGCCTGCCTGATGGGGAAGTTGTACTTCTCGTTCAGGTCCTTCATCAGCTGGAGCGGGATCGCCGCACCGCCGCTCACGATGGTCTTGAACGAGGAGAAGTCGTGCCACCCGCCCTTCTCGAGGTAGTCGTAGAGGAGCATCCAGATGGTGGGGACCCCGGCGGTGAAGGTGACCTTCTCCTCGGCGATGGTCCTGCAGAGCTTCTCCATGTTGATCACCTCCCGGCCGGGCAGCACCTGCTTGCACCCGGCACCTACCCCGGCAAAGGGCGCACACCACGCGTTCGCGTGGAACATTGGCACGATGTGGAGGATGCAGTCCGACTCGCCCGCCCCGAAGGTGATGGCAACGGAATAGGTGTGGAGCATGATGGCCCGGTGGGAATACACGACGCCCTTGGGGTCTCCGGTGGTTGCGGAGGTGTAGCAGATCATTGCCGGGTCCCACTCGGAGAGGTCGACAGGGAAGTCGTACTCTTCCGGGAACTGGGCGATGAGCTCATCGTACATGATGAGGTTCTCGATCGTCGACACCGGCTTCTTCCCGGTGTGGGAGAGCACGACAATGTGCTTGACGGACTTGAGCTGGTCTTTTGCCGCCTCGACGAACATGAGGAGGTCCTCGTCCACGAAGATCACCTGGTCTTCGGCATGGTTGATGATGTAGATGAGGTGATGCATCGGCAGCCGGAAGTTCACCGTGTGCAGGACGGCGCCATAGCAGGGGACGCCGAAGTAGAGCTCCAGGTGCCGGTGATCGTTCAGGGCGACACTCGCCACCCTGTCACCCCGTTTGATGCCGAGCGACTTGAGCGCATGCGCAAGCTGGCAGACCCGCTTGTAGTATTCCCTATACGTGTAGCGGTGGGTCCCTTCGGGGAATACCGATACGACTTCCTTCTTGGGGAAGTACTTGGCGGCCCTCAGCAGAAACGTCCTCAGGAGCAACGGGTAATCCATCATGGGCAAGACCTCCACTTCAACTGTATTATTGTATTACAATACTAATATATGCATGTTTTGGCGTTTCTGATCAAGGGGATTTTTTGTTCGAACGCAAAGGGACCGCCATCAGGCGAGGCCGGGTAAAACTGTTTTTGCCGCTCGAGCATTTCAGCAACCCAGTCGACATACGAGAGTTTTTAATCTGGCCTCGTCATTTTGGTCAAATCGCCTTATTTCAGGCGATTTGACCAAAATGACGAGGTACGGTTTTCCCCTGCCGCACACCGGGGCTCAAAACAGACATGCAACGGTCTTCACACACCAGGAGAGGTGAAGCCGGAATTTTTGTCACGCACCAGGTCCCGGCTGGGGGATCCGGGATGTGCGCTGAGAGATAATTGAAGGAAACCGATGCCGGGTACCCGGAGGTTTTCAATCAAAGGAGGTCATTTCATGGACCGGGTCCCGGCACCGAGAAAAAAGGCTTGGGGCGGATGGCCAAAACAGGGTTTCCCTCTCCTGATGCTTGCGGCCCGCAGCCTTCGGCCTGTCTTCTTATTCGTATATCTTCTCCCCCTCGGCATCGGCGTTGACCGCATCGGACTCCACGTCCCGAACGTCTTCCTTGGAGAGAACCTTGAAATATTCCTTGTACCACTCGTTCTGGATGATGAGCTGCATGATCTCGTTGCTGCCCACCCAGATCATGGAAAGCCTGATGTCGCGGACGATCCGCTCCAGGGGGTACACGTTCGTGTAGCCGATCCCGCCCACCACCTGCATGCACTTGTTCGCGATCTCCCAGGCAGCCTCGGTCACGAACTTCTTGGACTCGGAAACGAGCCTGCGTACCCGGTTTGCATGGGCCTTGCCGGAATCCACGGCAAGACAGGTGGAGTACACCATGGAGCGGGCCGCATCCAGCATCATGACGCAGTCCGCCACCTTGAACCCGACGGCCTCAAAGCTCTGGATGGGCAACCCGAAGGCCTTGCGCTTGGCGGTGTACCGGGTTGCGATCTCTATGGCCGGCCTCACCGAGCCGAGCGTCATGGCAGCGGTACCGAGGCGCTCGGGAACCATCATCCGGACAAAGACATCGAACCCTCCGTTGATCCCGTTCAGGGCATAACGCTCAGGGACGCGAACGTCTTTCAGTATGAGCCGGCCGGCGCCGCCGCCGCGGACCCCCATCAGCCCGTAGATGTACCTGGATTCCACCCCCGTAGTCCTCGGAACCATGAAGGCGGTCATGCGCCTGTGGGGAGGCGCATCGGGGTCGGTGACCGCGTAGACCAGGAACCAGTCGGCACCTTCGGCCCCCACGATGAACCGCTTCTGGCCGTTGATGACCCAGTCGTCACCGTCTTTTTTTGCGACTGTCGTCGCCCCGAAAAAATCCGAGCCGCCTCGGGGCTCCGTGAGCCCCTCGGCCGCAAAGGTCTCGCCCTTGAGCAGGGGAACCACAACCGCCTGCTTCAGTTCCTCGTTGCCGAACAGGGTGACGGCCTCGCAGACGATGTCGGCTCCGACACCCCACAGGCAGGCCAGCGAGTAGCTCGCCACTCCCACCTCCTCGGCCACGATGGCATCATCGACCCATCCCAGCCCCCTTCCTCCGTATTCCTTCGGGAGTCTGATGCCGAGAAGGTTCCTCCTGCCGGCCTCCTGAAGGTACTCGTGCGGGAACTGGATCTTCTCGGCGTCCATATCGAGGATGAGCTGCTTGGGCACCCATTTTGTGAAGGCCCGCGCCTCGTCACGCAGACTCTTCTGCTCTTCGGTCATGATGTAATCGAACACGGCCACACCTCCCGGCGATATAACGTTCTGTTGTTGGATTATCTTATTTTGTTATAATCCTGTCAAGGAACTTTGCATTCTCCGGCCTGCTCTTGTCGGCACACCTTTGCAATGGTGGAGCGTAACCGCGAAGATGTGGTATGCTCTGTACAGGGAGACGTCTTCATGGGGTTCAAGGAGATCGGAAGGAAGATCCAGAGGGCACGCGAGGAAACGGGCCTGACGCAGGTGGATCTTGCCCAGTCCCTCGGGATTACCCAGGCAGCGCTGTCCAACTATGAGCTTGGCAAGCGCAGGCTCTATCTCCATCAGATCGAAGATATCGCCCGGGTGCTGCAGAAAAGCCTCGATTACTTCATCCCGGGCACTGAGAAGGACAACCGGCCGGACGCGGACGCTGCATCCGGGGGCAGGCAGAAGATCATATCCCGCATAGGCGAGCTCGACAGGGAAGAGCTCGCCCTCCTCACCGCATACCTCGATTTTCTCGAGTGGAGGAAACACCATGATTGATCTGACGGATGAACAGACAACCCTCCTGGATGGTGCCCGTTCCTTTGCGAGAAAGACCGCCCCGGGCCTGGAAGGTGCCGGGGATACGGTGACCCGGGCCCGGAACCTCTTCACCGCATACGCCCGGGCAGGATACCACGCGCTGCTCATAGAGAGAAAGGCAGGGGGCATGGGCCTCGATTACCTCTCC
>JAJFUP010000154.1 GCA_021372395.1 Deltaproteobacteria bacterium
CTGCACATGATCCTGAGGCCCCCCGTGCGGTTTTTCAAGGACTTCGTGCTCCGTCTCGGAATGCTGGACGGCTGGCGGGGTTTCCTCATCGCCTCCATGAGCGCCTTTGCCGAGCTCGTCATGGCGGCCAAGGTCGTGCAGTTCTCTTTCGAAAAGGGCCGGAACCGATAGCCCATGAGGATCGTGCACATCAACCTCGAGAGGGGATGGCGCGGCGGAGAGAGGCAGACCCTGTTTCTCATGCAGGGGCTCAGATCCCTTGGCCATGACAGCACCCTCCTGGCCAGGCACAACGATGGCTTCGTCGATCGCGTCCGTGAGGAGGGCTTTCCGGTGATCGTCATGAGCAAGCCGTTTTTTTTCCACGGGGGCAGTCTCTTCGGGTTCGACATCGTGCATGCCCACGAGACCCGGGGACTCCAGCTTGCAGCGCTCTGGAAGCCCTTTCACCAAAGCCCCCTCGTCTACACCAGGAGGGTGGATACCCCCCCCGGGCGTCACACGATCGACCGCCTGAAGTACACCGCAGTCGATCGTCTCGTGGCGATATCCGGGAAGGTGGCCGAGGTCATGACAGGGTGGGGCTTTGACCCTCCCCGCATGAAGGTCATCCACAGCGCAGTGCCGCTTCGCCAGGATCTCGGCATGGACAGCGTCGAAAAGCTGAGGCAGAGGTTCCCGGACCGCACCATCGTGGGCTGTGTCGCTTCCCTGGAGAAGAGGAAGGATCACGGGACACTGCTGGATACCGCTGCCATCGTCCAGCAGGAGCGTGGCGATGTGCTCTTCGTCCTGGTGGGAGACGGCGATCTCAGGGGAGAACTCGAGAAGAAGGCCTTGAAACTGGGGCTTCACAATGTCGTGTTCGAGGGCTACCAGGATGACCCATACCCCTACTACGGGGTGTTCGACGTGTTCGTGATGACCTCCAGGGTGGAGGGGCTGGGGAGTTCGATCCTCGACGCCTTCCGCTACCGGGTTCCCGTGGTTGCCACCTCGGCCGGAGGGATACCCGAGATCGTGAAGGACGGCCGGACAGGGCTGCTAGCCCGGGTCGGGGACCCTTGCGCCGTGGCAGGATGCATCCTGAGGATGCTCGATGACCAAGGCCTGCACAAAAGCTGCACGGAGAATGCGTATGCCCTCCTGGAGAAGGAGTTCACCATCGAGACCATGGCGCGTTCCTACGAAGCCCTGTACCGGGAAGTGGCGGGATCGGGCGCCTCGCGAGTGAGGTGAAATGCGGGAGCAATCGCATGAAAAGAGGCAGCGGACGGCCTTGCGGGAGGTGCTCTCAGGGATCAGCCAGGATCACGTGAGGCAGCAAACGCCGGTCTCTTTTCCGGTGAAGATCCCCGGCCTCGGCGAGGCGCTGTGTTTGCGAGTGTTCCGGGTGATCGTTGGGAAGCGCATCGTGTGCCTGGGGCAGGCGGACGCCGGGAAGATGATCGTGAAGCTCTACCTGGCACGCCACGGTGCGCGCAGCCACTGGAGACGCAGCGAGAGGGGATGCAAAGCCTTTGTCGAGAAAGGCGTCCCTGCACCCGGGGTCCTCTTTTCCGGGTATCTCCCGGAGCATGGGGTCTATGCCCTGGTGCTCGAGTATCTCGAAGGCGGCACCCGGGTGGACCGGTCGCTTGAGGCCATTCATGACAATGCGGACAGAGGTGCCGTGCTCGATGCCCTCGTGGCGGCCCTTGCTCATCACCATGCCCGCGGCATCCTTCAGCAGGACCTGCATCTCGGCAACTTCATGATCAGGGAGGGAGGCATCTACTCCCTTGACGGAGACCAGGTGAGATCCGGAAGCAGGCCTGTGGGAAGAAAGGGTTCGTTCAGGAATCTCGCCCGTTTGCTTGCCAGCCTCCCCACTGTCTCCGGCCCGGCTGGCGATGCACGGATCACGGCCTATGCGGGCGCGAGGGGATGGGAGATCTCGGGCAGAGAAACGCGATGGATCGAAAAGGAGGCCCGGCGTATCCGGGACCGGAAACTCGGCGAGTACCTGGACAAGGTGTACCGGTCAAAGGACCCGTTTGTTGCCCGTTCGGACAAAGACGGTTTTTCCGTCCATGACAGGCGGCACGAAGACGTGAGCCTCTCTGCGATCCTTGAAGCAGCGGGACAGCTTTCCCGGTCGAGGAGGGCCGCAGATGTCCCGGGGTACTCCCGGGTCCTCGTGAACGGGAAGGACATGCTGGTCTGGCCGTCGACGGGCTTTGGCCCCCTCCTGCTGAGGAGGCTCTGGCCGGCGGCCAGGGTCTGGAAGAAGGCACTCATGCTGGGGAGGCTCGGTGTGGAGACCTTGCAGCCCGTGGCCCTGGTGGGGAGGCGGAAGGGGCTGCTCCAGTGGGACTGCTCCGTCTTTTTCAAGCCTGCCCCGGGCATCCCCCTGAAGGAACTCATGACTTACGGTTCCCTCTCCCACCAAGACACGGAGCAGATTGCAGAAAACCTTGCAGACGCATTCTCCCTGCTCGGCGGCATGGGGATCGTCATGGACCGCGTAGACCCGGAAGAGTTCCTCGTGTCCGGGGATCGGATCGTGATCCTCGGGCTGGATGCCGCTCAAAGGGGAAGCCCGGGCGGAAGGCGGAGGCAGTCCCGTGCTCTCCGGGCCTTTCTCTCCCAGCCCGGGGTCTCACCCGCTGTCAGGAAGATTTTCATCGACCAGTTCACGGGCAGGGGTCTCATCTGAAGGTTTCTCCCGGGAGCAGCATCTCGAAAAAGTCAGTCAGGAGAGAACTTTACCTTGACGGGTTTGGTCAACTCGCATACACCTTTGAGGGAGAGATACCGGGGGGAGGACTTCATGGTGGAAGATGCCGAAGGAAAGACGCATGTCAAGGCCATTCTCTTTGTCATCCTGGTGATCTTTATCGCCGGCTTCGTGCTCGGATACTACATCTGGGGCTATCGGACGCAGAAGCACTCCGATTACAAGGACATGCTCCAGCAGACCATTACCTACATCACGACCCTTGAGGAAAAAAACCTGGAGCTGGCAAAGAATGTCAGCACCCTTGAGAACGAGGTCGCCTCGCTGAAGAAGCAGCAGGGGGCTCCGGCTGACAGCCAGGTTGCGCAGCTCACGAACCGGGTTGCCGCCCTCGAGAAGGAGAACGCCGACCTCAAGGCGGCTGTCAGCCTGAACGAGGCGCTCACCCAGGAGAACCAGCAGCTGCGGCTGAAGGTGCAGGCCCTTGTGGAAGCCATGAACGGATCACGGCCTTCCGGGTCTGCGGGGAATGCACCGCTGCAGGCACCTCCACTGCAGAGGGCTGCTCCGAAATAGGGAGCATCAGGGCTTTATCACGTTCCGGATGAATATCTCCGCCAGTTCGGGATCGAACTGACTTCCCGTACATCGCAAAATCTCCTCGATGGCCTTGTCCACGGAGAGACCGTCCCGATACGGTCTGTCCGAAGTCATGGCATCGTAGGAATCGGCCAGGGTGATGATGCGCGAGAGCAGGGGGATCTCCTGACCCCCGATCCCGGACGGGTAGCCTTTCCCGTCGTAGCGCTCGTGGTGATACCTGATGATGTCTGTTTCCCTGACCATGGGCGGTAGAGGCTTCAGGATATCGGCGCCGATGTCGGGGTGACGCTTGATGACTCTGAACTCGTCATCCGTGAGCCTGCCGTTCTTGAGGAGGATGCTGTCCGGTATGCCGACCTTTCCGATGTCGTGGAGTGATGCCGCGATATAGAGGACATCCTTTTCGTCCTCGGTGAGCTTCAGAATATTGCCCATGGCGAGAGAGAAATTGGTCACCCTGGTGGAGTGCTGCGAGGTGTGAGGGTCTCTCGCATCGAGGATTTTGGCCATGCTGTTCAGCGTCGAGAGCATGTTCTCGTAGAGACCCTCGTAGAGCGCCACGTTTTCCATGCGCTCGGCGGACCGGTTGAGGAGGTAGAGGATCTTGTGCTCTTTTTCTTCGCCGAGCATGGTGTTGGAGTGAACGTCGAGGGTTCCGAATACCTGGCCTTCGATGATGAGTGGAAAGATGGTCTCGAACCGGCGATGGGAGTTCTCCGATGCAGTGTCCCTCCTGACGATCTTCCCCTCCAGCAGCTCGCTGCTGATGAGCCTGTCCTCCCCCCCCGAAGGATTCATGAGCTTCAGGGTCTTCCGGTTCAGCGGGAAGAACTGCACGTCCACGTCTTCCAGGAGCTGCTTCGACACGTCGATAATGGCGCTCACGAGATCCCGAATGCCCCTGAGGCTGATGATCCTCTCGGAGATCGCCTGGAGGGAGGTGATTTCCCGGTTCTTATCGTCGAGCTGACCTGCGAGGTTGTCGATGAGGCGGTGGAGTTCGATGGTGTCCGAGTATTTCCTGTTTTCCTCGATCAGGAGCTTTTCCCTCTTCACCTTGTTGAGGAGGAGCTGGATCTGGCTTACCTTGAACGGCTTTGCGATGAAATCCGAGGCGCCGCATTTCATCGCATCGATGGCAATCTCCAGAGATGCATACCCGGTGATCACGATGATGGGCAGGGATATCTCCCGTGCCTTGATCCGCTTGATGAGCTCGAGCCCTGTCATCTTGGGCATCATAATATCGGTGAAGACACAGAAGTAGGGGCCCGATTCGAGCATTGAAAGGGCATCGAAGCCGTCGGAAGCGGTCTCGGGTGCGTACCCGAGACCTTCTATCATCTGCGAAATCGTCTCCCGTATCCCGGGGTCATCGTCTACGATCAGGACCTTATTGTTCATCACGCAATCCTTTTGAGGATTCTCCCCTTGTACTCACCGAACTCCTGTTCCGTGATGAGGCCGTCGGACTTGAGCCTGCCAAGATACTCGATGGCGGAAAAGGCCTTGCTGAGGTCGTTCGGGGCCTGCCTGGGTGTCAACACAGACGGGAGCGCGATGTTCTGGAAGTCATCGCTCATCTCCTTGGAGAGCCTGGATTGCAGCATAACAACCTGCTGCTTGAGCATGGCGATCTCCATAAGGACATCCTGTCTCTGCCTGAGTCGGTTGATGACGAATCGTATCTCTTCGATGTTGAAGGGTTTCTTGATGTAGGAGAAGGCGCCTTTGTTGACTGCTTCTATCGCGGAATCAAGAGAGGCATACCCTGTGATCAATACAAAGGGGATGGTGATGCCCTTCCGGTGCAGGCTCTCCAGGAGTTCGAGCCCTGTGAGGCCAGGAAGCATGAGGTCGGAGATGATGATGTCGAACGAGGTGTGCTCCACAGCCTCAAGCAGTTCCTCGGCGTGGTGGAACCTCCGCGTCCCGGCACCTTCCTCAAACAATATTTGTTCAATAAGATCAAGGACTTCATCGTCATCATCGACGAGGGCTGCAGTGACATTTGCCATGCATTCCCTTATCGTAAGCCGTGAGGCTGAACTTTAGAGCGTTCGCTGCTTATTCTTCTGCCTGAGGTTTCTGGAGACGGCGCGGTTATGTTCGGTAAGCGAGCTGGAAAACTCATGGGTGCCGTCACCCCGGGAGACGAAGTAGAGGTAGCTCGTTTTTGCTGGCCATAAGGCGGCAGCGATTGACTCCGAGCCGGGGTTGCATATGGGGCCCGGTGGAAGCCCCTTGTGGCGGTAGGTATTATACGGGCTTTCTCGGAGCAGGTCCTGGGGCTCTATTCTGCCTTTGAATCCATCGACGCCATAGACGGCGGTGGGATCGGATTGCAGGCGCATCCCGAGCGCAAGCCTGTTGTAGAACACGGATGCTATCAGGGGTTTATCCCCGGCGGAAACCGCTTCCTTTTCGATGAGTGAGGCGAGAGTGATGACCTCCAGTCTGCTCATGCCCAATGTTTTTCGCCTCTTCTCCATGTCGGAGGTGTAGGCGTGGTTGAACTGGTCGAGCATCTTTGCCATGATCTCGATGGGTGTCATGTGCGGGGCAAGGTAGTACGTGTCGGGATAGAGGTAACCCTCCATGGAGGGGGCGTCTATCTTGAAGAAAGATCTGACCCTGTCGCTGTGAGCGCTCCGGACGAACTGCTCGCCGGTGAGCAGCCCAGTGGAAGAGATGATCTCGCCGATCTGGGAGACGGTCGAGCCCTCGGGGATGGTGATCCGGTACCGGAGGGTCTTGCCCATGAACAGGATGTTGATGACCTCCAGGGGGTAGTGGTTCCCTTCGAACACATACGAGCCCGCCTGCAGATGGGTGGCCTTGCCCAGGCCGATGGACAGTGCCATGAACATCGATGCATTCGTGATGATCCCGCGTTTCTCGAGCGTTTTCGAGATCTCCCAGGCGCTCTGCCCGTGGGTGATGTCCAGTTGGACGGGTTTACCCGGAGAGGTTGGCGTGGCGACGAACCGGATGGTATACAGGAGACCGAGTACAAGGAAGGACGCCATGATGAGATGGGTGCGGTTTCTGCGTGATTTCATGGGTTCTCGGAATCCAGATAGGCTTTCAGGATGATGCTTGCGGCGATTTTGTCAACGATAGTCTTGCGTTTTTTGCCTTTGACCTTCAGCCCGAGGAGAAAGTCATGGGCCTCCGAGGTGGTGAGCCGCTCATCCCAGAAGACAACCGGCAGACCGAGCACCTCCTCGAGGTGTCTGCCCCACCTGAGCACCTCATCGCCCGAGGTGCCCAGCGTCCCGTTCATGTTGTAGGGGAGCCCCACCACCACCTTCTCCACCTGGTATGCATCCGCTATCTTCCGGATGGCCTCGATATGCGCGCCGTCAGGCCTCACCACGATCGTCTCGAGCGGGTGTGTCATGACCCCATCAGGATCGCTGAGTGCGATCCCGATGCGCTTCATGCCGTAGTCGATTCCCAGTAAACGCATATCTTCTAGCTGATGGCCAGAGCCTTCATGGACTGGAGGGCTTCGGCATCCCCGATGCAGACGAGCACGTCATCCACCGAGATGGCCAGTTCGGCGCCCGGGTTGAAGATCATCTTTCCGCTGCTTTCCCTGACCGCAACCACGATGAGCCCGATGTCCTTCCTGATGGGGGTGTCCTTGAGGGTCTTGCCCACGAGCCGCGACCCTTCGCGGATCTTGAACCCTTCCATCTGGATGAAGAAGTCTTCAGTCTTGTCCCCGGTTGCCAGTTCGATGAAGTCCACCACCGTGGGCTTGAGTATGATGTTCGCCATGTGGCGGCCACCGATGAGATAGGGGGATACCACCTTGTTGGCCCCGGCCCGCTTCAGGTTCCTGGTGGAGTCGTCTGTTTCGGCGCGGGCAAGCACATAGATATCGGGGTTGAGCTCCCGGGCGATCAGGATGATGTAGACGTTGGTCATGTCGGATGATGCGGTGGCAATCAGCCCCTTTGCCCGTTTGATCCCGGCTTTCAGCAGGGTATCCTCGTTCGAGGCATCGCCCAGGATGTAGGGTATGCCTGCGCGCTCAAGCCCTTCGATGGTCAAAGGATCCTTGTCGATGACGAGGAACGTCTTGTTGGAATGATGAAGCTCCTGACTGATGAGCGACCCGATCCTGCCGTTGCCGCAGACGATGTAATGATCGCTCATTCTCATGATTTTCTTGTCCAATCTTCTCCTCCCGAAGAATCTCTGCATCTCCCCCTCTACTATGAACCGCGCTGCGGATGCAAATCCGTAAGCAGCCGATCCGACACCGAGGAAGATGATCAGGATATCGAAGGCCATTCCGGCATCAGAGAGAGGGTGGATCTCCTGGTAGCCGATGGTGGTGATGGTGATCAGGGTCATGAAAAAGGAATCGAGATAGTTCCAGCCTTCGATGAGGTGAAAACCGAGGGTGCCGACGATGAAGACAATTCCCAGGAGCAGCGCCCCGTATTTCAGCCTCTGTGCCAGCGAAGGTCCATTTATTTCCAACGAAATTCCTTCACTTCAACCTTGAATGTCGCCCCATCCTGAGCAGGCTTGCCAAAGAAGGCCACGGCAAAGGGGATGTCGGATGAGGGAATGGCGGGATCTGCGGAGGCGGGTTGGGAAGTGAGCAGCGCGTCGATATCCTTGCCTGCCTGCCTGGTGAACTCGGAGGTGTCAGGCACGATCCCCGCATAGGCGAGACGGGATTCCAGGGCCTTGCCGGCACTGTCATACACCCGCGCCTCGACCAGTATGGATTCGACCGGTCTGGGGGTAATCTTCTTGATTCTCCCCCGGATCACGAGCACGCTGCCTTCGTTCTCGTGGGTGAGGATCTCGTAGGTGAGGCCCTTCTCCGGTATCGCGAAGAAAGGCCCTCTCTCGAGGACGGTCTGTGCCGGCTTGTGACGCATTCCTTCCAGGAATGGCAGCCTGTCCTGGAAAAACCACAGAGCGGCCATGCCGATGGAGAGGATAGCGACGGTGCCGAGTGCAATGGCAAATACGCTTCTGTGCCTGGCCTCCTGCGGCGCAGGAAGGTCTTCCTCTCCGGCGATCTCGGAGCCGGCACCCAGGATGGAGTCGATCTCTCTCATCACGGAGTCGGACGGGGCTTCAGGTGCTACCGGGGTTTGTTCCTGCTCCGGGGGCAGTTCCTCCTCAGGAGTTTCCGTGATCTCTTGGGCAATTTCCTCCCCGGAGGGCTCCTTCCCCGGGGCCGGTTTGTCGATATTCTGACTGGAACTCAGGAGGGAATTGAATTCTTCTTCCAGGGAAGCCTCGGGCTCGATGGTGTAGGGAAAGACGTGGGCGCATATGCTGCAGCGCATCTTGACAACACTCCTGGCGGATCCTTCATGGGAGAACCTGTATTTGCTGTGACAGTTCGGACAGGTGACAATGATCATGAAAGGTCCCTCCCGTTGTTGGGATCGATGACGCAGATGTCCGGCAAGGCTCTGAAGTTCTCAGCGAAATCAAGGCCGTAACCGACGACGAATCCATCGGCGATCCGGAATCCATAAAAGTCGGGCGAAAGAGAGGTGTCCCGGCGGCAGGTCTTGTCGATCATGGTGCAGATCTTCACCGATGCAGGCCCCTGATCCTCGAGATGCTTTTTGAAGGCGTACAGGCTGTGGCCGGTGTCCATGATGTCGTCAACGATGATGACGTGTTTCCCGTCAATCGGTTCGCGGACGTCCTCAAGTATCTTGACATCCTCTTGGGGGCTGTCGGAATTGCCGTAACTGGAAAGCCTCGCAAACCCTACCTTCACGGGGAGGTCGATCTGACGCACCAGGTCAGACATGAAGATGAAGCCCCCTTTTAAGATTCCCACAATATAGAGTTCCGTGCCGGCATATACCTGAGAGATCTCTTTTCCGAGATCCTTGACCCTGTCAGCGATTTCTTCCGCAGAATACAGTACTTTCATCGCCAGATCTATAGCGTATTGGGCCGAGGGTGTCAACGTGGTGTTGCCCTGCTGAATCCTGAATCCAGCCGGCATATCATGGGCATGAGTTCACATGGTATGATCGACAAGGACACGTCCCGGGGCTCATTGCCGTTTTGAGGACTTGAACTCCGATCCGACATCCAGTATGATTTTTCGGGATGTGGCAAGGGAGTACTTCTGTGAGCGAACATGAAAGGACAGGGTCCTCAGTCATGGATGACCAGAGGGCACATAAGCGGGTCAGGGTGAACATGCGGATCGCCTATCGTGACGACGATCACGCATACCGGATGGGCAGGACCTGCAACATCAGCAGAGGAGGCATGTACGTCGAAACAGGGAGCAAACCCGACGTGGAAGGATACGTGATCGCGAGCCTCGATGTGGAGGAGTTCGGCAAGGTCATCTGGGTCCAGGGACGGGTGGCGAGAAAGACGGACTCCGGGATGGCAATAACCTTTACACGCACGGATGAAAAGGGACTGGGGAACCTCCTGTCCTACTGGTGCGTGCCGTTTTAGAGATACCGGCCCGCCTCCGGAGCGTAGCGGGCCGGTTCCAGCCGTTATTTCTTGCCGGTCACAAGGAAGCCTTTGTCGATTCTGGCCTTGGTCTCGACCAGAAGGCCCATGGAGTTGTTGTCCAGGGTTTGCAGTACCAGCACCAGCCCCTGGTATTCGTGGAACACGGGAGTGGTTCCCTTTTTCTCCTTGTCCTCCTGGAACGAAGTCGGCTGCACGATGGACATGATGGCGCCCTTTTCTACCCCCTGGTTCCTGCCCGCATCCAGGAAAACCAGATCAAAGGTGCTGCAGCCGGATACGCCTCCGAAGTGGTCGATGATCTTTCCCCGTGAGCCGATCTCAGGTTCGGAAACGTTCAGCGTCATGGGTTTCACGGCGGCAAGGTCGTCGAAGATCACGGAGCCGGCCCTCACTTCCTGACTGGAATAGGTAATGTGGGCTTTCACGATATCGGACTGGATCTCTTCCACCCGGGCTGTGGCTACTGCCTTGTAGAGATAGCCGGCCGCTTTCTTCCCATCCTTGATGTCCTGAATCCGGGAGACGATGGTGATCCCCTGTCCCTCTTTGAGATCCGATGAGGTTCTGATCAGGAGATGCTCGTCCTGGGAAGCGAGGTCGCCCTCCTCCTGTTTCCTGATCACGGTTCCCGAACCGGTGAGGACATTGGGACTGTAGATGTAGGTCGAATACTGGGGAGAGACCACGATGGTCTTGCCCTTCACTGCCGCCGCCTCCGTGGGGGTGTAGATGAGCGGCTCTTCCGTACTTCCCTTGCGCACGATCTTGATCACGGTCTTCCCACCGTCACGGGTGATGATCACGGTGTCGCCGGGGTAGATGAGGTGAGGGTTCGTTATGTCCTGGTTGTTCGCCCATACGAGAGGCCACTGCCATGGTGTCTTCAAGTACTTCACGGAGATATCCCAGAGGGTGTCTCCCTTCTTTACCGTATGCTTTATCTCATCCGCAGAGCACGGGCTGATCAAGGCAAGAAAGAAAAAAAGGCCCATCAGGAAAGCGATTCTTTTTTTCAAAGCAGGTCCTCCTTCGAATGCTTCAGTTGAAGCAGCTTATCTTTGTTTTCTCTATCGGTGAAGTCAAGGATATTCTTGAATCACGGTTGCATTGCGGGCTGAATTTGTTCTACAGTTACCTTCATGTTACCGGGAGATGTGTACAGTCAGGCTCACCTCTTCGTGGCCTCAATCAGGGTCATGGAACATCTACAGGGGTCGCCCCCGTCGCTGAAGGGGCTCTCGGGTTTCCTTCATGTGTCGGAGGAAGAGCTGTCCCGAGTCTCGAGGAGGCTCGAGGAAGAGGGGGTCATAAGCATCATCAGGAGCGGGGGTGATACCCGATTTGCCGTCCGCGACCACACCCGGATAGAAAAGCTCCCGCGCACCCGGGAGGCCCCTAGGATGGAAGAGGAGATCTCGCAATTCAAGACCAAGCAGGAGTCCCGCCTGAAGGATCTCGAGGAATCTCTGGCAAAGAAGGGTGACCGTTCGAGCATATTCTCGGAACTCGACAAGGCCCTCAAGGACCCCTCCCTGTTGAAGAAGAAGAACCCTCTCGACTGACGAACCCGGACCTCGATCCCCATCCCTGGCGGAAAGAAAGGCATCCTTGATTTTTCCCGGCCCCGGGGAGAAAAAACGAAGACACCTGCCCCGGTTTTACCGGTGGCTTCCCTGGGAAGTCTACGAGAGGAGAACTATTGATCTCGGGGTGTTCCGACACTGCCCATTATGGTCTTGTAATTTGAATGCCTCTATTGTATAGGAACCCAACTTATTAAGGTATAAGGAACGACGGATGGGGGGAAGGAAGCCATGTATAGCGTAGACGAAACAAAAACCGACCAAGAACACGAAGATATTATCAAGGAGGATGTGGTCGAGCCTAGAGGAGAGGAGCAGGACACCGAGAGCACGGATCTCGAGGCACTCTACGGAGAGACATTCGATAAGCGTATCACTTCCGGTTCCGTGGTGACGGGCACGGTCGTCCAGATCAGTGCGGACCACATCATGATAGACATCGGGAGAAAGATAGACGGTCAGGCACCGATAAACGAATTTATCGGCGAGGACGGAGAGATCACCATTTCTGTGGGTGATGAAGTGGAAGTCCTCGTTGAAAGCATGAATTCAGGAAAAGGCATTATCAGGCTGAGCAAGGAAAAGGCCAAACGGCTCAAGATCTGGGACGATATCATGAAGGCCTACCAGGATAACACCTACCTCAGGGGCAGGGTTACGGAGAGGATCAAGGGCGGGCTCATCGTCGACATCGGTATGCCGGCATTCCTGCCGAGCTCCCAGGCCACCTCGAACCCGGTGTCCGAAGCCGATCTCGAGAAGATGATCGGCCAGGGCATCGACGTGGCCGTCATCAAGTTCAACCGCAAGAAGAACAACGTGGTGGTAAGCCACCGGGAAGTCCTTGAAAAGCTGCGCGAGGAGAACAAGAAGACCCTGCTCACCACCCTGGCAAAGGGTGACGTGGTCAAGGGCAAGGTCAAGAACATCATGAGCTATGGCGCCTTTGTCGACATCGGCGGCATCGACGGTCTGCTCCACATCACCGACATGTCGTGGGGCAAGCTGAAGGACCCCAAAGACAAGGTTGCATCCGGCGAGGAGATAGAGGTGAAAGTCCTCGAGTTCGACCCTGCCACGGAGAAGATTTCGCTCGGCCTCAAGCAGCTCATGCCGGACCCCTGGGAGGGTCTGGAGTATCGTTACCCCATCGGCAAGAAGATCTCGGGCAAGGTAACCTCTGTGACCAACTACGGCGCATTCGTGGAGTTGGAAGAGGGGGTCGAGGGTCTCGTGCACATCTCCGAGATGTTCTGGACCAAGCGGGTCAGGCACCCTTCCTCCATCCTCGATGAGAGTCAGGTTGTAGACGTGGTCGTCCTGGGCGTGGACCAGAACAACCGACGCATCTCGCTCGGCCTCAAGCAGACAATGCCCAATCCGTGGAAGCAGATCGAGGAGTATTATCCCGAGGGCACCGTGGTGGACGCGACCGTGAAGAATGTCACGGATTTCGGGCTTTTCGTGAGCGTCGATGCCAGCATCGATGTTGACGGCCTCATACACGTCTCCGACATATCTTGGGATCCGAAGATAAAGAACCCCCGAGAGCTTTTCAAAAAAGGCGATGTGATCAATGCCAAGGTCCTTGCCATCGACCCCGAGAACGAGAAGTTTTCTCTGGGGGTCAAGCAGCTCCAGCCGGACCCGTGGCATCAGATCGCGAACGAACACCCGGTAGGGACCCTCATCAAGGGCAAGGTCACCTCTTTGACTGACTTCGGTGCCTTCGTGGAGATCAAGCCGGGTATCGAAGGGATGATCCACATCTCCGAGGTGAGCAGCAACAAGATCGACTCCCTTGCAGACGTGCTCGAGGTGGGTCAGGAGATCGAGGCCATGGTTCTGAGGATCAGCCCGGAGAACAAGAAGATCGGGCTCTCCATAAAGGCCATAGACGAGGTCCATCACCGGAAGACCATGGCAACCACGCAGGAAAAGCCATCGGATAACAAGGTCGGCACCAATCTTGGCGACCTGCTCAAGGGGCTGAGAGAAACCAAACAGAAGAGCTGATACGTTCAGGGCACCCCCGGGGGAATTTTCCCCGGGTTGCCGCTTCCTCACGTGGCGATCCTTTTGTGATGTTCAGGAGAAGAGGTCCAACTGCAGTTCCACCAAGGTTCCTTTGAGGGCATAGGTATATTTTTCAAGTGAAGAGGCCTGAGCCTCTGGACAAGTCCGGTAATCTTATATTATACTTCGGCATGGATACGAAAGCATCGCCGCTGTTACACCAAGCCGGAGACCGAAGCTGCCAGATACTATGAAACGAAAGACAAAGTGGATCTTCTTTCTCTTGGTCGCATGTCTCGTGATCGTCTGGGGTGTAGATGCCCTGAAGAGCATCATGACTCCGGCAGTCGGTCTGCTCGAAGTGAACGGAACGATCACCGAATCGCTCCCCTACCTGGATGCCATCAAGCAATTCGAGGATGACAGGAGCATCAAGACCGTCGTGGTGCGGCTGGACAGCCCGGGAGGAAATGTCGGCCCGTCCCAGGAGATCTACAGCGCGTTGCTCAGGCTCAAGAAGACAAAGCCGGTGGTCGCGTCCATGGGTGCGGTCGGTGCATCCGGCGCATACTATATCGCATGCGCCGCGGACACGGTCTATGCACTGCCCGGGACCATGACAGGCAGCATCGGGGTGATCATGGAATTTTTCGATGCGAGTGACGGGATGAAACGACTCGGGATAAGGCCCCAGAACATATCAGCCGGAACCCTGAAGGACGCGGGCTCCCCGTTCAAGCCCATGACCCCGAACGAGCGGATCTACTTCAAGGCCCTTGTGGATGATGTGCACGAACAGTTCATCGAGGCTGTAGCCAAGAACAGGAAGATCAAACCCGAGGTCGTGCGCACCCTGGCGGACGGCCGGGTCTTTACCGGCCGACAGGCGCTTTCTTCCCGCCTCATCGACAAGCTCGGCGGTCTCGACGAAGCCGTTGAGGCGGCTAAGAAAAAGGCAGGCATCACGGGAGATGCCCGCATCATACGGCCGGATGTATCCGAAGGCATCTGGGCCACCATCAGAAAGCTCTTAAACGTGCGTACGCAGATTCCCCTGAGGGCCGATCCATCACAGGGCCTGGGGCTCATCCAGAGCGTTCGCCTCGAATACAGCATGCAGTGAGGAGAAAGATCATATGGACAAGATACTTGCGGAGGCGCTGACATTCGATGATATTCTGCTGCTCCCGGCGAAATCGGAAGTCACGCCCACGATGGTGGATATTTCAACCTATCTCACGAGAGGGATCAGACTGAACATACCGCTTTTGAGCGCGGCCATGGATACGGTCACCGAGGCATCCACGGCCATAGCCATGGCGCGGGATGGAGGGATCGGAATCATCCACAAGAACATGACCCCCGAGGCACAGGCCGTGGAGGTCGACAAGGTGAAGAAGTCCGAGAGCGGCATGATCGTCGACCCCATCACCATGCGGCCGGACCAGAAGATCGGAGAGGCTCTCAAGCTCATGATGCATTACCGGATATCCGGTGTGCCCATCACCATCGACGGCCGGCTCATCGGCATCCTCACGAACCGTGATCTCAGGTTCGAGACCGACATGAACAAGCTCATCGAGGAGGCGATGACAAAGGAGAACCTCATCACCGTGCAGGGGGAGATCTCACTCGAAGAAGCAAAACGGCTCCTCCACCAGTACAAGATCGAGAAGCTTCCCGTGGTTGACGATGCCTACAACCTCAGAGGGCTGATCACCATTAAGGACATCGAGAAGGCCCAGAAATACCCCAGTTCTGCAAAGGATTCCCGGGGCAGGCTCCTGGTTGGGGCAGCGGTCGGGACCCTGCCGGGCGAGGAGGAACGCGTTCATGTGCTCATGAAGGCCGGGGTTGACGTGCTCGTGGTGGACACGGCCCATGGCCACTCGAGGGCCGTCATCGAGTCCGTCAGGGCCATAAAGACTCTTTACCCCGGTGCGCAGGTGGTTGCCGGCAACGTGGTCACCAAAGAGGCCACCGCCGACCTCATAGCCGCAGGCGCCGACGGCATCAAGGTGGGTGTAGGTCCCGGCTCCATCTGCACCACCAGGGTCGTGGCCGGTGTCGGCATGCCGCAGATCACGGCCATCATCAACTGCGCCCAGGAGGCCCGCAAGCACGGTGTGCCCATCATTGCAGACGGCGGCGTCAAATTCTCGGGCGATCTCACCAAGGCCATCGCAGCAGGGGCATCGTGCGTCATGATCGGCTCCCTGTTTGCCGGAACCGACGAGGCGCCGGGAGAGAGGATCATCTACCAGGGCAGGACATACAAGGCATACCGGGGCATGGGTTCCATGGAGGCCATGAAGCTGGGCTCCAAGGACCGCTATTTCCAGGCCGAGGTGACCGACACGGAAAAGCTCGTGCCCGAGGGCATCGTGGGGCGCGTGCCTTACCGGGGCCCGCTTTCCGAGAACGTCTACCAGCTCCTGGGGGGGCTCAGGGCAGGCATGGGTTACACCGGCTGCCGCACCATCGAGGATCTCCAGACCAAGGCAAAGATGATCAAGATCACCTCGGCCGGGTTGAAGGAATCTCACGTGCACGATGTCATCATCGTGAAAGAGGCCCCGAACTACAAGCTGGAGAACTGAGGGGTCGATGGGTTTCGTCCACCTTCACTGCCATACCCAGTACAGCCTCCTGGACGGAGCCATCCGGATAGCAGACCTCATCAAGACCACCAGGGCCTTCGGGCAGGAAGCGGTGGCAATCACCGACCACGGCGTCATGTATGGAGCCCTGGACTTCTACGACAAGGCAACGGATGCCGGTTTGAAGCCGATTATCGGCTGCGAGGTCTATGTGGCACCGGGCAGCATGGAGAGCAGGGACCTGGTCCCCGGGATGCCCAAGTATTTCCATCTCATTCTCCTGGCCATGGACAACATCGGCTACCACAACCTCATAAGGCTCGTCTCTCTGGCCCACACCAGGGGTTTCTACTACAAGCCCCGGGTCGACAGAAAGACCCTGGAAGAGCTGAACAAGGGCCTCATCGCCATGAGCGCATGCCTCCAGGGCGAAATCCCCTACTGGCTGCTGCGGGACAACGGTGAAAAGGCCGGCGAGGCCCTGGATTTCTATCGCAGGGTCTTTGACGACAGGTTCTACCTCGAGATCCAGGACAACGGCCTGCCTGACCAGGACAAGGTCAACCCCCTGCTCCTCGATCTTGGCTCCCGCTCCGACATCCCCGTGGCTGCCACCAATGACTGCCACTACCTCAGGCAAGAGGATGCAAAGGCCCACGAGGTGCTTTTGTGCATCCAGACCCAGAATACCATACACGACAAGTCCCGCATGAGTTTCGAGACCGACCAGCTCTACCTGAAAAGCCCGGAGGAGATGGCCCTGAGCTTTCAGTGGGCGCCTCAGGCCGTGGACATCACCTCAGAGATCGCTCTGCGCTGCACGGTGGATATCCCCAAGGGCATGTATTACTTCCCTGTTTACCCCACTGCGCCAGGGAAGAACCTGGAAGAGGTCATTGAAGAGAGGTCGTGGGAGGGATTGCGGTCCCGGATGGAAGGAGGCGTCCCCGAGCTCTACGAGAAAAGGCTCGCCGAAGAGCTCGAGATCATCAAATCCATGGGGTTTGCCGGGTACTTCCTCATCGTCTCCGACTACATCCAATATGCGAAAGACCACGGCATCCCCGTGGGTCCGGGACGCGGCAGCGCGGCGGGATCGCTCGTCGCCTACGGCCTGCGCATCACCGACATCGACCCCATCCGCTGGAAGCTCCTCTTCGAGCGTTTTTTGAACCCCGAGCGCAGGAGCATGCCGGATATCGACGTGGATTTCTGTCAGACCCGGCGCGATGAGGTCATCGAGTATGTAAAGAACAAGTACGGCCCTGAATACGTCAGCCAGATCACCACGTTCGGGAACATGAAGGCCAAGGCCGTGATCAAGGACGTGGCCAGGGTGCTGGGCATCAGCTATGCCGAAGCCGACAGGATAGCGAAGCTCATCCCGACGGACATCAAGATCACCCTCGACGATGCGCTCTCAGCCGAGCCCCGCCTCAGGGAGCTCATGGAGAAGGACCCGGAGGTGGCCAGACTCCTTGAGATAGCGAAAGCTCTCGAGGGACTGAACAGGCATGCATCGGTCCATGCGGGCGGGGTCATCATCTCCGACAGCCAGAAGCTCACCGAACACGTCCCGGTGTACGTGGACAAGAAGGGGATGCTCATCAGTCAGTACGACATGAAGTGCATCGAGAGGGTCGGGCTCATCAAGTTCGATATGCTGGGCTTGAAGACGCTTACCGTCATCGCCAAGACCCTTGAAATCCTGAAGGCCCAGAGGATCGAACTTGACATCGATAAGCTCCCGCTCGATGATAAAAAAACCTACCAGCTCATCGGGGATGGCGAAACGGCAAGCGTGTTCCAGCTTGAAAGTTCGGGCATGAGGAACATGCTCAGACAGTTCCGGCCCGAGAAGTTCGAAGACATCATCGCTGCGGTGGCCCTCTACCGTCCGGGGCCCATGGACCTCATCCCGGCGTATGTCGACCGGAGGCACGGCAGACAGAAGATCGACTACCCGCATCCCTTGGTGGAGGCGATCCTGGAAGAGACCTACGGGATCATCGTCTACCAGGAGCAGGTGATGCAGATTGCCCAGGAGATGGCCGGCTATTCGCTGGGAAAGGCTGATCTCCTCCGGCGGGCCATGGGCAAGAAAAAACACGAGGAGATGGCCAAGCAGCGCGCGATCTTCATCGAGGGCGCTGCCGCCAAGGGGGTGGATCAGGACAAGGCGGGCGAGATCTTCGACCTCATGGAAAAGTTCGCCGACTACGGGTTCAACAAGTCACATGCCGCTGCCTATGCATTGGTCTCCTACCAGACCGCATACCTCAAGGCTCACCACTTCAAGGAATTCATGGCGGCAAACCTGACACTGGACCTGAACAATACGGACAAGGTCTCCCAGCACATCGCGGAGTGCAGGAAGAAGAGCGTTGCCGTTCTGCCTCCGGACATCAACGAGAGCAGCTTCGAGTTCGTCACCACAACAGAGGGGATCCGCTTCGGGCTGGGCGCCATCAAGAACGTCGGGAAAGGAGCGGTGGAAGGCATCCTCGCCGAGCGGCAGGAAAACGGAGTTTTCCCGGATATCGCATCCTTCCTCGACCGCGTCGTGCTTCTCAAGGTGAACCGGCGCGTGGTGGAATCGCTCATCAAGGCCGGGGCCTTCGACAGGCTGCACCCGAACCGCAGGGCCATGTTCGAGATGCTGGATGTCCTCCTGGAAGACGCCCAGCGCAAGGCCCGCAGCAAGCTCGACAACCAGGCCACCCTCTTCAGCCTCGAGGAATTCACGCACGGCGATGCCTATCAGCCGAGAGAATTGCCCGATATCCCCGACTGGCCCGAGGCCGAGAAGCTCAAGATGGAGAAGGATGGGATGGGATTCTATCTTTCGGGCCACCCGCTGACCAAGTATGCCGCACTCATCGACCGGTATGCAACGGCCACGACCTTGAGCCTTCGGGATGCCCCAAGCACGGTGGTTCTTGCCGGGGTGTTGAGCAGCGTCAACGTCACCAGGACAAAACGCGGCGAGGCCATGGCACGCGGCGTGATAGAAGACCTCGAGGGATCCGCACCGATCCTGTTCTTCCCCCAGTGCTTCAGCAAGTACCAGGCCCTCATAACCGCCGAGGAACCCGTGATCATCAAGGCAAGGGCCGACCGGGGCGAGGACGGCGGCAACCAAGACTCGGATGCCGTGTCCGTGGACCTGATTGCCGAGGAGGTCATGCCGCTCGATGGAGCGGACGAACTCCTGGCAAAGAAGGTGCTCGTGAGGATACCTCCCGGGATGAGGCCCGATGGCCTCAGGGCCATCAAGGAAGCGATAATGGTCTGCAGCGGCTCCTGTTCCCTCTCCTTCGAGGTGGACACCGAGGAGGCCCTTGTCAATATCGATGCTGGGAAGAAATACATGGTCTTGCCGGGGAGAGACTTCATGAAGCGCCTCTGTGAGATCGTCGGTCCGGAGGGGGTGAAGTTCTGGTGAAGGCGAAAGAGAAGTTTACGGATATCGACAATGCATTGAAAGAACTCCATGATACCATCGCGAAGCTCGAGGGGGTGGATACGGCCGAGATCGAGCGCAAGGTTGATGCATTCAGGAAGGAGCTCTATGAGGGGATATCCCGGTGGAGCAGCGTGGAACTCTCCCGTCATGCCGAACGGCCGGGTATCGACGACTTCATTTCCCGGTTGTTCCACGATTTCACTGAGCTCCACGGGGACAGGCTCTACGAGGACGACCCGGCCATACTTGGCGGGCTCGCTTACCTGGACGACACGCCCGTGGTGGTCATCGGGCACAAGAAACACTCCGAGGGGAAAAAGGATTACATCCGTTACCACTACGGCATGGCGAGCCCGTCCGGCCACCACAAGGCACGCAGGCTCCTCGGGCTTGCGGAGAAATTCGGCAGGCCGGTGATCACCTTTGTGGACACACCCGGCGCGTACCCCGTTCCCGAGGCTGAGGATCGCGGCCAGGCATTCTCCATCGCGCAGTGCATCCAGGCCATATCGAGCGTCAGAACACCGGTGGTGGCGTGCATCATTGGAGAGGGCGGATCCGGCGGGGCACTGGCGCTCGGTTTCGGCGACCGCATCATCATGCTGGAAAACGCCTTCTACAGCGCCATCAGCCCCGAGGGTTTTTCCTCCATCATCTATGGCGACCCATCGAAGAAGGAGCGTGCCGCGGAGACGCTCAGGGGCACCGGCAAGGATCTCTTCGGCAGCGGGATCGTGGATCACCTGGTCAACGAGCCCATGGGCGGCGCCCATAACGACCCTGTTCAGGTCATCGATGATGTGGGCCGCGCGGTGCGGCAGTGCGTCCGCGAACTTGAGTCTCTCGACATCGGCGAGCTCATGAAGGCCCGTTCTGCCTTCATCCAGCGTCTCATTCCCCCTTCGTGATGACGTGGATCATTTTTCCTCCTGACCAGGGAATAAAGTTCCCCATCAAGATCCTGCGCCATGATGACGACTTGGAGGACTGGGCTGGCATCATCCTTGCTTGCATCAGGATCAGGAGGCGATTATGAAGATTGATCCGAACATGGCAATCGGTTCTGTTGCTGGGCCTCAGGTAAGGCCCCAGCGCACTGCAGAGAGCGGATTCGAAGAGGTCCTCAAGGGAATGGAGGCAGATGCTGCGCCAAAGGCGGCCTCCCTGGGCATGCCCATGCCCATGAGCTCCATCAGCCCCCAGAAACTGAACGCGCTCAGCACGAGCGAGGAGGCCCTCGACCTCCTGGACAAGTATTCTCAAGCCATGGTTGACCCGGCGTCGAACCTCAAGGCCATTGCACCCATGGTGGATGAGCTCGACGCCATGAGACAGAAGGTCGTGGAGGCAGGCTCCTCCATTGCGAACGACGATCCTCTGAAGGGCATCCTGAACGAGGTGAGCTCAGCGCTCTACGGCGAGGTTCTGCGTTTCCAGCGCGGCGAGCTGATCGGCTGATATGGTGTTGTTTGTCGCTGTCCTCGGGCTGTTCATCGGGAGCTTCCTGAATGTCTGCATCCACCGGATTCCCGTCAAGGAATCCATCATGTGGCCCGGATCCCACTGCCCCCGGTGCGGGAAGGCCATCAAGCCATGGGACAACATCCCGGTGGTGAGCTACCTGATCCTGAGGGGCAGATGCCGGAGCTGTTCCGAACCGATTTCCTTACGCTACCCCGTGGTGGAACTCCTCAGCGGCCTTTTGGCGGTGAGTCTGCTGTACCGGTTCGGGCCCGGCGTGGGTTTCATCTTCTACTACCTCTGGGCATGCGCTCTGCTCGTCATCACCTTCATAGACCTCGATCATCAGATCATACCCGACCGGCTCTCGCTGGGCGGCATCGTGGTGGGCCTCCTGGCAGTGCCGTGGCTCGCCGTGGAGGGGTACAAGGACGCACTCATGGGGCTTGCCCTGGGGGGAGGCCTTCTCCTTGCGATCATCTACGGCTATTACCTGATCACGAAGAAGCAGGGTATGGGCGGCGGCGATGTCAAGCTGCTGGGCATGATCGGCGTCTTTATCGGCTGGCAGGGAGTCCTCTTCACGGTGTTCATGGCTTCCCTCATGGGAACCTGCATCGGCATCCCGTGGGTATACTTCCACAAGGCCACCCTCAAGGCAGCCATTCCCTTCGGTCCCTTCCTCTCGCTGGGGGCGTTCATCTACGTCCTGTGGGGCTCTCAGATGATCAGCTGGTACTTCGGCCTCATGGGATGAAGAACCGTTCGAGACCTCCCACAGGTTTCTTTTCTCTGCCCGCCCAAGGTTGACCACCGCACCGGTCCGATTACTATAGACAGGTACATCGAGGATCTTCTCTCTCCAGTCATCCGTCGGGGATGCACTTTTCTGTGCCTTGATCTCGCGCCAGGTTCCATAAGGAGGTCACATGTCGGATTTTGCACAGAAACACACAAGGATCTGCACGTTTTATCTCCTGACAGATGAAAACCCCCAGATGGAGCAGGAACTCCTCCAGTATTCAAAGTGGAAAAAGGCAGTATTGATAATCCCTCTGCTCGCATCCGAGTATACACTGACCGAGAATCTCCCGGTGCTGGAAAACATCGCCTCCCAGCTCAGCAATGCGAGCTACCTTTCCCGGATCATCTTCGGGCTCGACAAGGCCTCCGGGGAGGATGCCCTCCTCCTTGCAGAGATCCTGAAACGATCGGGCATGAAGAACTACCTCATCCAGCACAACGACGGCACCGGCTTTTCGTCGATCTATCAGAAGCTCTCGGAAGCCGGTTTCGGTTTTAATGAGCCCGGAAAGGGCAGGAACATGTTCATGTCCTTCGGGATCGCGCTGGCGCTGGGAGCCCAGTCCATCGGGATCATCGATGCGGACATACGGACATTCAACCGCAGACAGCTCGACAGGCTGTTCTACCCGGTCCAGGCACTCAACTATCAGTTCAGCAAGGCATATTATGCCCGGATCAAGGAGAGGCAATTTTACGGGCGGGTCAAGAGGCTTCTGCTGGACCCTCTCCTGATCTCCCTGAAGAGGAAATTCACCGACACCCAGGAAGAGAAGGTGCTCCGTCTCGTGGATTTTCTCCTCAACTTCAACTATCAGCTGTCCGGGGAAGTGGTCTTCGATGCCCAACTTCTCAAGCGCATGCAGTTCGCCACGGACTGGGGTGTGGAGATCTTCACCCTCATCGAGGTTTACCGAAAGGCCACCAGCTGCGCCCAGGTGGAGATATCGCACGGGCCCTTCGACCACAAGCACCAGCCGGCATCGGAGGCCGACAGGAACAAGGGGCTGTACCGCATGGGCATCGACGTGGTGACCACGTTACTTTCCGCCCTGGTCATAGAGGAGGGGCTCGAGATCAACGAGCACTTCATCAGGGATCTCACCACCACATACTTGAGCGTGGCGGACGACCTTATCAAGATGTATGCGGACAATGCCGCATTCTGCGGGCTCTCCTACGACACGAACAGCGAGGAGTTCCTCGTGGACCGGGTCTTCAAGAATGTCATCCTGTACGCCGGTGATCTCCTTCTTTCCCCGTCGTTTGTGGTCAACCGGTTCAGCTCTTTCGTATCGGCCCACGAGTCGTTCAAGCCATACATCGAAGGGGGCCTTCTGAACGTGATCGAGAAGACGGGCGAGAATATCCGCACCGACCTCTATGAAACGCCGAAGACGGTTTCCTGGGAACGGGTGACGAGAAAGATCCCCTCCATCATCAACGAGATCATCGATGTGGTGGAGAAAGAGAAGCGGCTCTATTAGCCATGCCTGAACCGCGGAGCGGAATCACGGGCGGCTCTTTTCGTCCCAGACCTTCAGGAGATAATCCTTGTGGTCTTCGAAGAGCTGGGCCTGTTCCTCGACGAGGTCCTCGGCCTGCTGTGAGTTCATGTCCCGGCTCATGTTCACGAAGGAGGCAACCCTGGCATAGTAGAGGGGCACCATGAGATCGATGAGCTTGTTGCGGTTTTTCTGCCAGACGTGAAAGGTCGCCGCCAGTTCATAGAGGATCCTGACCCATGTGTCCACCGGGAACAGGAAGGCGTCCTTCTCGATGGTGAATGCCTTCTCGATCTCACTGAAACACTCCTCGGAAAAGACATCCCTCCACAGAGATCCGAACTGGCTGAACCCGACCCTGAAGTTCTCGAGCAGCGCATCCATGTTCACTCGCACAGGTTCCGGCTCGGTATACCCCTGCATGCCGAAGGTCTCCACCGGGCTGCTCCCCCTGGTCGCCTTCCAGAAGTCCTCATAGACCTCCATGAGGTGAAAGATGGTCCACACCACCTGCCGGAACATCGGACCCAGGTGGAGCGAGGGGTCTTTCACGTCGTGGATCTTCACGCCGAGGTTCGACTGACATATCTTGAAGCCGTTCGTGATGGCGGTGGTGGTCATCCAGCTGTCGATGCCGAATCTGGCTACATCCGTATCCCAGACATCCTGCTCTGCATAGAATTTCGCCACGTCGTACGAGAAGGCAAAGTCGCCGCCGATGGGCTGGCGGATCCTTTTCCCGTAGAGGACCCTGGTGAGGTTGTACACGATGTTGTTGGTGATGGTGCCGTCATATTTGTGCCTCATGTACACGGGGGCTACGAACTGGAAGCCCTTTTCCATCACGGGGTCCAGGAGATAGTAGACCCAGTCCGAGGTGATGCTCCTGAGATCCGAGTCAACCACGGCGCATGCCTTCACCTTCAGTCTGAGCGCGGCTTCGAAGATCGATCTCAGGGCCGTTCCCTTACCCGCGGGACCGCGATAGATGGAGACGATTTTCTCCTGCCAGGGTTTAATCTGGAAATCCTTTGCCTCTTCCCTGGTGTCGTCGGTGGAGCCGCCGTCGGCAATCAGGATGACGCTCCTCTTGTCCTTGTACTTGTTGGCCAGGCCGTGCGTCACCATCTGGATCACGTGGGCTATGGTCGTCTGATTGTTGTAGGAGGGGATGCCGATGAGGATGTCCGCGCTTTCGATCTCCTCGAGACGCTTCGAGGTATAGGACCTGATACCGGTATCATAGTGGGACATCCCGTATGCTCCTTTCTTCCCCAGGGTTTTAGGGTTTGTTCGTTTTCCCTTAAGACTCATATCCTTACATAAAGTCTATAGCACGGGAGCGAAAAGTCAAGGCTCTCCCGGAAAACTGCCCAGGAGCGGCGCGGTGGAACTCGAGAAGCCCGGCATGAATGATTCTGTCTCAGCGCATGGCAGGGGATAGCGGACCTGTGCATTTTGGTCATCTCGCCTGATGCCAGGCGAGATGACCAAAATGCACAGGCAACTCGTGAACTTCCTGGTGTTACAACGCCTGCTGAGATCCCCCGGCCGAAGAAAATATTTCACCGGGTTTTCTATCCTGCTTGCCCGGCTCCGGGGCTGCATGCATGCCGGGAGGAAGGAGTCAGGCCGCTCTTGTCACACCCCGCGATACGCGATGCAGGAGATCTCCACGAGCACGTCCCGGGGAAGCCGCGACACCTCGACAGCATGGCGGGCCGGCTTGGCCTCGCCCGTGAAGAAGGTCGCATACACCTCGTTCATGGCGGAGAAGTCGTTCATGTCCTTGAGAAACACCTCGGCTCTGACGATGCGTCCGGGCGTGAGGCCTGCCTCGGCGAGGATTGCTTCGATATTCTTCAGGGCTTGTCTGGTCTGTTCCCTGATCCCGCCGGGAACAATGACCGCTGTGGACGGGTTCATGGGTATCTGGCCCGAGACGAATACGAAATCGCCTGCCATGATGGCCTGGGAATATGGTCCAATGGCCTTGGGTGCCGTCTCTGCGCAGATGGCAATGATCCTGGATTCGGGCATGCCTTGCTTCCCTCCTTCTCGACCTGATGGGCGTGAGCCCAATATTTTCGTACCGTGAAGCCGTGCGGGGATCGTGCAGGCAAGATCCCGGGGGGCTCCAGCCCATACCTTTCCCGAGTGACGCACTTCCGGATTCTACGCGCTTTGGTGCGTACGTACCACACTCGTGCGTTGCAATCCACGGTTTTTGCGACTGTTCATCGAGAGGGACACCATCCGAACGATAAAGAGCCGACATTCAGGAAGGTTGGCTGTTCATTAAAAAGCGAGCGATCGCTCTATTATGCCTTGCAACAAAGGTCATTCTTGATTATGCTCCGCTTCAGCGCGATCAAGAGAATGCAAGGAGATGAGCATGGAGAGACTGTCCCACCTGTTTTCCCCTATCAGGATACGGAACGTGGAGCTTGTGAACCGTGCGGTGATACCCCCCATGGGGACCAACCTGGGCAGGAAAGACGGCACGGTGAGCGATGCGCTCATCGCGTATATCAGACGAAGGGCTGCATCCGGCCCGGGACTCATCATCACCGAGATCACTGCGGTCCACCCCACGGGTTCGGTCATCAACACCGAGCTCGGCATCCACGACGACAGGTTCATCCCGGGGTTGAAGACCCTTGCCGACACGATCCATGCAGGAGGGGCAAAGGCCGCAATCCAGCTCCACCACGGGGGAAGGGAGTGCTTCTTCCACCTCACGAAGGGCAGGGCCCTCGGTCCATCCGCCATCCCCTCTCTCATATATGGAGTGGCCCCCAAGGAGATGACTCTCGACGATATCCACGAGATCGTGACCGCATTCGGGGTTTCGGCGGCCAGGGCCAGGGAGGCCGGGTTCGACATTGTGGAGATCCACGGCGCCCACGGCTACCTCCTCTGCCAGTTCCTCTCGGAGCTTTCAAACCAGCGGCAGGACGAATACGGTTCGAGCATGAAGAGCCGAGCCCGGTTCGTCGTCGAGGTGATCCGGGAGGTGCGCAGAAACGTTGGCGATGATTTTCCCATATCACTGCGCCTGTCCATCGAAGAGAGTATCAAGGGGGGCTACACCGTGGAGGACATGCTCACCGTGGTCCCCGATTTCGTGGGGGCAGGGGTCGACATCATCCATGCATCGCTCGGCACCTACGGGAGCCCGGGCGGTGTCACGAGCGCACCCGTGGAGTACGAGCCCGGGTTCAATGCCTGGCGGGCCCGGAAGGTAAAGGACGTGGTGAACATACCGGTGATCGCGGTCGGGCGGTTCAGCGACCCTGCCTTCGCCGACGAGGTGATCGGGCGCGGAGATGCGGACATGGTCTCCTTCGGGAGGCAGTTCCTGGCCGACCCTGATTTCCTGAACAAGGCCCGGCAAGGCAGGGCGGAAGAGATACGCACCTGTATCGCCTGCAACCAGGGGTGCATCGAGCGCCTCATGTTCGAGGGCAAGACGATCCGCTGTGCCATCAACCCGGAAACCGGCCAGGAGACAACGTATCCCCTGCCGGAACAAAAGTCCCCGAAGAAGGTGTGGATTGCCGGCGCAGGCCCTGCCGGGCTGACTGCGGCATATGAAGCCTCAAGGCTGGGCCACGAGGTGACCGTCTTCGAGAAGGATGACGTCGTCGGCGGCCAGATCCGGTATGCGGGCATGCCTCCCTTCAAGGACGTCTATCTCAAGTGGATCCACTGGCTCGAGAACCAGGCGGTCAAGGGCGGGGCAAAGATCCGGACCGGCGAGCCGCTGACCCGGGAGATGCTTGCATCCGAAAGGCCCGATGCCGTCATCGTGGCCACGGGCGGTGAAAAGATGGTGCCCCCCATAGAGGGGATAGACCTCCCCCATGTCTGTGATGCATGGCAGATCCTTTCCGGAGAGGTCTCACCGGGCAGGAGCGTGCTCATCATCGGGGGCGGGCTCATCGGGATGGAGGTTGCGGATTTTCTGTGCGGGAAGGCCCCGGCCGTCACCGTGGTGGAGGCCCTGCCGACCTCGCCGGTCTCCAAGCTCACCTCGCACGGCTACATGCTCCACCGGCGCCTGCGCCAGGGAGGCTGCAGCCTGATCTTCGGGATCACGGTCACGAGGATCACCCCGGACTCGGTGCGACTGTGTACGGCTGACGAAGAGCGCGAGCTCTCGCCCGTGGACCAGGTGGTGGTTGCGGTGGGGCTTACGCCGAGGCAGGAGCTCAAAGCCATCCTCGAAGAGCTCTGCATTCCCTTCACCCTTGTGGGGGACGCGGCAGAACCCCGGAGGATCATCGAGGCAACGGAAGAGGGGGCGCGTGCTGCGTGGGATCTCTAGGCAGGACAGGCGGCTCACGAAGATCGCCATGAGAAGGCCCGTTGAGACGGAATCACGTGAACCGCGTGACGAATTTTGCGGCGGGCCTCCTCCGGGGGAACGAACCGACATTACGTGATTTTTCGACTTTCTCCCAGTCTTATCTTCTGGTAGACTCAGGCTCTACGCTTGCCGGCACAGACCGTCAGTGCAAAAGGAGCCCTGAGGATGAAGTCCGTATTCGTATACGCGTCTCAGTTCGACAGGTTTAGTCTCGGGGAAAGTCACCCCTTCAAGCCTTACAAGGCCACCATGGTCTACGAGCTCTGTTACCGGTTCGGTCTCTTCGACCACCCCTGGATCAGGGTCTTCGAGCCACAGCCGGCCGCCGAAGAGGTCCTGGCCGAGTATCATTCCCCGGAATTCATCGACGCGTTGAAGGGTGCAAACAGCGGATCCTTTGATTTCACCATGCTCCACTATGGCCTGGGGTCCAATGACAATCCGATCTTCAAGGGGGTCTTCGATTTCTCCCTGCTCGTGGTGGGCGCCACGATTGCGGGTGCCGAGTTCATCGCATCGGGCCAGGCCGATACCGTGTTCAGCCCTGTGGGGGGACTTCACCACGGTGGACGGGCACACGCCGAAGGGTTCTGCTATGTGAACGACATCGTGATAGCCATCAAGCGTCTTCTAAAACAAGGCTTTCAGCGAGTTCTCTACGTGGACATCGATGCCCATCACGGAAACGGGGTCCAGGATGCCTTCTACGATACGGATCAGGTGATGTTCGTCTCGTTGCACCAGACCGGAGAAACCCTGTACCCGGGCACGGGGTTCGAGACCGAGATGGGAGAGGGAAAGGGCTACGGATACACGGTGAACGTGCCTCTTGCGGAGTACACGGATGATGAGACCTATGTCAGGGCCTTCAAGGCCATCTACCCGCCGCTCGTGCAGGCCTATAAGCCCGATTGCGTGGTGGCACAGATCGGGATGGATACCCTCAAGAAGGATCCGCTCACGAACCTGAGGCTCACCAATAACGGGTACTGCCAGGTCATCGAGGAGATCCGGAAGAGCTGTCCACGGATTCTTGCGCTGGGTGGAGGGGGTTACAGCGTTCCCGATGTAGTCCGGGGATGGACGCTTGCGTGGGCACTGCTCAACGGCATAGAGCCGGTGGATCACTTTGCGGGCAGCGTGGGCGGCGGAGTCTACGGTCACGGCCAGGACATAGACTCCCTTCGCGATCAGCCTCACCGCATCTCCGACACCCTGAAGAAGGCTGTAGACAGGTATGTTGACAGTAAGATAGCATATATAGTGGACCACGTTTTCCCCATAGTGGGAGTACGCAAGGCCACCGGGACGGTCTAGGGACCTTGTCCCCTGGATGCGTCCAGGGGACACACCCTGATACGAGGAAGCGGCCCAGTCACCTTTAAGCGGAGAGATGCCATGGAAGACGAGAAGAAGGAAGAGAAGAGAGGCTACACCTTTTCTGACAAGCGGGGGCGCAGTGATGAGGATGACGCGCTAGACCGCCGGGAGATGAAGAGTGACCCGGGGTGCGAGCACTCTGAACAAGAGCCTTCACCGGGAGACCCTTCACTGTTGATCGATTTTGTGACCCTCATCATGAGCTTTGCGAGCGCATCCATGATCTGCATGGGCAAAATACCGGACCCGGCTACGGGAACGGTCCAGAAGAACCTCCCCATTGCCAAGCAGAACATCGACATCATAAGCCTGCTCATGGAAAAGACCAAGGGCAATCTCACCGAGGAGGAAGATCGGATCATCGAACAGATCCTGTATGAGCTGAGGATGCACTATGTGGAAGCAGTGAAGGGCCGGCAATGAAGATTCGCAAAAAACTCGGGTTCTATGGCATCCTCCTCATGGTGGCAGTGTGCTCCGCGTTCATCGGGATGTTCATTGCCTCTTCCCTGCGGATGGGCTCCGTGAGCGAGGCCCAACCGTTCTGGAAGGAAGGGGCGGCACCCACCGGGGTAAAGGTTCCGCTGCCAAGCTTCTCCTCGCTTGCCAAGGAACTCACCCCGACGGTGGTCAATATCCGGACGAGCAAGACACTGGAAAGCAGGGATATCTCCCGCCGTTTCGATCCGCCGCCAGGGTATGACGACTGGTTTGACGAGTTCTTCAAAAAATTCTTCAACAACATCCCCGACCAGGATCTCAAGCAGCGGAGCCTGGGGTCGGGATTCATCATCTCGAAGGACGGGTACGTCCTGACGAACAACCACGTGGTTTCCGGTGCCGACGAGATCATCGTCTCGCTGGCCGATTCAGAGGAGTTCAAGGCCAAGGTTGTGGGGACGGACGACAAGACGGATATCGCCCTTATCAAGATCGATGCCAAGAACAAGGATTTTCCCGTGGCCGTGCTCGGCGACTCGGAGGCCCTCGAGATCGGGGAATGGGTGGTCGCCATCGGGAATCCCTTCGGGTTCGGGCACACCCTGACCCAGGGAATAGTATCTGCCAAGTCGCGTGTCATCGGTGCGGGCCTCTACGATAATTTCATCCAGACCGATGCGGCCATCAATCCAGGAAACTCGGGTGGCCCGCTCATCAACATGCAGGGGCAGGTGATCGGGATCAACACCGCCATCGTGGCTTCAGGCCAGGGCATCGGGTTTGCCACACCCATCAACATGGCCAAGGAGATCCTCCCTGAGCTCAAGGCAACCGGTGAGGTGGCACGAGGCTGGCTCGGGGTGGCCATCCAGGATGTGACGCCCGAGATAGCCCGTGCCGTGGGGCTCAAAGAAGCCAAGGGAGCCATGGTCACGTCCGTCTATGCCGGCGATCCCGCAGACAAGGCCGGCATGAAACCCGGCGACATCATCCTCAAGATCGAAGGGCGAGACGTATCCGACCCGAGGGCACTGACGAGGATCATCGGCAGCCTGAAGCCCAACGCAAGGGTAACGCTGGTGGTCTGGAGGGAAGGGCGTTCCCTCAATCTGACCACCAAGCTGCAGAAACGGCTCGAAGAGCACGTTGCGGGCATGGAAAAGGGTCCCGGTGGTTCGGAGGGGACCAAGGACAGGCTCGGGCTCACCGTGGTGAACATCACACCCCAGGTGCAGCAGCAGTACAACCTGGAAGATGCCGCAGGGGTGCTCGTGGTCGGCATGGATCCCAAGGGCAGTGCCTCCAGGGGCCAGATTCAGAAGATGGATATCATCCGGGAGGTGGACAGGCACGTGGTGAACAACGTGTCCCAGTACCTGAAAGCCATTGCTGCAAAGAAGAAGGGCCAGACAGTGCTGCTGCTCATCCAGCGAGGGGTGAAGCCTCTGTACGTGGCCGTTGACGTCGAGTGAAGCTCCTTGCGCCGGCAAAGATCAACCTTTTCCTCAAGGTAATGAGGAAGAGGCCTGATGGGTACCATGAGCTCCGGACCATCATGGTGCCGATTTCTTTCGGTGACGAGATCACCCTCGAGGAGGCGCCTTCCGGCATCATCCTCGACGAGTGTGGCTGCGGATGCGCTGCCAAGGACAATCTTGCCTTTCGGGCGGCCGGGCTTTTCCTGGAGAGGACGGGTATCCCCGGGGGTGTATCCATCGGGATCGTAAAAAAGATCCCCGTGGGAGCGGGCCTGGGAGGGGGCAGCAGCGATGCGGCCTGTGTGCTGCTCGGCATGAACGATCTCTTCAAGGCAGGCCTCGGCCGGCAGGAACTGGTGGCCCTCGCCGGAGAGCTGGGGGCTGATTGTCCGTTTTTCATCTACCGGAAGGCCATGCTCATGGGTTCGCGCGGCGATGTTCCCCTCCAGGAGGTGACCCTCGAAGACCGCGCCTATCTCATCGTCATTCCCCCGTTCGGGATATCCACTGCCGAAGTTTTCTCGAAGTTTACCTTTCCATTGACTCCTGATGGTAATGGAATTACTATAGATAGTATTAAAGAGAATTGTATTGAGCCGGAGCACTGGGTCCTCAACGACCTGGAGGTTGTGGCATTTGATATTCATCCCGAGCTTACTCGAATCAAGGTAGAGCTTATGAAGGCGGGGGCACTGAAAGCCGGAATGTCGGGTAGCGGATCGGCTGTCTTCGGGATATTCGAGTCGGGTGCCCACCTGTGCAGTGTTATGAGCCGCCTCAAACGGCATGATGGGTATAGCTACATACCCACAACAAGATTGACGGGGGATATTTATGGAGATTACAGAGGTCAAGGTGTTTCCGGTCAAGGATAACGACAAGCTCAAGGCATACGCTTCCATCGTGTTCGATGATTGCTTTGTTATCCGCGATCTCCGGATCATCAGCGGGACAACGGGATTGTTTGTGGCTATGCCTTCCCGGAAGCGGAAGGACGGGACCTTCAGGGATACCGCACACCCCCTGAATATGGAGACGAGGGACAAGATCGAGAAATCCATTCTCGATTCCTACAAACTAAAGATTGCCAACGAGGTTTAATTCTACTATATTTCGCTCCCGGTAACCGGAGGATTCCGCGGGTACTGGGATGTCGTCTAATGGCAGGACACGAGATTTTGGATCTCGTTATGGTGGTTCGAATCCACCCGTCCCAGCCACATTCTCAAAGTGTGAGTACTCCCCTGCTCAGTATCCTGTGCACGGCCCAGTAGCCACGAGAATCCGAAGTGAGGGGATGTCGTTTCACTGCATGGACGCGAGGATTCAAGGGTCTCGCTAGACAGTGGTTCCAACCCACCCGTGCCAGTACATTCTATGTGAGAAGGGAAAGAGATATGCAATCCAGCATCTGCGTCCTTACAGGGAATTCCAACAGACCCCTTGCCGAGAGCATCTGCCAGATTCTCGGGATCGAGATGGGCCACGGGGAGGTGAAGCGGTTTTCCGATGGCGAGACATCGGTGGACATCCACGAGAGCATCCGCGGCAGGGACATCTTCATCGTCCAGTCCACATGCTCGCCGGTGAACGAGCATCTCATGGAGCTTCTCGTGATGGTCGATGCCACCAGGCGCGCATCGGCCAAGAGGATTACCGTCGTGATGCCCTACTTCGGATATGCCCGACAGGACCGGAAGGCATCGCCACGGACCCCCATCACCGCGAAGCTCATCGCCAACCTGCTCACCATCGCCGGTGCCGACCGCGTGCTCACCATGGATCTCCATGCGGGCCAGATCCAGGGATTCTTCGACATCCCCGTGGACAACCTCTATGCCAAGCCCGTGATGCTGGATTACATAAAGGACAAGTTCATCAATCACCTCAGCTTCGTTTCCCCCGATGCCGGCGGTGTGGAGAGGGCCAGGGCCTATGCCAAGCCCTTGAAGGCCGACCTGGCGATCATCGACAAGAAGCGGGAACGGGCAAACGAGTCGAACGTCATGCACATCATCGGCGACGTGAAGGGAAAGGTGTGCGTCATCGTCGATGACATCGTGGATACGGCGGGAACGCTCTCCAACGGCGCAGTGGCGCTCATGGATTCCGGAGCGTCAAAGATCGTTGCATGCTGTTCCCATGCGGTGCTGTCAGGGCCTGCCATCAGCAGGATCATGAGTTCTCCCATCGAGGAGATCGTGGTCACCGACACCATCCCCCTGAAAGGCGAGGCCGCGATGTGCCCGAAGGTCACCGTCTTGAGCGTGGCGCCGTTGCTGGCAGAAGCCATCAAACGGATCTACACCGAGTCATCGGTGAGTGAGCTGTTCGTCTAGGGTAAGGAATTAAGGGGCTATTGCCCTCTTTCCGCCCGGGGATACAGCGCCCTCGATGGGCTTGCAGGGCTAGCGTCCGGCCATCTCGGGCCGGTACTGGAGCGCCTCAGCCACGTGGTGATCGCGGATGTCGGGGCATCCGTCGAGGTCTGCAATGGTCCGTGCCACCTTGATCACCCTCGTGTACCCCCGCATGCTCAGGCTGTAGCGCTTCATGGCCGTGATGAGCAACGTCCGGGAGGGTCCGTCCAGCCTGCACCCCTCATCGAGCCCGCCATCCGGGATCCTCGCGTTCAAAAAGCCCCGGTGCATCTGCCGCAAACGGGATGCCACGATCCTGTCCCGCACGGCCTCGGACGAAGCGGCCCCTTTCGGGGCCAGGACGCTCTCGACATCCACCGGGTCGACCCAGACATGGATATCGATGCGGTCGAGCAGGGGACCCGAGACCCGGGCCTTGTACTTTGCGATCCATGCGGGCGTGCACCGGCACTCCCGTGCCGGGTGGGCGAGCCAGCCGCACGGACACGGATTCATGGCCGCTACGAGCTGGAATCCGGCCGGGAACGTGAAGGCCGAGCTGGCCCTCGATACGGTCACCTTCCTGTCCTCCAGGGGCTGGCGCATGGCTTCGAGCGCACTGCGCCTGAACTCCGGAAGCTCGTCCAGGAACAGGACGCCGTTGTGTGCAAGGCTCACCTCCCCCGGTGTGGGCATGGCGCCCCCTCCGATGAGACCCGCGTCTGAGATGGTGTGGTGAGGTGACCTGAAGGGCCTCAGCGTCACCACGTCATTGCGCTTCAGCTTGCCGGCGGCGGAATAGATGCTGGTGCATTCCAGGATCTCATCGCGGGTCAAGGGCGGCAGTATCGAGGGAAGGCGTTTTGCCAGCATGGACTTCCCGGCGCCGGGTGGACCTACCAAGAGGAGATTGTGGGATCCTGCAGCGGCTATGGCGAGCGCCCTCTTGGCCAGGTCCTGGCCGGATATCTCGGAAAGGTCGAGCAAGGATGCCTCCTGCTCGGGGAATTCCCCAGCCGGTTCTTCCTCCGGCACGGGCAGACCGCCCGTGAGATAGGCGAAGGCCTGTTTGAGGTCGGATACCGGCAGCACTTCCACCCCCGAGAGAGAGGCCTCCCGCACGTTCTGGGGTGGGCACACAATCCCCTTCAAGCCCAGGCGCCTGGCGAGGAACGCGGCGGACACAACCCCGCGCACGGGCCGCACGCTGCCGTCCAGGCCCAGTTCGCCCACGAAAAGGTAGTTTTGGAGCACATCCCCGGGCACCATGCCGAGGCAGGCGAGGATGGCGACGGCAATGGGCAGGTCGAAGGTCCCTCCCTCCTTCCTCACATCCGCCGGGGCGAGGTTCACCGTGATGCGCCTGGGGGGGAAGTCGAGGCCGGCATTCCTGATGGCGGATCTCACCCGCTCCCTGCTCTCCTTTACCGAGCTGTCGGGCAGCCCCACGATGGCAAAGTACGGCAGACCTCCCTGAATATCAACTTCCACCACAACACCGAGCGCATCAGTCCCCCACAGGGTGGCTGACTGCACACTGGCACTCATTGTTACGCCATATTAGCAGAAACGCACGGGATAGTGAAGCGCTGTTGGCGTGGTGGGTGAGATCTTCCCTGACGGCCTTCGTCCGGGGCCTTCAACGAGGAGAAGGCTCCATTATTTCCTGATGAGAACCTTTCGGGGGAAGGTCTCATTTCGAGACATGGTCGAGCACGGTCCGGATATCGCCCGAGGGCACGAGACAGACGTTCTCTGTGCACACGGAGGCAACGGCCTTTCCCTGATCAGGTCTGAGACGGGTCACCACGTGGGGGAGGAAGCGCCTGCCCAGCGCTTCGATCATGTCTGCCGTGTCCTGACGGGCCGGGTCTCCGGAGATGGTCACCTCAAAGGTCGGACCCATGAGGAGATCCACGGCGCACATCATGAAGGCATGGGCGGACGGGATGCGGGATGCGGACTGAGAGAAGGCCCTACCTGTCTCCATGGCCAGGTCTTTCAGCGAGGGGTCGCCCAGGAGAAGGGAGAGCTTCAGGAGGTTGAGCATGGCAACCGAATTGCCCGAGGGGATGGCGTTGTCGAACGAGGCCTTGGACCGGGAGAGGATGGCCTCCGCATCGTCGGAGGTGGAGAAGAACCCGCCGTTCTCACGGTCGAGGAAGTGTTCCACGAGAACCTCATGGAGGGTGGTTGCGGCCTCGAGGTATCGTGGTTCGAAGGTGGCCTCATGGAGCTCGATGAGCCCCCAGATGAGGAACGCATGGTCGTCCAGGCCTGCCTTGAGGCGGGCCTTCCCTGACCGGTACACATGCAAGAGCCTGCCATCCGGAAACATCTTTTCGAGGAGACCGTCTGCTGCCTGTCCGGCCGCATCCGCGTAGTCCCGCCTCGAGAAGGTCCTGCTGCAGCTGGCGAGAGCGGCGATCATGAGGCCGTTCCAGTCCGTGAGCACCTTGTCGTCCCTGAAGGGCCTCACCCTTTTTAAACGCGCCTCGAAAAGGGCATGCCTGATACGGGCCATGCGCCAGGCGAGATCTTGCCAGGTGAGGGCGATCCGGCGGGCAAGGTTGGTCTCGTCCTGCGGCATGCGCAGGATGTTGGCCCCCTCCTCGCGGATGTCGAAAATCTCCCGGGCAAGGTCGTAGTCCTTGTTGTCCAGGGTTTCTTTCATCTCTCCGGCCGTCCATTGGTAGAACCTCCCCTCTTCGCCCTCGCTGTCTGCATCCTCGGCGGTTGCGAACATGCCTTCAGGGGTGCACAAGTCGCGAATGACATAATCGAGGACCCCTTCCGCGGTGTGCCTGAAATCGTCGCGGGCAGTCACCTGGTATGCCTCGGCATAGGCGCGGGCCAGCAGAGCCTGGTCGTAGAGCATCTTCTCGAAGTGGGGCACGCGCCAGAGTTCGTCCGTGGAGTAGCGGTGGAACCCGCCGCCCACATGGTCGTAGATCCCGCCTAGCCGCATGGCCTCGAGCGTCCTGACTGCCATGGACAGGGCCTCCTGGTCCCCGGTGCGGCGGTGGTGCCTCAGGAGGAGCATGATGTGGTGAGGCATGGGGAATTTGGGCGCACCCGCGAGACCTCCATGGACCGGGTCGTGGCGCGATTTGATCTCGCCGACTGCCTTGCCGGGGAGGTCACCTCCGAGTGCATCTCCGGGCTTCATGACACCGGACTGCCTCACCACCCGGGTGATCTCGGCAGCCGAGTCGGTGATCTTTGCCCTCCCTGTCTGCCAGGCTTGGGCGATGAGCGGGATCATCTCCATCATGCCCGTGATTCCTCCCCTGGTGTGCTTGGGCAGGTAGGTTGCAGCGAAAAAAGGTTTCCTGTCCGGGGACATGATGACGGTGAGCGGCCAGCCCCCGCTGCCGGTCATGAGCTGGCAGGCCTCCATGTAGACGTGGTCGATGTGGGGGAGTTCCTCCCGGTCCACCTTGACGGACACGAAGGTCTCGTTCATCAGCGAAGCCACTTCCTCGTCCTCGAAGCACTCGTGCGCCATGACATGGCACCAGTGACAGGTGGAGTAGCCGATGGAGAGGAACACGGGCCTGTCCAGGTTCTTTGCCCTCTCGAAGGCCTCGTCCCCCCAGGGGAACCAGTCCACCGGGTTCGTCGCGTGCTGGAGCAGATAGGGGCTCGTCTCAGCTGCAAGACGGTTGGCCTTCACGGGACTGTCCTGTCGAGTCATGGTCTTTCCTCCTTGGCCCCCCTTTCCGGGAAGCCTCGATCACGCAGGTCCTTTCGTGCCCTCAGGTGCATCACCCACGCGTGTATTGTAGAATAGGGAGGCAGGGCATCCGTATCAAGATCCGGGGAGGGGCATAATTTCCGTCAGGGAAGCGTCCCCTACGGTTTCCTGTAGGTGCCCATAAGCTCCGCCTGGTCCAGGATATGCCCGTTCATGGCCTTTACGAGCTCTTTCTTTGTCGCACCCGCCTTCAGACCCAGGAACGTGTCCAAGGCATAGAGCCTGAAGAAGTACCGGTGGGTGCCGAAAGGCGGGCACGGGCCGCCATAGCCTGCCTTGCGGAAGCTGTTCTTCCCGCTCGTCCCGCCGGGGGAGGGCTTCTCTGCCGAGCCGATTGCTTCAGGGAGAGCATAAACCGATGCAGGGATGTCGTAGTACACCCAGTGGACCCAGGTCGCAAGAGGCGCATCGGGGTCGTCGCAGATGAGCGCGAAGCTCCGGGTGGCCTTCGGGGCACCCGACCACGCCAGAGGCGGCGAGACATCCTCGCCCCTGCAGGTGTGCCTCGTCGGTATCGGCTCCCCTGCCTTGAATGCGGTGCTCGATAGCTCGAAGGCGCCTGCACTGCTGACCGCGGGCATCAGGGCGAGGGAGAGAGACAGGGTGAAGACAGAGAGCGTACGGTTTATCCTCATGACAGACCTCCTCTTCTGACAGGTACTCCCAGAAAAATATAACATGATCCGCATGAATGACAAAGGCCGGACAGGAAAATTCCCTGCGCACAGAGGGAACGGCGCTCTCCCGCCCGAAGACCTCCTGCGTTGCAGAATGGTTCAGCCGAGGATCGTCAGGAGTCTCAAGGCATTCTTCGGGGCATACCCCATGAAGTCGTTGTCGAAGTAGACGTAGGCGTCCCTGCCGAAGTCCCGGATTCTCGCTGCCCACTGCCGAAGCTCTTCTTCCGAGTAGCAGGACGCATAGAGGCTGGTGGATCCGTGGAGACGCACGTAGACGAAGTCGGCTGTCACGGCCTCGAGAGAGGGGTACCTCCCGGCTGTATCCGATATGCACCAGGCAATGCAGTGATCCGCGAGGCATTGGAGGGCCTCGCTTTCCGTCCAGCTCGCATGCCTCGCCTCGAGCGCGTACCGGTGGACGGCGGGCAGCAGCGAGCAGAACGCTTCGCACAGGCCTTTGTCGAAAAAGAGCGTCGGCGGAAGCTGGAAGAGGATGGGGCCGAGCTTTTCCCTGAGCGGCTCCAGGGATTTCATGAACACGCTGAGAGCGCCTTGTGCATCTGCGAGCCGTTTGATGTGGGTGATGAACCGGCTCGCCTTGACCGCCCAGAGGAATCCCTCCGGGGTGCCCTGCCTCCACTTCTCAAAGGTCGACGGCCTCATCTGCCGGTAGAAGGTGGCATTCACCTCCACGGAGGAGAATGTCTGCGCATAGTGGCCGAGCCACCTTGCCCTGGGGAGACCCTCGGGGTAGAAGACTCCCCTCCAGTGGTCGTAGTTCCAGCCCGAGGTGCCTATGCATACCCGTGCCATGCGTAAAACCTCTTCTCCTGTAATCAGGACATCCCATCCCCGCCGCGCACGTGTCACCCATTGTTCCTGTGCACTCGCGCTTAATGAATAGGGGGATGAGGTGGACGGTGCAAGCATCCGCGGTCTCGTCCAAGGACCGAGGAGGTTTCATGCCTTGCACAGGACACCCTATGCCCTGGGCAATGGGTGGTTTTTCCGGGCTTGCTCACCGGGGAGGCTTTGGTGTATGTCGAGGTGCCTGAATCCGAGGAGGAGAATGCTATGGGGATGATGTCCAACACGGTGAGTGTCTACCAGTACCTGGTGGTCGGGGAATGCAAGGGGGATGCCTGGGTGCAGGAGTGTCTGCAGAAGAACCAGTTCATGCCCATCGATGCGACCCCGGACCAGGAATCGACCGGCTGGGTGAGCTTCGATGATCACACCAGTGCCGATTTCGACAACGACAATGTATTCAAGCGTCAGCCTTACTACCTGTTTACCCTGCGCAGAGACCAGCGCAAGGTTCCCTCTGCCCTGCTGAAGAACCTCCTCGCAAAGGAGTGCGGCCGCTGGCTCTCGGAAAGGGCCGACCTGAACCGGGTCCCCTTCAAGCGCAAGGCCGAGATGCGGGAAACGCTCCATGCCGCGCTCATCACCAAGACCCTGCCGGTGCCCTCCACCTACGACGTGGTCTGGAACACGGAGGCGTCCACGCTCCTGGTGACGAGCATCAGCGAGCGGGTCCTGGATTTCGTGGAAGATGCCTTTGCGCAGGCCTTCGAGGGCCTGAGCCTGGAGCCTGTCCATCCCATGAGCAGGGCATACCGGGTGGTGAAGGACGATCAGCAGCCGGCTCTTACGCGCTGTGACCAGGCGCCGTCCAAGGACGTGCTCCTCCAGATCAAGAGGAACCGATGGGTCGGGTGGGACTTCCTGCTGTGGCTCATGTACCAGACCAGCAACGGGTCTTCGGTCTACACCGTGAACCAGCAGGGCCCCATGGAGCAGGGAGAGAGCTTTCTCGGCTATCTCCAGGACCGGTTCGTGCTCAAGGCCGAGCACGAGGAGGGGATCAGAAAGAGCTCCATCACCGGCCCTCAGAGGGACTTTGCCGAGGCCAGGAGCTCCGTGAGAGACGGCAAGAACATCATAGAGGCGGTGATCCACCTGGAGAAGGACAGCAGGTCATGGAAGATGGCGCTCAAAGGCGACATCTTCGCCTTCGGCTCCTATGCATGCCCTCCGGTGCAGCTCGAGAAGGATGAGCTGACAGACCCTTTCCAGGAACGCATAGCCGCATTCTACGAGCGGATGAGCCTCGTGGAGACTGGGTTCCAGCTCTTCGACAGCATCTTCCGGGACTTCCTGAGCGAGCGCATCACCGATGCATGGCCCGCTCGTTTCAAGCAGATCACCGAGTGGCTGAACAAGCCCTGAGAAGCGCGCGCTTCCGTTGAGAACGAAACGGCCCCGGCCGCACCCTACGCCGGGGGCCTCACCTCGATGAGGGATATGGCGCCCACAGGGCAGGCCGTGGCACACAGACCGCACCCGATGCATTCATCCTGGTTTACCCCGGCAGGCTCATCCTCACAAAGCGATATGGCCCCAACCGGGCAGATATCCGTGCACAGGGCGCAGGAAGTGCACTCTGCGGCCTTCACACGGGCCTGAAACCGGCTCGGTGCCAGCACGCCTTTGGTCTTCGTGTCCGTGGCGAAGCGGAGCATCTCGCAGCAGCAGCTGCAGCAGTTGCACAGGACGTTCGACCTGCCGGGCGTGTTTTCCGTCAGGTGTACGAG
>JAJFUP010000020.1 GCA_021372395.1 Deltaproteobacteria bacterium
CGATGTGGCAAGGCGGTACGGTGCCGATGTGGTCATTGCCGTGGACATCTCCGGCGGCATGGACGGAACCGTCCCGCAAGGCACGATGGACACGATCCTTCAGGCCATCGACATCATGTATTCAAAGATAGCCGCCTACCAGCTCCTCAAGGCCGATGTCGTGATCCAGCCGGCTGTGGGGCAGATCGGGTCTTCCGACCTGAGCAAGCGCCACGAGGCGATCCTGGAGGGGGAAAAGGCGGCGGTAAAGGCACTGCCGGCCATCCAGAAGATCGTCGACAGGCTCAAGCAGGAACGGAGACTGTAGCATCCCGCAAGGACACTGAAGCGGTCCCGCATGAGGGGAAAGGACTTCACCCCGTATAGATGAGGTACATCCGGCTTGCTCGTTCAGGGTCGAACACAGATAAGCATGCGTGAGCCGGATGAAACGTTCATGAACAGCCAGGGCCGCCACGGAGCCCCAGGCACGAGAAAAATCTTCTCGCCCCTTGTTTTATGCGAGGCAATTCATTACCTTGTCCTTTGTCCCGCACGTCGATGATATTACATCCAAAAGGGGGTCCAAGAAGAGATGTCGGAAATAGTCCTGATATACCCCTACGTGTATCAGCACGCCGAAAACGCCATGCTCTTTCATCCGCTGGGCATTGCACAGCTGAGTGCATTGCTGCGTAAGGAGGGGCTGGACACATCGATCCGGGATCTCACCTTCAGCGACGTCGATGGAGTGGTGGCCGAACTGGCGCTCTTGCGGCCACGGATCGTGGGCATCTATGTCATGCTGACCATGGTCGAGACCGCGCACAAGCTCGCCGGAAGGATCCGCTCGCTTTTACCCGGAACGATCCTGGTCTGCGGAGGGCCCATGCCCACCTTGAGACCCCAGCAGTTCATCCCGGACTTCGATTGCGTCTTCCTGGGCGAGTCAGTCAAGTCCTTCCCCCGTTTCTGCAGGGATTACCTCAGCCTTGGTTCGCTGGCCGATGTGCTCGAGGACCATGGCCGCTACCCCGGTCTGTTCGCCCGCGACCACCAGGCCGGCACCCTCGTCACGACGCCGCCGCAGCAAAGCGACGAAGAGGAGCTCAACCGCCTGCCAATTCCCGACCGCACGGATTACCTGCACGAGCGCTACCAGCAGTTCTGGCAGGAGCGGGAAGGGTATTCACCGGCCGGGATCATGACCACCTACGGCTGCCCCCACGACTGCGACTTCTGCTCCAAGCCCGTCTTCGGCAGGAACTTCCGGAAGCGGGACATGGACCGCATTTTCGAGGAAATCCTGGATATCAGGTCCTTCGGATACGACGGACTCTGGATCGCCGACGACTGTTTCACCCTGGATCTCGACCATGTCCGGGCCTTTTGCCGAAGGATGATCAGGGAAGGTTTGGACATGAAGTGGAGCTGCCTGTCGCGCACCGAGCCCATCCCCCTGGAAGACGTCGAACTCATGCGGCAGGCGGGCTGCCACAAGGTCTTTTTCGGCCTGGAATCGGGCAGCAACGACGTGCTTAAGCTCATGAACAAAAACGCGACCGTCGAGGAGGCCGAGCACATGGTCCGCCTCTTTTCCCGGTGCGGCATTGCTACGGCAGGATTTTTCATGGTGGGGTATCCCGGAGAGACCTACGAGACCATCGAGACGACCCTTGCCTGGGCCCTGACGCTGCCCCTGAACGAGATCTCCTTCACCATCCCTTTTCCTCTGCCTGACACGAAGCTCTACCGCAGGGTTTGCGTCATGCGCCCCGATGCCGACTGGCGCTACGAGAACGAGAACCGCATGGTCTATCAGTCCGAGTTCGACGAGGCTCATCTGAAGAAACGCATCCTCGAGACCAGCACCGAGTTCGCGGCGCGGCAGAAAGCAGTGCACCGGTGAGGGTGCCACCCATGACGGGACCACACGAACTGGTGATATCCGAGGGGCTTTCCCTGATGTACGACCAGGCGGTGGGGCAGGGGAAGACCAGGGCCATGGCGAAGGGGCTCCTTCTCTGCTCAGGGTCCGTTCTGTGTGCAGGGGAGTCGGCGGGGCTG
>JAJFUP010000167.1 GCA_021372395.1 Deltaproteobacteria bacterium
GGCGAAGTATGCATCGAGGAACACGTCGCTTGCGAGCATGCCGAGGATCCGTGGGGGTAGGCCGCCGGCGAGATAGATGCCCCCCGTGGGCAGGATATTCAGGGCCAGGTTGCCCGTTTCCGCCCCGAGTATGGAGACGAACATCTTCAGCGTCTCGGTGCACAGCTCGCATGTCCTGGTGCTGTTCTGGGCGGTCTCCCTGATGACGACCGTCCGGTCCGGGGCCTTCTCGAGTTCCTCTGCAAGCCAGGCGGGTTCCCGGTAATATCCCTTGTCCCGCAGGAAGGCATAGATGTTGGGGATGCCGCTTCCCGAGCAGATGCGCTCATAGCTCACGTGGCCGTAACGCTCCATGAGGTATTCGAGCAGCTTGACCTCCCGGGGTGTTCTCGGCGCAAAGTCGGTATGCCCGCCTTCGGAAGCGTGGGCAAGGTAACAGGATCCGTCCCACGTGAGGTATGCCTCGCCGAGTCCTGTGCCCGGAGCTATGACGCCGATGGGCCCGCCCGGTTCGGGTTCGCCTTCGTTCAATACATGAAGGTCTGCCTGGTTCAAGACCGGTATGCCCAGCGCAGTAGCCTCGAGGTCGTTCAGGAGGTTGATTTGTCTGGAGCCGAGGACCGGGGCAAGACGATCCGCGTCGATCACCCACTGCAGGTTGGTGATGAGCGCCCTGGATCCTTCCACAGGGCCTGCCACCCCGAAGACCGCGCAGGAAAGCACGGCTCCCGATTGCCTGAGGAACTCGGCGGCCATGTCCTCGAAGCTTTCATAGGCCGAGGAGGGAAACGTTGCGCGCACGAGCGGCTCGCGCGGCCCTTTCTCCGGGCTGTACAGGGCAAGGTTGGTCTTGGTTCCACCGACATCACCGGCGAGCAATACGTTCATGGTAACCCTCCCATACCGCATTTGTTCGAATACGTGAAGGATGCGGATTCAAAAATCACCCGGGATGTCCTTTTACCCAACAGATCAGAGAACATCACCGAAACAAAGGTGTCAACACCTCTCTCTTTACAATAAATCACCGGTGCCCGTCCAGAGCGCAGGGGCAGGATTTCGAAATCGGTTCCCTCCCTGTTCACCCATTGGCAATAGGCCGGCCTAAGGTTATAAGAGAACGTGAGAGAGTAAGAAAACTGAACACGGGGAGGAAGATATGCTGAAGACGACCGGTGCATTCATGATGTGCCTGCTGCTCGTGAGCTGCTCGGGCACGAAGCTCTCCGGCCCGGGGGTGAAGGACGGGCAGCTTGCGCCCTGCCCGGGCAGCCCCAACTGCGTGTCCACCCGGGCGCAGGACGAAAAGCACCGCATGGATCCCATCAGGTATACGGGCATGAAGGAACAGGCTCACCTGAGGCTGGTGGAGGTGATCGCCTCCATGCCCAGGACAGAGATCGTCACTGACCAGGGAGACTATGTCCACGTGGTGTTCACCTCCCGTCTGTTCCGGTTCAGGGATGACGTGGAGTTTGTCCTGGATGACGCGGAAAAGATCATCCATTTCAGGTCCGCCTCCCGTCTGGGGTATTCCGACCTGGGGGTGAACAGGAAGCGGATGGAGGAGATCGGGAAGCGCTTCGCCGGGGCAACGCTCCCGTAGCGCAGTCCCGGGCTATGAGACCCTCCTGAGATGATTCTTCGAGTATCCGGACATGGCTGAGAGAGACACGCTCATCGTTTTCACCCGATATCCCGAGCCGGGCAGGGCGAAGACACGGCTCATTCCCGCGCTCGGGCCGCAGAAGGCCTCGGACCTCCAGCATGACATGACCATGCGCACCCTTGCCCTGGCGAGGAACCTCTCCACGACCAGGGGGATTTCTGTCGAGGCCCATTTCGATGGGGGCTCGCAAAGCCTGATGGACCAGGCGTACGGACCCGGCATCAGGTATGTGAGGCAGGTGCCGGGTGACCTGGGTGTGCGCATGAGATCGTCGTTCTGCAGGTCCTTCAGGAAGAGGCAGGGAAAGGTCGTCCTCATAGGGACCGATTGCCCGGGCCTTTCGCGGGATCTGATCCTCGAGGCGTTCGCGGCGCTTCGCGATAAAGACTGTGTCCTGGGACCTGCGAGCGACGGCGGGTATTATCTCATCGGCTTGAAGAAGGACCTGCCGGGGCTCTTTGACAAGGTCCCCTGGAGCGATCCCCGGACCCTGGAGGCGACCCTCGATGCAGCACAGCGCCTCGGGCTCGGTGTCCGTCTCCTGGAGGAACTCCGGGACGTGGACCGGCCGGAAGATCTGAGCGTGTGGGACCGGGCGCTCGAGAAAGATCGCATGAGACGCATCTCTGTTGTCATCCCCGCACTCGACGAAGGCACGCGGATACGCAGGACCTTAGAGAGCCTCATGGGTGGCACCAACGTGGAGGTGATCGTGGCGGACGCCGGGAGTGCAGACGAGACCGTGGACATTGCCCGCGCGAGTGGTGCAAAAGTCATTTCTGCGCCAAAGGGCAGGGCTTGCCAGATGAACGAGGGGGCCTGCCATGCCTCGGGCCGGATCCTTTTCTTTGTCCACGCCGACACCGTGGTGCCCCCGGGGTACGACCGGGACATCCGGTTCGCCCTCAAGGACGATGAGAGGGCTGCAGGCGCCTTCGGGCTGAGGTTCGACGCCTCATCCGTCGGTCTTGCGATCATCGAGAAGGGGGCAGACATGAGGACCAGGAGGCTCAGGCTGCCCTACGGGGACCAGGGGCTCTTCATGCCGGCCTTTTTTTTCCATGAGCTGGGAGGGTTCCCCGACATGCCCATCCTGGAGGATGTCGCTTTTGTGAGCGAGATCAGGAAGAAGGGCCGCCTCGTCATCCTCCCGTCGCGGGTCACCACGTCTGCCCGAAGGTATGAGTCCCTCGGGGTGTTCCGCACGTGGGTGATGAACCAGCTGGTGTACGCAGGCTATTTCCTGAAGGTTCCTCTTGCGACCGTCTCCCTGCTCTACCGGTCGCGGGCCTCTGTCTTGCGGCAGTGGGCACCCCTGTATGCCGCAGCACTGAAGGACCGCCTGCTCGGGGGGTTGGAAAAGAAATCGGGGGTGAATAGATGAAACGTGCGGCGAGGATTGTCATGGCTTTCTTGATTTCAGGGGCCGTCGTAGCGGCAGCAGCACATTCGCAGGGCGCTCAGGTGCTCTTCCGGGAGGAGTTCAACGACCTCGCTGCCTGGAAGGAGGTCTTCTTCCCCAAGATCCCCCGCCACACGATCTATGCAGTGGAGAAGTCGGACCGGGGTTCCTCCCTCGTGGCCAGGAGCGACGCATCGGCATCGCTCCTCGTGTACCGGAAGACCTTCGATGTCACCGAGTACCCCGACATCCGCTGGCAATGGAAGGTGAGCGCCGTCTACGCAAAGGCAGACCCTGCACGCAAGGAAGGCGACGATTACCCCATCAGGATCTACATCGCCTTCGCGTACGACCCCAAGATGGCGGGGCCCCTTGACCGTGCCGTCTACGGTGCGGCACGGCTGATCTATGGAGAGTATCCCCCCGTGGGGTCTTTGAACTACGTGTGGTCGAGCAAGGTCGTTCCGGAAAAGATGATCAAAAGCCCGTACACCGACCGGAACCGGATGGTCGTAAAGGAACAGGGCGGCTCCCTCGTCGGACAGTGGGTCGTTGAGGAGGCGAACATCGTGGAAGACTACATGGCGGCCTTTGGCAAAAAACCTCCCCGGCGTGCCACCATCGGCATCATGAACGACTCGGACAACACCGGAGAGAAGTCCACCTCGTACGTTGACTTCATCGAGGTGTACAGGAAGCCCTAGGCATCAGGCCCCGGTTGAGGGGGAACCCTTCCTTGGCCGGACGCCTGATGCCTCGCGCCTTTACGTGTACTCGTAAAACCCCTTGCCCGTTTTTCTCCCGAGCCACCCGGCCTCCACGTACTTCCTGAGCAGGGGGCAGGGACGGTACTTGGAGTCGCAGAAGCCGCCGTAGAGCGTCTCCATGATGGCGAGGCAGGTGTCGAGCCCGATGAGGTCGGCGAGCGCGAGCGGCCCCATGGGGTGGTTCATGCCGAGCTTCATCACGGTGTCTATGGCCTCGCGGGTGCCCACGCCGTGGTAGAGGCAGTAGACGGCCTCGTTGATCATGGGCATGAGGATGCGGTTGGCGATGAACCCCGGGTAGTCGTTTGCCTCGGCCGGTGTCTTGCCGAACTTTACGGCCAGATCCCAGGTGAGCTTGAAGGTCTCCTCGGCGGTGGCGATGCCGCGGATGATCTCGCAGAGCTTCATGACCGGCACCGGGTTCATGAAGTGCATGCCGATGACCATCTCGGGCCGCTTCGTCTGGGAAGCGACCCTGCCGATGGGGATGGACGACGTGTTCGTGGACAGGATCGCACCGGCCGGGCAGACCTCGTCAAGGGTGCGGAAGATCTGGAACTTGATGGGCTCCTTCTCGCTGGCCGCCTCCACCACGAAGTCGCAGCTCTTCATGTCGTTCAAATCCGTGCTCGTTTTGATCCTGCCCAGGATCTGGTCCTTGTCCTGCTGGCTGAGGTTTCCCTTGTCCACCGAGCGGCCAAGGTTCTTGACGATGTTCTTGAGGCCGTTGCTCACGAACGTTTCGCTGATGTCGTTCATGACGACCTCGAGGCCGCTTGCGGCCGCCACCTGGGCGATACCGTTGCCCATCTGGCCTGCGCCGACGACGCCGAATACCTTCACATCCATCATGGGAGTCTCCTTCTTTGCGCGATTTTAGGGTGCAGGCAGCATCAGGAACGCTTCACGATGAGCGCCACCGCCTCGCCGCCGCCGAGGCACAGCGTGGCGAGCCCCGTCTTTTTGTCTGCGCGTTTCATCTCGTGGAGTAACGTGATGAGGACGCGGCTGCCGCTGGACCCGATGGGGTGGCCGAGGGCGACGGATCCGCCGTTCACGTTCACCTTGTCCATGTCGAGGCCGAGCTCGCGGATCACCGCGACGGTGGAGCCGCTGAAGGCCTCGTTCACCTCGAAGAGGTCCACGTCTTTGATCTCGATCCCCTCCTTCTTCAGACACTTGGGGATCGCAAGGATGGGGGCCACGAGCACGTACTTCATGTCGAGTCCGGCGCTCGCCTGGGCGCCGATGGTGGCCAGGACGGTGCAACCGAGCTCGGTTGCCTTTTCCCGGGACATGAGGACAATGGCGGAGGCGCCGTCGGATATGACCGACGAGTTGCCGGCCGTGGTGACCCCGCCTTTCTTGAAGGCGGGTTGCATCCTGGCGAGCATCTCATAGGTGGTCTCCCGGGGGCACTCGTCAACGCTGAACAGGACGGGATCTCCCTTGCGCTGGGGAATGCTCACCGGAAAGATCTCGTCTACGAATCTTCCTTCCTGTATGGAGTTCATGGCGAGCCGGTAGGACCTTTCCGCATAGAGGTCCTGGTCCTCACGGGAGATGGTGTACTTCTCCGAGCACAGCTCGTTCGAAATGCCCATGTGGAAGTCGTTCACGATGTCCCAGAGGCCGTCGTGGACCATGTGGTCCTGGATCACGCCGGGACCCATCCGGTACCCGGTGCGCGCCTTCTCGAGGTAGTAGGGGGCCGCGCTCATGACCTCCATCCCGCCGGCCACCACGACATCGCTATCGCCCGTCCGGATTGCCTGGGCGCCGAGCATGACCGCCTTCAGGCCTGATCCGCACACCTTGTTGACGGTGATGCACCCCACGTCCCAGGGGAGGCCGGCCTTGACTGCCGCCTGCCTGGATGGATTCTGACCGTAACCGCAGGGGAGCACCATCCCCATGATGACCTCGTCCACGTCCTGTTTTGCGATACCCGAGCGCCGGATCGTCTCCTCTATGGCCATGGCGCCCAGCGACGTGGCACTCGTCTGTGCCAGCGCTCCGTTGAAGCTCCCGTTCGGCGTTCGTGCTGCAGAGGTGATGACAACTTCCTTCATGACGCCTCCTTCAGAGTATATTCCCCGATTTCTGCCCCGGTCCGCAGTGGTTCAAGGGACCAGACCCGCACATTCAACACGATTGGATAAATCACGCGGATGAAAAAAAATCAAGGAAGATTAGGGAACAGTGGAGAGTTGCCCTTCCTCACCTTGCCTGGGTGGGTGAGCAGGTGGGCAGTCTGTTCCAGCCCTCTTGCGAGGACATTGCGCAATAATGGAAGGAACCTTTCATCTCATTTCTTGACGCAACACATGCTGATTCTTATTCTTAATTATCAACGTCGAGAGGGAGGATGTAAGGCGATCCGTACAGCATCCCGGGATACGAGGCTGAACGAATGCACGCCCATAAGAAAGGAGAGCAGAGATGAATGATGATACCAAGTGCCCGGTAACGGGCAAAACGAGCAGAACCCCTGCCGGAAGAGGAACGTCGATCCGGGACTGGTGGCCGAACCAGTTGAACCTCAAGATTCTTCATCAGAACTCTAACCTGAGTAATCCCATGGGCGAGGCGTTCAACTACGCTGAGGAATTCAAGAAGCTCGACCTTAAGGCCCTGAAGAGGGACCTTTTTGCGCTGATGACTAACTCGCAGGACTGGTGGCCGGCCGATTACGGCCACTACGGCCCGCTCTTCATCCGGATGGCGTGGCACAGCGCAGGCACATACCGCACCGGCGACGGCCGCGGGGGCGCAGGGTCCGGCACTCAGCGTTTTGCACCGCTGAACAGCTGGCCCGACAACGTGAACCTCGACAAGGCACGCCGCCTGCTCTGGCCGATCAAACAAAAGTACGGGGAGAAAATATCCTGGGCCGATCTCATGATCCTTGCCGGCAACTGCGCGCTGGAATCGATGGGATTCAAAACCTTCGGCTTCGGCGGCGGGCGCGAGGACGTCTGGGAGCCGGAAGAAGACATCTACTGGGGCGCCGAGAGCGAGTGGCTGGCCGACACGCGCTACTCCGGTGAACGGGAACTCGAAAACCCGCTGGCTGCCGTGCAGATGGGGCTGATCTACGTGAACCCGGAAGGCCCGAACGGCAACCCGGATCCGGTCGCCTCCGGCCGTGACGTTCGGGAGACCTTCGCACGCATGGCGATGAACGATGAGGAGACCGTCGCGCTCGTCGCCGGCGGGCACACCTTCGGCAAATGTCATGGTGCCGGCGATGCGGCGCTGGTCGGTCCCGAGCCCGAAGCCGCCGGCATCGAGGAGCAGGGTCTCGGCTGGAAGAGCAGCTTCGGCAGCGGCAAAGGCGGCGATACGATCGGAAGCGGCATCGAGGGCGCCTGGAAGCCGAACCCGACCAGGTGGGACATGGGCTATCTGAACATGCTGTTCAAATACGAGTGGGAACTGGTCAAGAGCCCGGCCGGCGCGAACCAGTGGCTAGCCAAGGACGTGGCCGAGGAGGACATGATAGTTGATGCGCACGACCTGTCAAAGAAACGACGGCCGATGATGACCACGGCGGACCTGTCACTGCGCTTCGACCCGATTTACGAACCGATCGCACGACGCTATCAACAGAACCCCGCGGAATTCGCAGACGCT
>JAJFUP010000022.1 GCA_021372395.1 Deltaproteobacteria bacterium
GCGACGCTGAAGGCCGAACGGGAGATGATGCTGAGGGCATTACGCGAAACGAACTGGAACAAGAAGAAGGCGGCCCAGCTCCTCCAGGTGAGTTACAAGGCCCTGCTGTACAAGATCAAGGAATGCGGCATTGAGAAGTGAAAGGAACATACGCATGAAAAAACATGTACTCTGGATCTCATTCTGGATGATACTTCCCCTCGGCCTCTGGGCGGCGCAGGAGGCGAGCTACAGTATCGGGGCATCGGATCTCCTGGAGATATCGGTATGGGGCGAGCAGAACCTGTCGAGGCAGGTGACCGTCAGAAGTGACGGATTCATCTCGCTGCCGCTTGCCGGGGACATCCTGGCAGCCGGGAAGACACCCCCCCAGCTCAAGAAGGACATCGAGAGCATGCTCACGAAATACATCAAGGATCCCCGCTGCGCTGTGATCGTGATCGAACCGAGGAGCAAACGGTTCTACATCCAGGGGCAAGTCGTCCGGCCAGGGCAGTTCACCCTCGACCAGGACCTGTCGCTCACCCAGGTCATACCCCTCGCAGGGGGGTTTACCGAGTGGGCCGATGCAGGGGCAATCGTCATCCTCCGTGTCGACGGGGACAAGAAGAAGAGAATCAAGATAGACTATGACAAGATCCTCAAGGGAAAGAGCGATGATATCCCGATCAAGCCCGGCGACACCATTATAGTCCCGTGAGACAGAACACGATCTCCTGCATCATTGCCCTGGCTGCTGTCCTGATGACGGCCAGCCTGGTGAACGCCATGAATTACGAGGCCCACCCGGGCCTCTACACCTCGTACGAGTACTCTGACAATTACTTCGGCACCTCCCGTGACGAGAAGACAGAGGGCTTCTTCGAGGTCGGCCCGAGCCTGGAACTCAGGGCCACGGCCCCCAATTTCACCGGGGATCTCACCGGACGCGTGGCCAGGAGCCTCCACAACAGGTATGACGAAGACGATTCAACCGAGGCGAGCGTTGCCTCCCATGCCACACTCTCAGAGCTGCACCAGACGTTCGGGCTTTCCTATGCGTACCTTCAGACGCGCAGGCGGGAGGCTCTGTCAGAGCCTGCGGGCGAGGTGAACACGCACACCGGAGCAGCAACCTATTCGAGGGCGCTCACGCCAGGGGCAACGCTGTCGCTGGGCTATGACATCACGGATGAGTCAAGGCAGGCCCCTTATGAGGACGAGACCTCCCAGGGGGGGAACATCGGGCTTACCTACCTGTTCACCCCGAGGAACACGATCGACCTCACCTGCAGCTACCTCGACCACGACTACGAGATCAGCCAGGACGTCAAGGAGACGGCAGCGGGCGTGTCATGGAGCCAGACCGCAACGGTCAGACTGCGGTACGGCCTCAGGTCCGCCTACACGCAGGAAGACAGGGGCGACCTCCCGGGTGAATACCGCTACGACCTGAGCGCCTTCGGGACCTACTCCGTCGCCCAGCACACGAGCTTGAGCGCATCAGGGGGCCAGAGCTGGCTGGTCATGGAGCACCAGGACCGCGAGACCATTTACACCACGAGTGCAACCCTGGAGTATGCCGCTGAACGAGACAGGCTCGCCATCAGCGTATCCAAAGGGTATACGTCTGAGTTCACCACCACCCGGTACGGCACCTACGACACGAGGGCTGCAACGCTCACCCTGGAGAAAGGCCTCCTGACGACGCTCACCGGCACGACGGAGCTGAGCGTCGAGAAGCGCAAACCCACAACCGGCACCGGTGGAGAGGAGTACACGGACACGTCGACACGGGCCTCCCTCGCGTGGGTACCGTGGGCACCCAGGGACTATGCCACTGTAACGGCCAGCTACGAGCACCTGCAGACAGAATACGAGATTTCAGATACCGTACGGGAAAACCGATATAGAATGGTCGTAGAGGTACGGTATTGACAGAGCAGAAACGCGCCATCAGCATCCAGGACATCACGGACGCGCTGATCAAGAAATGGTACTGGGTCAGCATGCCCCTGGTCTTTTTCCTTCTGGCCGGGGTGTGGTTCTATGTGGTTCTGCCCAGAAGCTACGAAGCCACCACGCTGATCCTCATCCAGCCGCAGGAGATCCCGGAGAACTACGTGCAGGCAACGGTGAGCGAGGGCGTGGGGGAGCGGGTGAGAACGCTTTCCCAGGAGGTCCTGTCCCGGTCGAACCTTGAGGCCATCATCAAGGACATGAACCTGCTCAACAAGCGGAGGGATCAGGGCGCCTCCATGGATCTCCTGGTTGCTTCCCTGCGGAAGAGGATCACCATAAACACGAACGTCGGTCAGCAACCCGGCGAGACGAGTTCCTTCACCATCACCTACAAAGGGAGGGACGCGAGGGAGGTGGCGGATGTCACCAACCGGCTCGCCTCGTACTTCATCGACAGCAACCTGAAGCTCCGGGCACAGCAGGCCACCGAGACCACCCTGTTCCTCCAGAAGCAGCTCGAAGAGCTGAAGACCCTCCTCCTCCAGCAGGAGGCCAAGGTTCAGCAGTATCGAAACCAGTACATCGGCCAGCTCCCGGACCAGCTCCAGAGCAACATAGCCACCATCACGAGCCTCCAGGCGCGCCTCGATTCGGTGCAGACGTCCCTGACCGCAGCCATGAACCGGAAGCTCACCATCCAGGGCCAGCTCTCCCAGGCCCAGGCGGGGTTGCCCGGGGCCTCCTCCCAGAGGGGCCAGCGGCTCGCGGAACTGAAGAACCAGCTCGATGAGATGAAGTCGAAGTACACGCCCGACTACCCGGAGCTCCGGAGACTGCAGGACCAGATCGCCGAGCTCGAAAAACAGCCGGACAAAGGCTCTCCGGTACGAGTCGATCCGCATGTGGCGGACCTGAGGACCCAGCTCGGCAGTGCCAACAGCGAGGTGGAAGCGCTCCGCCGGGACGCCGATCGGATCAAGGCGCAGATTAACGGATACCAGGGCCGCGTCGAGGGCACTCCGAAGAGGGAACAGGAATTTGCGGCCATGACCCGTGATTACAACATCACCCAGCAGAACTACCAGCGGCTCCTGGACAGGTATTACGAGGCCAAGCGGGCCGAGGACATGGAGAAGCGCCAGCAGGGCGAGCAGTTCAGGGTTGTGGACTTTGCCCAGCCTCCCGAGATCCCGGTGAGCCCCAACCCCATGAGGATAGCACTGGTTTTCCTTGCCCTGGGGCTCGGTACGGGGGCGGGCATCATCGTGCTCCTGGAGACCCTGGACACCACCATAAAGGGAGTCAAACAGCTCGAAGGCCTGAGCGGCGACATTCCCTGCATCACGGTGGTGCCGCTTGCACTCACCGAGGATGACAAGCGAGCTCAGAGGATGATGCACATGATGTTCATCGGGATCAACGGCGCTATCCTGGTGGCGGGCACGGCCGTCATTCTTGTCTCCAGGCTCACCCGTTTCGTCCTGGAACTGCCCGTTCCGCTTCCCTTCTAGGGGACACCATGTACAGAGAGCATTTCGGCCTGACACTGAAACCGTTTTCCATCACCCCGGACCCGAAATTTCTCTACATGAGCCCCGGGCACAAGGAGGCGCTCGCACACCTCCTCTACGGGATCAAGGAAGGAAGCGGCTTCGTCGTGATCACCGGAGAGGTGGGGACCGGCAAGACCACGATCCTGAATGCATTTCTCCAGAAGCTTCCGCCCCGCATACCCAAGGTGGTGATCAAGAACCCGCACCTCAGGCCGGATAACCTCTACTACCTCCTGGGAGAGGCCATAGGGATGCCCGAGGAGAAGCGCTCCCGCGACGCCATACACGAGTTCGAGGAGCGGCTCAAGACCATGGGCGGGGCCGTGCTCATCGTGGATGAGGCCCAGGGGCTCTCCATGGAGATGCTCGAGGAGATCAGGCTGCTGTCCAACCTGGAGACGGTGCACGAGAAGCTCGTTCAGATCATGCTTCTGGGCCAGCAGGAGCT
>JAJFUP010000024.1 GCA_021372395.1 Deltaproteobacteria bacterium
CATGGAGCCCATCCAGGCGGAGAACCACTGCCGCGCCGCAGACAACGGCTACTACCGCGAGGTGAGGACCCTGTGCGACCTCTCCGGGGTGAAGCTCATCTTCGACGAGACCCAGAGCGGGTTCGGCAGGACAGGCAGGAAGTTCTTCTTCGAGCATATCTGCGTGGTGCCCGACATCCTCATCATCGGCGAGGCCGTCACGAGCGGCATGTTCCCCATGACCGCCATGGTGTTCACCCCCGAGCTCAAGGCCTTTTTCGACGAGCACCCGCTCATCCACCTGTGCACCTTCGGGGGGCACGACCTGGGGTGCAGGGTCGCCATGGCGAGCCTGGACGAGTACGACCACCAGGCCCCCTGGGACAATGCCCGGGTCCTCGGAGAGAACCTGCTCCAGGAGCTCGGGAAGATTGCAAAGGCCGAGGGGAAGACCCTCGTGTCCGTACGCGGCCATGGACTGCTCATCTCGCTGAAGTTCGCAAACCGGGACATGGCCGGGGCGTTCTGCAAAGCCGCACCCGACAACGGCCTCCTCGTGAACACCGGCAGGGTGGATGCGTCGACGGTTCTCTTCAGGCCGAGTCTGCTCCTCACAGGGGAAGAGGCAGGCCTCGTCGTCGAGGCGGTCACGAAGACCCTGAAAGCCATGTAGAAGAAGGATGCGGGCAGGGGCGCCAATCCCCCTGCCCGCACCACACCATGTCCCCTGCTGCACCCTGGAGCCGAACGGTCTCCAGCCGGATCTTTTCTTGACATATAATCTTATAAAGTTACAACTCTACGCCGTCGATATACTTCTGTGACAGGCATGCAACAATTGCATCTGAAAGAGGGGGCTGCATCCATGAAAGAGAATGTGAAAGTCTTGTTTCTCCGACCGTTGCTTTTTCAGGAACTGATCACCGCCCTGGTCCTGATACCTCTGCTGGATTTTACCTTTGTAAAAACTCTGGCCGGAGTGGGAAGCCACATGCTTCAAGCGCTTGCCTGCGCATGTGCTGTGGGGCTGGTGGGCCTTCCCCTGGGTTTTTTCACCAAGTATTTCTTTGTCCGACCAGCCATCGAGCTCGCGGACAAGGACAGCTACGATGCATCGGAGTTAGAGCATGCCGTGCGCAAGGCATCCATGCTCCCTCTTGCCGAGGCCATTGTGGTATTCTTCAGATGGTCTCTCCTGGCTATCCTTATGTGTATCGTGCCTTTTTATTATCTCTGGGGCTACATCACTCCGGCAGAAGCTTTCTTCGGGACAAATGCACTTTTCATGACAGCACTTTCCATTGTTCCTTTCTTTTATCTCGCCTCCGAGAACAGCCTGGTTCCGTTCTATCAGGACTGTTGCCTGAAGGGGGTCTGGGATGGGAAGATGAAGGTGTTCAGTCTGGGCCTCAATCAGAAGCTCTTCATCACCATCCTGCTGATCGCCATACCACCCATAGGGAACCTTCTGGGTTTCATCTACCTGTCCATCGCCACCGGGCTCGACCTGGCCTCCATCCAGCTCGGATTCGTTTTCGTTCTTGCCCAGACCGTGTTCATGACATTCATGAACGGCTTTATGCTCATGAAGAGCCTGTCCATCTCTGTGGTCAAAATGAACCTCATGCTCAAGGACATGGCCAAAGGACAGGGCGATCTCACGAAGCGGCTTGACGTGACGGGTCTCAATGAGGTGGGGGAGCTCGCTTTCTGGTTCAACGAGTTTATGGAAGACCTCGAGCGCCTCGTGGGGCACGTGAAGGACACGTCGCTCCAGCTCCATCAGGCCATCGGGGAGGTGAGCGCCGGCTCCCAGACACTCTCCCAGGCAACCCAGGAGCAGTCGGCATCCACCGAGCAGATCTCCGCAGCCGTCGAGGAGATGGGTTCCACCATTCAGAACAACGCCGACCTCATCCGCGAGGGCAGGGAAACCTCCCAGGTCATCACGAAGCTCATCGACCGCAGCAAGGGGGTGTTCGCCGAACTGATGAAGGCCATCGTCGAGATCTCTAGGGACTCCCGGAAGATCGGCGACATCGTGGTCACGGTGAACGAGGTGGCCTTCCAGACCAACCTCCTGGCGCTCAATGCCGCGGTGGAGGCGGCGCGGGCAGGCGAGCACGGGAAAGGCTTCGCCGTGGTGGCCGAGGAGGTGAGGGCCCTTGCCCAGCGTTCCGCGGATGCGGCCCGCGAGATCCGGGGGCTCATCGACGTGACGGTGGGCAGGATCAAGACCGGCGACGAGATGATGAAGAAGACCTCCGAGTCGCTCGAGGAGCTCATGTCCCGCTTCGATTTCTTCTTCAGGGCCATGGACGTGATCCACACGGCGAGCCTGGAGCAGGCGCAGAACATCGGCGAGGTCTCCCGGGCCATCATGCAGATCGATTCCTCCACCCAGCAGAATGCGTCGACCGTGGAAGAATTCGCGGGCACTCTGGAAAACATGCAGACCGAGGCGAAGGTCCTGGCGCAGAACGTGAGGCAGTTCAAGACCTCCGTCGGGTGAGATCAGGGGCCGGGGCACCGCCCCGGCGTCCTGCCCGAACAAGCGGGGATCCCGGCGCCCTGTCGAGGTCGTTTTCCCGCATCCATTCCCGAGGCTTCCAATCGAGGGCCTGCTGCACGGCTCATACGCCGGTTTCGTCGTCCACAGACCGGGGAGTCGGACCATGCGATGATCAGGAATCTCCCGGGCCCATTCCTTCAAGGCGCGGCAGCGAGGTGTTGCCATCGCATTGAATGTATGACAATAAAACGATATACAATAAGGTGAAGAGATCTGTGGGCGGGTCTTGAGATGCGGATGACCGTGTTCAAAGGAGGCGGCCGATGAGCCGGAATGGGGAAGTGGTTGTCAGGAATGCCCTGCTCTGGGCGCACACCCCGATCAGGAAGGTGCACGGGGGCATGCGGATCAGGGAGGGAAAGATCGTGGAGATATTCCGCGACGGCCGGGATGAGCCGGGAAGGGAAGGTGCCGTCGACCTGGGGGGCAGGCATGTCATCCCGGGGCTCATCGATGCGCACCGGCATTTTTTCATATCCGCCATGGGCGCTCTCCACGGGGACGCAAGGCAGTGGACTTCCCGGTATGACGCGCTCGAAGCCATCGCAGAGGCATGCAGGGTGCACAGGCCGGAAGGCGGGTGGGTCTTCTTCTCTGGCATGGACCACACCAAATGGAAGATACCCTCGCCGCCCACCTTAGAAGAGATCGATGCAGTCGCCAGGGGCGTGCCGGTCCTGGCTGCGGATATTTCCTGGCATCGCGGGGTGGTATCGACGGAGGCCCTGCGGCGGACCGGGCTGAAGAGGGAGGCCCTGCGGTTTCCCGGAGACATGGACATCCGCAGGAACGGGTCGCTCAAGGGCCTCATATGGGAGGACGCCATCGGCAGGGCACTCTTTACCATGTGCCGGGACGTCCTTGTCGCGTGCAGCGACGGCGAGAAGAGGAAGATCATCCTGGACGAGGCGGATCGGTGTCTGGAGGTGGGGCTGACGCACGTCCATGACCCGGGCCTGCCCTTCGACGTGCAGAGGCTCATGAAGGACGCGCAAAGGGACACCCCGCTGAAGATGAGCTGGTCCGTGACCGCGCACGAAAGCCTGTGCGCGCCGCCCCAGACGAGGGATCACGAGGAGGCGCTCCACTCGGACCATGCGCCCAGGAGCGTGAAGTTCTTTCTGGACGGGGCCCACAGGACCGCGGCGAGCATGCCTGCCATTGCAGGGTTGAAGGCGGCCTACAGGGCCGCCCTCGACAGTGTCTCCGGTTTCAGCCCCTGGCCCCTGAGGATGCTCTTCGAACAGAAGACGATTCTTCGGGGCAACAGGATAGTCCTGCCCTACCAGCGGTTCGGGGATACCGCGGAACTCGTCGGGCGGGCCAGATTCTTCACGGACAAGGGATACCGCCTGGTCATGCACGCCCTGGGAAATGTCGCCGCAGTCCAGGCTTCCGAGGTGGTGAAGGAACTGGGCATGGCAGGGCGTTCTTCCATCGAGCATCTCCTGGTCATGGACGATGAGAGTCTGGATGCCTTCGCGTCCTGCGGCGCGGTCGCGTCGATCCAGCCCGGGTTCATCCCCGGGTATGCGGATGCCATCGAGCGGATGGAGATCTTTCCCTACCTGAAGGCCTTCCCCTTACGGAGCCTCGCTGCCAGGGGGGTGACGGTCTGCATCAGTTCCGACGGCCCCTGCGGCGCGGACGACCCGCTGCACAACATCAGGCGGGCAGTGGACCGGAAGAAGTTCGACGGAACCATGCTGGACCCCGATGAGAGGATCAGCGAGGAGGCGGCCGTGGCCGCGGGAACCGTGGGCAACAGCGTCTCGCTCGGGATCAGAAACGAGGGGCTCAGCGAGGGGGCGCCCGCAACCTTCTGCATCGTGAGCGGAGACCCGTTCGACGAGTCGAGCCGTGTCGACCAGACCTGGATCGACGGCGGGATGGTGTGGAAAAGGAATGGAGCGAAGGGTTGAGGCGGGTCGGTTCACCGGTTGAGAAACGAAACCATGCATGCGTGATTGGCATGCAGCTGAGGAGGACGGTATGACCACGAGCGGACTGAAAAAGATGGGGAGGGAGGAGGCCGGTTACATCAAGTACCTCTTCGGCAGGCACATCTCGAAAGGCCAGGTCAGATACCTGCGGTGCGCACACCTCGACACCCTGGAGCGGTCGCGCCAGGGGTGTTTCTTCGTGGAACCCACCCTGGGCGAGAAATTCTTCGACTGCTTCAGCTCGGCAGGGTGCTTCAACGTGGGGAGGAGCAACCCGGAGATCCTCAAGGCCCTCGAGGATGGCCTGGACGATTACGACATGGGCTCCTTCCAGATGCTCTCCGTGCCGAAGATCGAGCTTGCCCGAAAGCTCGTCTCCACCTGCCCGGGAGACCTCAAGCGCCTGGTGCTCTGCGCGAGCGGGGCCGACGCCTTTGCAGGAGCCGTCAAGCTTGCAAAAGGGGCCACCGGGAGGAACGACGTCATATCCATGAACAAGGCCTACCACGGACACGAAGGGTTCAGCCTGTCGGCCAACGGCAAGGACTACTACAAGCACCTCTTCGTGCCCCTGATGCCGGGGGTTCACTTCGTGGACTTCAACGACCTCGAGGCGGTCAGGCGCCTTGCCTCGGAAAAGATCGCAGCCGTCGTCCTGGAGCCCGTGCAGGGGGAAGGCGGCATCCACGTGGCCGGGAAGGAGTACATCCAGGGCCTACGAAGGATCTGCGACGAGCACGGCATCATGCTCATCTTCGACGAGGTGCAGACCGGATTCTGCCGGACCGGGAAGATGTGGGCCATGGAACACTACGGGGTGACCCCGGACATCATGTTCACCGCGAAATCCATCAGCGGCGGTGCATACCCGAACGGCGCAGTGGTCTTTCGCGAGATCGAGCCCCTGATGAGCTACGTGGAGGCAAACCCCTTCTTCCACACCTCCCATGCCGGCGGCACGGACCTGGGGTGCATCGTGTCTTCGAAGGTGATCGATTTTCTCGTGGAGAACAGGGTATGGGAGAACGCGGCCCGGATCGGGGGACGGTTCAAGGAGGGGCTGGAGCAGCTCAGGAAGGACAACGGCGACATCATCAAGGAGGTCAGGGGACTCGGGCTCATGATCGGCATGGAGTACGAGTACGAGTTCGTCGGCGCCCTCATGGCGGAGTGCCTCGCAAGGCAGCGTGTGTGGGCGGCCTATTCCGGCAATGCCCCGCAGGTGATGAGGTTCCAGATACCGATAACGGCTACCATGGAGGAGGTGGAGGATCTCCTGAGGCGGATACGCTCGGCAATGGCCGCCATGCGGTGGTACCTCGTGTTCCTGCTGCCGCTCGCCCGCGTGCCGGTCTTCCGCAGCCTCCTCGACAACATGAAGGTGCAGATCTTCTCCTTCAACCTCGTTCGGGACGTGGAGGATTTTGTCCTCAGGCACGTATTGAGAAGATCGTAAGGGGAGGGTGACATGAAGAAATCCTTAACCAAAAAATCACGGAGCGTCCAGGATATGTTCACGGCGGCCGAGGAGGTGTTCTCCCGGGGGTTCGTGCAGGCGGCCCGCGACAGGGGGCACGGATTCCTCGAGGGGAAGCGGGAAGGCTCGTACGTGTACGACACCGAGGGGAAACCCTACCTCGACTGCTACACCTCCGGGGGGAGCTTTAACCTCGGCCGGAAGAATCCCGGGATCGTCAGGCGCTTCAGGAAGGCGCTGTACGAGACGGACCAGGGGAACTTCGTCATGCTCTCCGAGGAGAAGGCCTTCCTGGCCAAGAGGCTCTCCGAGTTCATCCCCGGGGACCTCGAGTGCGTGCTCTTCGGCGTGTCCCGGGGGGAGTCCATGGAGGCCGCATGCAAGCTCGCCCGCGGCTATACCGGGCGGACGGAGCTCCTCACCGTGGACGGGGGCTCCTACGGGGAGTCGGGCTTTGCCTTGAGCCTCTCGCAGAGAGAGGGGAAGGAGCAGTTCGGCGCCCTGATCCCGGACGTGAGCGTCGTCCCCTTCGGAGACATCGAAGCGGCACGGAAGGCCATAGGCAGGAGGGTCGCGGCGTTCGTCATGGAGCCCATCCAGGCGGAGAACCACTGCCGCGCCGCAGACAACGGCTACTACCGCGAGGTGAGGACCCTGTGCGACCTCTCCGGGGTGAAGCTCATCTTCGACGAGACCCAGAGCGGGTTCGGCAGGACAGGCAGGAA
>JAJFUP010000180.1 GCA_021372395.1 Deltaproteobacteria bacterium
GATAGAGATGGTGATGCCTGGTGACAACGTGACGATGGATGTGAAGCTGATCCAGCCGATAGCGATGGACGAGGGTTTGCGGTTTGCCATCAGGGAAGGCGGCAGAACCGTTGCCTCCGGCGTCATCGTCAAAGTCATCGAATAATAAGGTAGACATCCATGAGAGATATCGTTACATTGGCGTGCTCCGACTGTAAGAGGCGTAATTACACGTCCACCCGGAACAAGAAGAAGACAACGGATAAGTTGGAAGTGAAGAAGTACTGCCCATCCTGCAGGCTTCACACGCTCCATAAAGAGACGAAGTAATTAACGTGCAGGCCAGTAGCTCTAATGGTAGAGCGCCGGACTCCAAATCCGGATGCTGGGGGTTCGAATCCCTCCTGGCCTGCCAATCTGGTAGATAGGTTGGGTATGGAGACGGAAAAAACAACATTATCCCTTAAGATTACGAGATTCTTCAAGGAAGTCAGGGCCGAGCTGAAGAAGGTCACCTGGACCGGCAGGAAAGAGATCATGAGCGGAACCATCGCGGTGCTCGTCCTGAGCGGTATCATCTCGTTGTTCCTGTGGGTCATAGACTTTGGTCTGTCCCAGGCGGTCAGGCTCGTGCTGGGATTAGGTTAAGGGCCATGGACGAGATCCTGGAACACAAGTGGTATGTGGTCCACACCCACTCGAACTTCGAGCACAAGGCGAAGAAGTCGCTGGAAGAGCGGATAAAGGCCTACAAGGTCGAGGATTATTTCTCCGGCATCCTCGTTCCTTCCGAACAGATCAAGAAGGTCTCCGCGGGCAAGAAAAAGACCTCGAACAGGAAGTACTTCCCCGGTTACATATTGGTCAGGATGGTGCTGACCGATAAAACCTGGCACGTGGTCATGAGTACGCCCAAGGTAACCGGCTTCGTCGGCGGAAGGGTCACTCCCTCCACCATACCGGATATTGAGGTGGAAACACTGAAGGCTCAGCTCGAGGACGGGTTGGAAGCACATGCCTTCAAGTGTGAGTTCTCGGTCGGTGATCAGGTGACCGTGAATGAAGGGCCGTTCCAGAATTTCAGTGGAGTCGTTGATGACTGCAAGCCCGACAAGGGCAAGGTACGGGTGCTCGTGAGCATATTCGGCAGGTCGACACCCGTGGAGTTGAACTTCGATCAGATAACCAAGAAATAGATCCAAGAGGTAGCAGATGGCTAAAAAACTACTCGCGAAGATCAAGATTCATATCCCCGCAGGGGAGGCAAAACCTTCGCCCCCTGTCGGACCCGCGCTGGGACAGCACGGGGTGAACATCATGGAATTCTGCAAGGCATTCAACGCAGCTACTGACAAGCAGCGTGGGTACAAGATTCCCGTGGAGATATCCGTGTTTGCCGACCGATCCTTCACCTTCATCACCAAGAGCCCGCCGGCTTCAACGTTGCTCCTGAAGGCAGCGGGAATAGAAAGCGGCTCCGCAGTCCCCAACAAGGACAAGGTGGCCAAGGTCACGAAGGAACAGGTGATCGATATTGCAAAACAAAAGATGAATGACCTCAATGCGCAAGACATGGAGAACGCCGTCAAGATCATTGCCGGCACTGCACGGAGCATGGGGATCGAGATCGCTGACTGAAGGAGATACACGCTATGGCAAGGTGTGGCAAGAAGTATGCTGAGGCGAGGAGCAAGGTCGACTCTCAGAAGAAATATACCGTCGTTGATGCGCTATCACTCGTGGTGGACAACGCCTATGCCAAGTTCGACGAGAGCGTTGACGTGGCACTGAGGCTCGGGGTCGATCCCCGGCATGCGGACCAGATGGTGAGAGGCTCCGTGGTGCTCCCCCATGGTACCGGGAAGACCACCAGGGTGCTCGTTTTTGCAAAGGGAGAGAAGGAGAAGGAGGCTACCGATGCAGGGGCCGACTTCGTAGGTGCTGAGGAACTCGCCGAGAAGATCCAGGGCGGATGGCTCGAATTCGACAAGGTGATAGCCACCCCCGACCTCATGGGTATCGTCGGCAAACTCGGAAAGGTGCTGGGCCCCCGAGGGCTCATGCCGAACCCGAAACTGGGGACCGTGACCTTCGACGTGACCAAGGCCGTTGCCGACATGAAGGCGGGCCGGGTGGATTTCCGCGTCGACAAGGTGGGCATCGTCCACTGCAGCGTGGGCAAGATCTCCTTCGGCAGGGAAAAGATCCAGGACAACCTCAAGAGCTTGCTCGAGATGATCATGAAGCTCAAGCCTTCCGGAAGCAAGGGCACATACCTGAAAGGCTTTGCCGTTTCCAGCACCATGGGTCCGGGCGTCAGGGTGGATCCCTCAGAGGTTCCGCAGTTCGTGAAGTAATGAAATCCTGGTCAAAGACAGCGGGAGCACTCTGAAGAAGTGCTTAAAGATTCCCGCCGAGATCTGGGTATTCCCTAGGCACCCTTTGACAGGATTAATCCAAAAAAGAAAGGGGTGAGGTGTTTCATTGAAAAAGAACGAGAAAGAGCAATTGGTGCAGACTCTGCACGAAGAGCTGGGGGCCTCCCAGGCGGTCTTTGTGACCGACTACATGGGGCTGAGCGTCGAAAAGATTACCCGGCTCAGGAGAGAGATCACGGGCGCAGGTGGAAGCTACCAGGTCGTCAAGAACACGCTTTTGAGAAGGGCGGCCGAAGACACACCTGCAAAGGCAATCGAAGAGTTCTTCGTGGGACCGACAGCCATAGCCATTGCCGGGAACGATGTGGTTTCCGTGGCAAAGGCCCTGGTGAACTTTGCCAGGGACAACGATAAACTGGAGGTCCAGGCAGGCGTTCTGGGACACAAGGCCCTGAAGGTCGCCGATGTCCAGGAACTGGCGAAGATGCCGCCGAGGGAAGTGCTGCTGGCTCGCGTGCTCGGTTCCATGAACGCCCCGGTGGCGAACTTCGTGGGTGTACTGGCCGCCATGGTTGCGCAGCTTGTCTATGTTCTGAAAGCCGTTGAAAACAAAAAGAAGCAAGGAGAATAGCGATGTCACAGATCACGCGTGAGGATGTCATAACATTTATCGAGAACATGACGGTTCTTGAGTTGTCCGAGTTCGTAAAGGTGCTGGAGGAGAAGTTCGGCGTCAGCGCAGCCGCACCGATGGCCGCCGTTGCAGCTGCACCGGCCGCAGCAGCTGCCGAGGCAGAAGAAGAGAAGACGACCTTCGATGTAGTCCTCAAGGAAATCGGACCGCAGAAGATACAGGTCATCAAGGTGGTCCGTGCACTGACCGACCTCGGCCTGAAAGAGGCCAAGGACGTGGTCGAGGGAGCCCCCAAGGCCATCAAGGAAGGCATATCCAAAGATGATGCAGAAGCCGCCAAGAAACAGCTTGAAGAGGTCGGCGCAACAATAGAGATCAGATAGATTTGGGAAGGTATACCGCGCAAAAGGGGGGACGGCGCCGCCGACCCCCCTTCTTACCTATTTTTGGAACCACAACCAAATATGAGGAAGACCGAAGATGATAGAAAACATCCTTTTAAATCCGCAGTTGAGGCGGAAAAACTTCGCAAAGAGGCAGACGGTTTTGGATATCCCCGACCTGGTCGAACTTCCGAAGTCGTCGTACAGCACCTTCTTGCAGAAGGATGTTCCGCCTGAGAAACGGAGGCAAACAGGTCTTCAGCAGGTGTTCAGATCGGTTTTTCCCATCAAGGATTTTAATGAGGATGCATCCCTGGAGTTCGTGGATTACCGGCTGGGAGAATCCAAATACGACATGGACGAGTGCATCCAGAAGGGCCTCACCTATGCAGCGCCCGTTACGCTGAAGGTGCGCCTGGTGGTCTATGACCGCGACGAGGAGTCCGGGACGCAGAGCATTCGGGACATCAAGGAGCAGGAGGTCTATTTCGGAGAGATACCGCTCATGACGCCGAGTTCCACCTTTATCATCAATGGAACGGAGAGGGTCATCGTGAGCCAGCTCCACCGTTCACCCGGCATCTTCTTCGACAAGACAACCGCCCGGGCAGCCACCGGCGGCCGCGTCCTCTTCTCCGCCAGGATCATCCCCGCCAGGGGCTCATGGCTCGATCTCGACTTCGATGCCAAGGGCATCCTGTACCTGAGGATCGACCGCAGGCGGAAGATGCCCGTGACCACGCTCATGAAGGCCATGGGTTTCTCGAACCAGGACATCCTCGGCACCTACTACCCCAAGGAGCGCTACACGCTCGAGACCGAGAGGGTCTTGAAGCAGATCGACATCGCGAACCTCGTGGGACTCAAGTCGGATGTGGACATCAAGATCCTGGATTCGGACGAGGTCGTGGTCAAGGCGGGTCGGAAGGTAACGGCTAAGATCGTCAGCAAATACAGAGACAAGGTCTTTCAGCCGCTGATCCTCGAAGAGCGGGATCTGCTCGGCAAGGTCCTGGCGGATGATATCGTGAACCGCGACACCGGCGAGATCATCGTCGATGCCAATGAAGAGATCACCGACGAGGTGCTCGAGAAGCTCCATGCCGCTGGCATCACCGAGATCAGGGCGATCTACTACGACGAGATCAACTTCAGCTCGACCCTGAGCAAGACCCTCGCCCTGGACAAGGTGGACACGACCGAAGAGGCGCTCATCGAGATATACCGGAGGTTGAGGCCTTCGAACCCGCCCACGCTCGAGATCGCAACCCACTTTTTCGAGAACCTGTTCTTCAATGCCTCCTACTACGATCTTTCGCGGGTGGGCAGGATGAAGATCAATCAGAAGCTCGGCATCAGCGAGGATGAGGTTTCGCTGGATTACACGGTGCTCAGGAAAGAGGACATCATGTTCACCGTGAAATACCTCCTGGAGCTCCGCGACGGTGTCAGCGGAAGGACCGTGGACGACATCGACCACATGTCGAACCGCCGTGTTCGTTCCGTGGGCGAGCTGCTGGAGAACCAGTACCGCATCGGGCTGGTGCGCATGGAGAGGGCCATCAAGGAGCGTATGAGCCTCCAGGACGTGGAGACCATGATGCCCAACAACCTCATCAATCCGAAGCCCGTGACCGCGGTCATACGGGAGTTCTTCGGATCCGGCCAGCTCAGCCAGTTCATGGACCAGACGAACCCCCTGTCCGCCATCACCCACAAGCGCAGGCTCTCTGCCCTGGGTCCCGGCGGCCTTACGCGGGAACGTGCGGTGTTCGAGGTCCGGGACGTGCACCCGTCGCACTACGGGCGCGTATGCCCCATCGAGACGCCCGAGGGGCCGAATATCGGCCTCATCGTCTCTTTGAGCACGTATGCCAGGGTCAATGAGTTCGGCTTCATCGAGACCCCCTACTATATGGTGAAAGACGGCGTGGTCACCGATGAAATCAAGTACATGAGCGCCATTGAAGAGGACGAGCAGGTCATCGTGCAGGCCACCGAACCCCTGGACGACAACAGCCGGATCATCGCCGACCTGGTGCGGGTCCGGGTCCGCAACGGCCAGTACAGCACGGTCACGCGAGACCAGGTCACCTACATGGACGTGGCCACGAACCAGCTCTTCAGCGTGTCTGCGAACCTCATCCCCTTCCTGGAGCACGACGACGCCAACAGGGCGCTCATGGGCTCCAACATGCAGCGACAGGCAGTGCCGCTGCTGTTCCCCGCACCGCCCATCGTGGGCACGGGGATCGAACAGCTGGTGGCAAGGGACTCGGGCGTGTGCGTCGTCGGTACGCGGCCCGGCGTGGTGCAGGACGTGGACAGTCAGCGTATCGTCATCAAGGCGGACGCCATGGGCAAGGACCCCGAGGACACGGGGATCGACATCTACCGCCTCACCAAGTTCAAGCGCGCAAACCAGAACACCTCCTTCAACCAGAAGCCCATCGTGCGCAAGGGTCAGCTGGTGAAGAAGGGCGACATCATTGCCGACGGGCCTGCCACGAAGAACGGTGAACTGGCGCTCGGCCGGAACCTGATCGTGGCCTTCATGCCCTGGGGCGGTTACAATTACGAGGACGCCATTCTCATCAGCGAACGTGTGGTGAAGGAGGACTTCTATACCTCGGTACACATCGAGGAGTTCGAGGTCATGTCCCGGGACGTGAAGCTCGGAACCGAAGAGATCACCCGAGACATCCCGAATGCCGGGGAAGAGGCCCTGAAGGACCTCGACGAGCCCGGTATCATCAGGATCGGCGCCGAGGTCAAGCCCGGCGACATCCTGGTGGGAAAGGTGACGCCCAAGGGCGAGACCCAGCTCTCACCCGAGGAGAAACTGCTCCGGGCCATCTTCGGCGAGAAGGCCAGCGAGGTGAAGGACACCTCTCTGAGGGTACCGCCCGGGATCGAGGGGACCGTCATCGATGCGCGGGTGTTCAACCGCAGAGGCCAGGAGAAGGACGAGCGTACCCTGCAGATCGAGCAGATGGAGATCGAGCAGCTCCGGAAAGACCAGGAGGACGAGATCGCCATCATCGTGGAAGGGGCCAGGCAGCGGCTCGAAGAGCTGCTGGCGGGCAAGAAGCTCTCCGCACCCATGCTGTCCCACCTGGGTGACACCGTCATCGCGAAGAAAGGCGTTGCCATCACGCCGGCCATGCTCGGCGAGCTGCGCATCGACGATTTCAAGGACGTCCGCATCACGGATGGCGAAGAGGTGGAGCAGGAGATCGAGCAGATCATCGCGAGGCTCGACCACCAGAAGAGGCTCATCCTCGACTTCTATGACTCCAAGATAGAGAAGCTTTCCGCCGGCGACGACCTCCCTCCCGGCGTCAACAAGATGGTGAAGGTCTACGTGGCCATCAAGCGCAAGCTCTCGGTGGGTGACAAGATGGCCGGCCGCCACGGGAACAAGGGCGTCATCTCCCGGATTCTGCCGGAAGAGGACATGCCCTTCTTTGCCGACGGGAGGCCTCTGGACATCGTGCTCAATCCCCTGGGCGTTCCCTCGAGAATGAACGTGGGCCAGATCCTCGAGACCCACCTCGGCTGGGCCATGCACGGCATCGGCGAGGTGATCAACAGGATGATCGAGGAGAAATTCCCCGACGATGAGCTCAAGGCCATGCTCAAGAAGGCCTACGGATCGAAGAAGATCAGCAGGATTCTCGACAAGGCGAGCAGGGAGGAAATCCTGGAGCTTGCCCACACGATCCAGGCGGATGGGTTATCGGTTTCCGTCCCGGTGTTCGATTCCGCCACCGAGGCGGAGATCGGCGGCGTGCTCAAGACGGCCGGCGTAACCGACGGCGGCAGGGTCACCCTGTACGACGGCAGGAACGGCGAGCCCTTTGACAGTAAGGTCACGGTCGGCATCATGTACATGCTCAAGCTGCACCACCTCGTGGATGACAAGATCCATGCACGGTCCATCGGCCCGTACTCTCTTGTCACCCAGCAGCCTCTCGGAGGCAAGGCCCAGTTCGGAGGCCAGCGTCTCGGCGAGATGGAGGTCTGGGCCATCGAGGCCTACGGGGCCGCGTACTCTCTCCAGGAGTTTCTGACGGTCAAGTCGGATGACGTGGCCGGAAGGACCAGGATGTACGAGTCCATCGTGAAGGGCCAGCACGAGCTGGAACCCGGTATTCCGGAGTCCTTTAACGTTCTCACCAGAGAACTCAAGAGTCTCGGTCTTGACATCTCGCTCATCGAGGGTCAGGGCCAACACTAAGGGGGAAAACATTGGAAGACTTATACAGCTATTTCGAGAAACCAAAAGATCCCTCCAATTATATGGCTGTGCGCATCGGGCTGGCATCGCCTGAGAAGATCCTTGCGTGGTCTTTCGGCGAGGTCAAGAAACCCGAGACCATCAACTACCGGACATTCAAGCCCGAGCGCGACGGCCTCTTCTGCGCGCGCATCTTCGGGCCCATAAAGAGTTACGAGTGCATCTGCGGCAAGTACAAGCGCATGAAGCACCGGGGCGTGGTCTGTGAGAAGTGCGGCGTCGAGGTCATCGATTCGAGGGTGCGCCGGGAGCGTATGGGGCACATCGAGCTCGCAACGCCCGTGGCCCACATCTGGTTTTTGAAGAGCCTGCCGAGCAAGATCGGCGCGCTCCTCGATCTCTCCATCAAGGAACTGGAGCGGGTGCTGTATTTCGAGAGCTACATCGTCACCGACGGCAAGGACACGCCGTTTCACAAGGGCGAGCTCCTGACCGAAGACAAGTTCCGCCAGGCCGTGGACAAGCACGGCATCGGAAGCTTCAGCGCAAAGATGGGGGCCGAGGCCGTTGATGATCTCATCAAGGACCTGGACATCCTCGACCTGTCGGTGAAGCTCAAGGACGAGATCCAGAAGACCAAGAGCGAGGCAAAGAAGAAGAAGCTCAGCAGGCGTATCCGCATGGTGAACGTCTTCAGGGGCATCGACCCCACCGACCTCATGGCCTTTATCGAGGATCGTTTCCACCTCGAAAAGGACGAGCAGTTCAGGCGTGCCCTGGGCGAGATCCTGACCGAGTGCCGGAAGATCACCAAGCGCTGGGAGGAGACCCAGACCTACGAGGAGAAGAAGCCCATCATCCCCAAGGTCAACGAGGTCATCGACCGCCTGGTGGACTCGAAGCGCCTCACCCACGATGACATCGACTACCTGAAGCCCTGGCAGGATCCCTCCTGGATGATCCTGAAGGTCGTCCCGGTGCTGCCGCCCGACTTGAGGCCGCTGGTCCCGCTCGACGGCGGCAGGTTCGCCACCTCCGACCTGAACGACCTCTACCGCCGGGTCATCAACCGGAACAACCGGCTGAAGAGGCTCATCGAGCTCAATGCCCCGGATATCATCCTCAGGAACGAAAAGCGCATGCTCCAGGAGGCCGTGGACGTCCTCTTCGACAACGGCAGGAGGGGCAGGGTCATCACCGGCGCCAACCGCAGGCCTCTGAAATCGCTTTCGGATATGCTCAAGGGCAAGCAGGGCCGCTTCCGGCAGAACCTGCTGGGAAAACGTGTGGACTACTCCGGCCGCTCGGTGATCACCGCCGGCCCCGACCTGAGGCTCCACCAGTGCGGACTGCCCAAGAAGATGGGCATCGAGCTGTTCAAGCCCTTCATCTACAACAAGCTGGAAAACAAAGGATACGTCAGTACCATCAAGAGCGCAAAGAGGATGGTAGAGAACGAGACCCCCGAGGTCTGGGAGTGTCTGGCCGAGGTAGTGCAGGAGTACCCCGTTCTCCTGAACCGTGCACCGACGCTGCACAGGCTCGGTATCCAGGCCTTCGAGCCCATTCTCATCGAGGGTAAGGCCATCCAGCTGCACCCGCTCGTGTGCACGGCGTTCAACGCCGACTTCGACGGCGACCAGATGGCCGTGCACGTGCCGCTGTCCGTGGAGGCACAGGTGGAGGCGAGGGTGCTCATGATGTCAACGAACAACATCCTCTCTCCTTCGAACGGCAAGCCGGTCATCGCCCCGACCCAAGATATCGTGCTCGGTATCTATTACCTCACCCGGGACAAGCCCGAGGCCAAAGGCGAGGGCATGGTGTTCTTCGGGCCCGACGAGGTGCGTGCAGCCTATGACGGGGGCGTGGCTTCCATCCATGCGAAGATCAAGGTCCGCATAGACGGCAAGTTTGTCGAGACAACGGTGGGCCGGATCATCTTCCGGGACATCGTGCCTGCCGAGATCCCCTTCGACGCCATCAACAAACCCATGACCAAGAAGGCCCTGGGCGACCTGGTGGACACCTGTTTCAACCTCGCCGGCGACAAGAAGACGGTGCTGCTGGCCGACCGCATCAAGGACCTGGGGTATTTCCACGCCACCAAGGCCGGCATCTCCATCGGCATCGAGGACATGAAGATCCCCGCCTCCAAGGGGACGATCATCCTGAAGGCCAAGGATGACGTCGGTCAGATCATCAGCCAGTACAACGAAGGTCTCATCACCGACGGCGAGCGGTACAACAAGATCGTGGACATCTGGACCAAGGTCACCGACCATGTTGCCAGCGACATGATGGACACCATCAAGACCGACATCATCACGCTCAAAGACGGCACCGATCTGGAGGTGCCTTCCTTCAACCCGATCTTCATGATGGCCGATTCAGGAGCCAGAGGCTCTGCCCAGCAGATTCGCCAGCTCGCCGGCATCAGGGGACTCATGACCAAGCCATCCGGCGAGATCATCGAAACCCCCATCGAATCGAACTTCCGGGAAGGACTCGATGTCCTTGAGTACTTCATCTCCACCCACGGTGCGCGCAAGGGTCTCGCCGACACGGCGCTCAAGACCGCCAACTCCGGTTACCTCACCCGGAGGCTCGTGGACGTGGCGCATGACGTGATCGTCACCGAGGAGGACTGCGGAACCCTGGACGGCATCGTGATAGAGGCCCTGGTCGAGGGAGGCGAGATCATCCAGAACCTCGGCGAGAGGATCCTGGGCAGGGTTGCGCTCGACGATATCCGGGACCTGTACAGCGGCGAGGTGATCGTTCCGGCAAACGCCATGATCGTCGAGCCCCACGTGAAGAGGATCGAGGATGCCGGCATCGAGAAGGTGGTCATCCGTTCGGCGCTCTCGTGCCGGAGCAAGCACGGCATCTGCGCCAAGTGCTACGGCAAGGACCTCGCGAGAGGCAGGATGGTGAACATCGGCGAGGCCGTGGGCATCATCGCGGCCCAGTCCATCGGCGAGCCCGGAACCCAGCTCACCATGAGAACGTTCCACGTCGGCGGTACCGCCATGGTCGTGGAGCAGTCGAGCATCAAGTTCAGCCATTCCGGAACGGCCAAGTACAAGGAGCTGAAGGTTGCGCTCGGGAGAGAAGGCGACCTCGTTGCCATGAACCGCAACGGCATGGTCACCCTGGTGGACGAGAACGAACGCGAGCGCGAGAGCTACGCCATCGTCTACGGCGCCAAGGTGAAGGTGAAGGACGGCCAGAAGGTCGAGGCCGGGATGCTGCTGGCCGAGTGGGACCCCTACACCATCCCCATTGTCACTGACGTGCCCGGCAAGGCGAAGTTCATGGACATGGTGGAAGAGATCACGGTTCAGGAACACATCGACGAGGTGACGGGCCTGAGCAGGGCCGTCATCATCGAGCCCAAGGACCCGGAGCTCAGGCCGCGTATCGTCATCACGGACGATGCGGGCAAGATCATGAAGATCCCGGGATCCAAGAATCAGGCCAGGTACAACCTGCCCGTGGGTGCGCACATATTCATTAAGGAAGGGGATCCCGTGTTCGCAGGCGACGTGCTCGTGAAGATCCCCCGGGAGACCACGAAGACCAAGGACATCACGGGCGGCCTGCCGCGCGTGGTCGAGCTCTTCGAGGCCCGCAGACCGAAAGAGGCTGCAGTGGTCACCGAGATCGACGGCGAGGTCTCCTACGGCAAGGACACCAAGGGCAAGCGCAAGGTGACCATCACCCCGGAGATCGGCCAGCCCAAGGACTACATGATTCCCAAGAACAAACATATCTCGGTGCACGAGGGCGATTTCGTGCGCGCAGGCGAGCCGCTGATGGACGGCGCCGTGGATCCTCACGACATCCTTCGCATCAGGGGCGAGAAGGACCTTGCCAAGTACCTGGTGAACGAGGTACAGGAGGTCTACCGTCTCCAGGGTGTGCGGATCAACGACAAGCACATCGAGGTCATTGTCCGCCAGATGCTGAAAAGGGTCAAGATCCAGGAACCCGGAGACACCGACACCATCGAAGGCGAATATGTTGACAAGTTCGTCTTCGAGGAAGAGAACCAGCGTGTAGTAGACGGCGGGCTTACCCCTGCCGTGGCGGAACCGTTCCTCCTGGGGATTACCAAGGCATCGCTCAACACCGAAAGCTTCATATCGGCGGCATCATTCCAGGAAACCACGCGTGTGCTCACCGAGGCGAGCGTGGAAGGAAAGGTGGATCACCTCGTGGGATTGAAGGAGAACGTCATCATGGGTCGCCTCATTCCCGCCGGTACCGGATTCCCTGTTTACCGCAAGGTGGATATCGAGCTCGGCGGAGAGGAGATTCTCGAGGATGATTTACTATAGAAAATCCTTGACAGGAAGAGGGTTCGATTGATAGAAGACACCGGCTATCTGATCATGGAATCAGGATTTTTCATTGATCCGAGAAGGGGATAATAGAAATGCCCACACTGAATCAGCTTGTGAGGAAAGGCAGAAATACGATCGAGAAGCGGCAGAAGACGAGGGCCCTTCAGGCATGCCCCCAGAAGAGGGGGGTCTGTGTGAGGGTGTACACCACAACCCCGAAGAAGCCCAACTCGGCACTCAGGAAGGTAGCCCGTATACGGCTCACCAACGGGTATGAGGTCACTTCATACATACCGGGCGAGGGCCACAACCTCCAGGAACACTCGGTTGTACTGATCAGGGGCGGGCGTGTGAAGGATCTCCCGGGCGTACGTTACCACATTATCCGTGGCGTGATGGATTCCGAGGGTGTACAGGAGCGGCGCAAGAGCAGGTCCAAGTACGGAACCAAGAGACCGAAGTAGAGGGTAGGCTATGCCAAGGAAAAAAAGAGGAAGCCTGAGAAGAGACATCACACCGGACCCCAAGTTCGGTGACAAGGTTGTTGCCAAGTTCATCAACTGCCTCATGTGGGACGGCAAGAAGGCTGTAAGCGAGCTGATCTTCTACCAGACTCTGGGCATACTCGGACAGAGGACAAAGGAAGACCCCCTCCAGGTTTTCTTCAAGGCGTTCGAAAACGTGAAACCGGCCTTGGAGGTTCGCTCGCGCAGGATAGGCGGCGCTACCTACCAGGTACCGCAAGAGGTGAGGCCCGACAGAAGAGACATGCTCGCCAGGCGCTGGATCATCACCGCGTCGCGGTCACGGTCCGAGCATACCATGAGCGAGCGTCTCGCGGCCGAGCTCCTGGATGCATTCAATAACCGGGGTACTTCCATAAAGAAGAAGGAAGACACCCACAAGATGGCAGAGGCCAACAAGGCGTTTGCACATTACCGCTGGTAAGGGAAAAATGCAGTGAGCAGAATGGTCCCCATAGAGAAACTCCGCAACATCGGTATCATGGCCCACATCGATGCGGGCAAGACCACGACGACCGAGCGGATACTCTTCTATACGGGGCGGAGCTATAAGATAGGTGAGGTCCATGACGGCCAGGCCACCATGGACTGGATGGAGCAGGAGAAGGAGCGCGGCATCACCATCACGTCGGCCGCCACCACCTGTGCCTGGAAAGACAGCATCATCAACATCATCGATACCCCCGGTCACGTTGACTTTACCATCGAGGTGGAGCGGTCGCTTCGGGTGCTCGACGGAGCCGTGGCTGTCTTCTGTGCCGTGGGCGGGGTCGAGCCTCAGTCCGAGACGGTCTGGAGGCAGGCCGAACGCTACCGTGTTCCCCGGATCGCATTTGTCAACAAGATGGATCGCGTGGGAGCGGATTTTCTGAACGTCGTGGGCCAGATCAAGCAGAAGCTCGGCGCCAACGCCATTGCCATCCAGCTCCCCATGGGCCAGGAAGAGACGTTCGAGGGCGTCATCGACCTCGTGCAGATGAAGGCCGTCTCCTTTGATGAGACGAGCAAGGGCGCGACGTACTCGTTCGGAGAGATTCCGGAGCAGTTCAAGGATATCGCCGAGGAATACCGGGAGCGCCTGATCGAGGCCGTGAGCGATGTCGATGACCGCATCATGGAAGACTACCTCGCGGGCAAGCAGATCGAAACGGGTGTGCTCAAGACGGCCATCAAGAAAGGCACCCTGCTGGGCTCCCTCACGCCGGTGCTGTGCGGGTCCGCCTTCAAGAACAAGGGCGTGCAGCCCATGCTCGATGCGGTGGTGGACTACCTGCCCTCGCCCGTCGAGGTCGGGGCCATCAAGGGAAAGACCGAAGGCGGTGCCGATGCCGGCCGGAATCCCCGTGACGACGAGACCTTTTCCGCCCTTGCCTTCAAGGTGATGAACGACCCGTACGTGGGCCAGCTCACCTTTGTGCGCGTCTACTCGGGCACGTTGAACAGCGGCGAGGCGGTTTACAACAGCAATACCACCAAGAAGGAGCGCATCGGCAGGCTGGTCCGGATGTACGCGGACAAGCGCGAAGAGATCAAGACCATCTATGCCGGCGAAATTGTTGCGGTCCTCGGGCTGAAGAACACCATAACCGGACACACCCTGTGCGATCCCGAGCATCCCATCATCCTCGAATCCATGGACTTCCCGGATCCGGTCATCTCCATCGCCATCGAGCCCAAGAGCAAGAGCGACCAGGAGAAACTGGGATTCGCCCTTTCCAGGCTTGCCATGGAGGATCCGTCCTTCAAGGTCCATACCGACCGGGAGACGGGGGACACCCTGATCTCTGGCATGGGCGAGCTTCATCTGGAGATCATCGTGGACAGGCTCAAGAGGGAGTTCAGCGTCGAGGCGAACATCGGAAAGCCTCAGGTCGCTTACCGGGAGACCATCACGAAAACCGCCCAGGAGACGGTCAAGTACGCCAAGCAGACCGGTGGGCATGGCCAGTTTGCCCACGTAGTCATCAGCGTTGAACCGCAGCCGGGTGCCGGGTTCGAGTTCCTGAACAAGGTGACTGGAGGTGCGATACCCCGGGAGTTCATCCCCGCCGTGAAGAAAGGCGTCGAGGAAGCCCTCGAGACCGGACCGAGCGCGGGATACCCCGTACAGGACGTGAAGGTGACACTGCTGGACGGCTCGTTCCATGAGGTGGATTCCTCGGAACTCGCCTTCAAGATCGCCGGTTCCATGGCCATGAAGAGCGGATTGAGAAAAGCAGGACCTATCGTACTCGAACCAATCATGGACGTAGAGGTTGTATGTCCTGTGGATCATATCGGAGAAGTGATCAGCGATCTGTCGTCGAGGAGGGGGAAGATTCTCGGCATGGACACCCGGGCTGAAGTCAGGGTGGTAGCATCGGAAGTGCCCCTCGCAGAGATGTTCGGGTATGCAACTTCGTTGCGTTCGCTCACCCAGGGACGCGCTACGTACACCATGCAGGTATCTCATTACGAACCGATGCCGGCCAGCATCTCCGATACCTTAAAAGTGTCAAGAGGAGGACAGATCTATGGCTAAGGAGTTATTCAAGAGGACGAAGCCGCACGTGAATATCGGAACGATCGGTCATATAGATCACGGGAAGACGACGTTGACGGCAGCGATCACGAAGCATTTATCGAAGAAGGGAATGGCGAATTATGTGCCGTTT
>JAJFUP010000192.1 GCA_021372395.1 Deltaproteobacteria bacterium
GCAAGCCTCCTCACTGCGCCTGCCACCACCGCGAAGCCCTTGCCGTGCTCTCCGGCACGGGCGGCCTCGATGGCGGCGTTCAAGGCAAGCAGGTCGGTCTGGCGGGCGATCTCCTCGATGATGGCGATCTTCTCCGCAATGATCTTCATGGCCGACAGGGTCTCTTCCACGGCATGGCCGCCTTCCTTCGCATTCTCGGCGGACTTGACGGCGATCTTCTCGGTCTGCTGGGCGTTGTCCGCGTTCTGCCGGATGTTGGACGCCATCTGCTCCATGGACGAGGACGCCTCCTCGGCCGCGGATGCCTGCTCGCTCGCGCCCTGGGACATCTGCTCGGCAGTGGAGCTCATCTCCTCGCTGCCCGCAGCCACGTTGTCCGCCGAGTCCCTGATGTCGGCCACGACCTCCTTGAGCCTGGACACCATGACGCCCATGGATATCATGAGCTCGTCCTTTTCCGAGCGTTCCTTAACCTCCAGCATGAGATCCCCGTTGGCAAGCTGCTTTGCAGCCTCCGTAACCTTCCTGTTTACCGCTATCAGCTCGGCCATGGCCTTTGCCAGTCCATCGTTCTCAGAGCGCTGCTTCACCTCGACATCCAGGTTCCCGATCGCCATTTCATGGGCAATATCAGTCAATTTGTTCATGGCTTCGATCATCCGATTCAGGTTGTTTTTGATATCGTTGAACTCGCCGTTTCGTTCATGCGTTATCTTTGGTGGAATGTCGCCGATGGAGATGCGTTCCATGCATGCGCCTGCCGCTCTCAGCGGTTCAATGAGGGCGCCAAGGATCTCGTTTATCCCTTGCACGATCCCGCGGAACTCGAAGTTGATCTTCTCCGCATCTCCCTTGATGTCCAGCTTGCCGGCAAGGCAGGCCTCGGTCACCTTCTGGGTTTCGGACAGGAGCGATGAGATGATCTGTGCGATGTTTCTCTTCAGGTAAAGACTGAGGAATACGGCGAACACGGTGCCGAGGATGATGAAGGTGAGCATGACGGTCATTGCCGTCTTCGCAGTGGCCGTGTTTGCATCAGAGGTATCTTTTGCCAGGGCGATATTGTGTTCCGACAGGTCGTCAAGTGACTTCTGAAGGGCCGTGGCTAATCTCAATCCATCGCTACGCATGATGGCCAAGGCCTCTGCATCTTTGTTCTCAATTGCCAGACTTACTATTCGGTCGGCCATCGGATCATATGCCTTTCTGGATTCGAGATAGGTGTCCCATAGGCGCTTCTCTGTGGCACCGAGCAGTGTTTTGGAAAGCAGGTCTATTGGCTTTTTCAAGGTTTCTCTGGTTTCATTGAAGGTGTTCTGAGCCTTCAGCGCATCTTCACGGTTGTCGGCAAAGATAATATCACGAATATCTTTGCCCATCTTCTGGTTCAGTGTGGTGATCTCCCCGATTTCAATGCTGGGCAGGGTGATCTTCTCGTACAGCATGGTGTCTGCGTCATCGATCTTCTTGATGTCGAAGATTCCGACTACGCCGATCAATACGGAGAGAACTATCATCACAACCAGTGCCCCCATGATCTTGGGCCCCATTTTCAGATTTTTAAACATCTCTTCCTCCCTCGAAATTTGTTGGTGGTGTGGGTACTATTATGATCGTGGCTTTCGGCCCTGGAACCCCTGGTTCCGGTACCACAGGGCTCTCCCACGGTCATTTTATCATCCGGTTCAGTCCCGGTTTCTTGATATGAAGGCAGGTTGTCATTCATATGCCTGTTCTTGTGCGCTGAAAGGGTATCGCGTGCCCCAACGGGGTCCCCCGCATTTTCTTGGGGGGAGCTTTTTCCCGCTGAATCATCTTTCTCGCGGTGAGTCGAGTCGTGCTCTGCAGGTGAAGGGAGAAGGCGCGCAAACTCAAGCAGGTTCTTGAGCGAGGTCTTGCCGAGAATTTCGTCCAGGACCATGCCCTGGTGCATGAGGAGAAACGTGGGCGTGCCCTTTAAGTCGTACACATACGAGAAATAGGGCAGGAGATCCTCAAGGGCGACGCATACGTTCAGCCTGCTGCCCGCAGGTGCCGCGACATCCCCCAGGAGCTTCAGGTGATCCTGATAATCCTTGTCTCTGCGTATGCATGCCACCAGGACAGGGGTGCCGTCCATGAGGATGCTCTCGAGATTATCGCTCGTGATCTGTGTGACCAGATCTTTCCCGGCCATGTCCGTCTTCTCCAATCCATCTCATGCCTGAGAGGCGAGACAGTCTTTTCATGACCTTCCTATCTCAATATGTGTGCCAGGCGGTCAAAGGGATGGCGGATTGGAGGGTGATGATAATAGTATCAGAGGGTTATGAGAGGAAACGTGCGGTTACGCACCTGTAATCCGGGGTCGTTGCCCTGTAACATTGGACAGGGTGAACCGGTACAGAAGTGTCACATGGAACAGGCAGCTATGCCCGGTTACCATTCTGTCGATCTTTGATCTTCCGGTAGAGGGTCTGGCGGCTGATGCCCAGGATGCGGGCTGCCCCGGCCTTGTTCCCCCCGGCCTTTTCGAGGGCAGCCATGACATCCTGCACCCCGTGCCCGGAGGTCTTCTCGGGCAGTGTCGCCGGCGTCTCATATCCCCTCACTTCGGGGGGGAGGTCTTCGAGGTCGATGAGCGGTTTGCGGCAGACGACGAAGGCGTGCTCGAGGGTGTGTATCAGCTCGCGGATGTTTCCCGGCCAGGGGTAATCCATGAAGAGCCGTTCAACTTCCGGGGCCACGCCCGAGATGGTTTTGTTGAAACGTTTTCTGAAGACAGACACGTAGTGATCGAGGAGGAGGGGTATGTCGTCCTTCCTCTCGCACAAAGGCGGGATGTTGATCTCCACCACCTTCAGGCGGTAGTAGAGATCTTCGCGGAACTCGCCGCGCCGCACCTTTTCCAGGAGATCGCAGTTGGTTGCCGTCACCACCTGGGCATCCATCCTGAGGGTGCGGGAGTCCCCCACGCGCTCGAATTCTTTGGTCTCCAGAACCCGCAGGAGCTTGAGCTGGATCCTGGGGGAGATGTCGCCGATCTCATCGAGGAAGATGGTGCCCTTGTTCGCCAGCTGGAAGCGGCCTTCCTTGTCCCGGACAGCACCGGTGAAGGCTCCCTTGATGTGCCCGAAGAGCTCGCTCTCCAGGAGGTTCTCGGCGAGTGCCGAGCAGTTCACCACCACGAACGGCTTGTCGGCGCGGGCCCCGTCGTAGTGGATGGCCCGGGCGACGAGCTCCTTGCCGGTGCCGCTGGGACCGGTGATGAGGACCGTGGTATCGATATCCTTGAGGTTTTCGAGGAGGTTGTAGATCTCCTGCATCCTCTTGTTTTTCCCGATGATGGCGTGGAAGTGGTTTCTGTCCTGAAGCTCCTTCTCCAGGTGGGAGAGGCGCGTGATGTCCCGGATGATCATCACTGCCCCGATGGATGCATCCTTCCTGTCTCTTAAGGGGGAGACGGTGATGGTCACCACCTGTTGCGGCCGCTTGGGGTTTCCGCATTCGATCCGGTACTCCTTGACGGACCTCCTGGTTGTCAGTGCCTCTTCGAGCACCTTCCAGCAGGTCCTGCTGCATCCTTTTCTGCTGATGTCCCACATGAGGCCCTTGGGTGATATCATGCAGATGCTTTCCGTGGCTTCGTTTGCCTCGATGATGCGCATATCGTTGTCCACGGTGATGATGGCATCTTCGACGCTGCGGAAAATGGCCTCGAGGTGGGAGCGGTACCGTTCCCTCTCGGATTCGATGACCGCCTTCTCGTCGAGGAGGGCCTTGTGCTGCAGCGCGTGCTTGGTGACACGGATCAGCGTGTCCTTCCTGATGGGTTTGGGGAGGTAATCGAAGGCGCCCAGGCGGAGCGCCGCTGCTGCCGAGTCGATGTCCGGCTCGCCCGTGATCATGATGACGGGGCACTGCAGCCCCTGGGCCTTGACCTCCTTGAGGATGTCGACGCCCGAGTGCGGGCCGAGGAGGATGTCCGTGAGAATGAGGTCGAAGGTCGTACTCGAGATCGCATCGAGAGCGCTCCTGAAGTCTCTGGCGGTAACGATGCTGTACCCTTCGCGGGAGAGGAAGGCAGTGAATGTCTGCCTGATGCTCTCCTCGTCATCGATGACGAGTATGGTGGCCTTGTGCAACTGCTCCAACCTTCATTTCGCTGCCTGCAGGGAGAAGATCCAGGACCTTCATCCCTGCAGAGTCTTGGGTGCGTCAGCCCTGCCTGAAAACGGGTCCTGCAGGATGAACCGATTTTAGAGGTATGTCATTTCACAGTTTGGTTTCCCATGCAATATTTTTTCATGCAGGAGTGCGCGGCGGATCGCGGCGGCCAGGGTGCTTTTCGTGAAGGGCTTTTCCACAAACTGGCAGATGCCCTGGGAAAGCGCGGCCTCGGGGGTGAGAGTCTCGCTGAACCCTGTGGTGAGGATGATGGGCATATCGGGACGCATCACCAGGATACTCGATGCAAGCTGCATCCCGGTGAGGGAGGGCATGGTCTGGTCCGTGATCACCAGGTTGAACCTTTCCGGGTCCGCCTTGAACGTCATGAGGGCGTCTATGCTCGATGTCATGCTGCACACCGTGTAGCCCAGCTGCTCGAGCATGGCCCGGGTGAAATGGACGATCGCCTCTTCGTCGTCCACGAGCAGGATGCACTCGCCGTTTCCTGCTGCGGGCTGCCCGCCCTTAGGCGGGGAATCTCCCGCCTCGTCCGTGCATCTCGGGAGATACACGTCGAACGAGCTGCCTTCTCCGGGCCGGCTCTCCACCAGCACGGCTCCGCCGAGGTCGTGGACGATCCCGTGGACCGTGGCAAGGCCCAGGCCCGTGCCTTTCCCCTTTTCCTTGGTGGTGAAGAAGGGGTCGAAGATGCGTCTCATGGTCTCATGATCCATCCCGCACCCGGTGTCCCGAACCGAGAGCTTCAGGTAGGGGCCTTCATGCAGATGCAGGCACTGGGAGGCGGACCGGGAGTCGAGGCGGACCGACTCAAGAGAGAGGGTTATCTCTCCTGCCTTGCCGAGCATTGCCTGGTATGCATTGGTGCACAGGTTCATGATGACCTGGTGGATCTGCGTGGCATCCGCAAAGACAGCCCCGGATGTCCTGTCGATATGTTCCCTGAGGGCGATCGTGCTCGGGATCGAGGATCGCAGGAGCTTGAGGACCTCTTTTGCGATCAGGTGAACCTTTACCGGCCTGCGCTCCGTCTCCACCTGGCGGCTGAAGGTGAGGATCTGCCGGACGAGGTCGGTTGCCCGCTCCCCTGCCTTGAGGATCTCCTCGATGCACGTGTGTGCATGACTGTCATGGTCCAGGTCCTCCTGGGCGAGCTCCGAGTAGCCGATGATGGCGGAGAGGATGTTGTTGAAGTCGTGGGCGATGCCGCCTGCCAGTGTCCCGATGGCCTCCATCTTCTGGGCACGCATCAGGCGCATCTCATAGGTGCGTCGTTCTTCCCCGGCCTGCTTGCGCTCGGTGATGTCTTCCGCCATGCCGGTGAGGAAGAGGACGTTTCCCTCGGCATCCCGTATGGAAGACCCCCGGTTTTGTATCCACCGGACCGTTCCGTCGGGGCGCACGATGCGGTATTCGTGGTCGTGGTCCTGGCCCGAAAAGCTTTTTAAAAAGTTTTTTTCCCGCGCCAGGTCTTCCGGGTGAACGAGCGTCAGCCAGGCCAGCGGATCCCGATACACCTCTTCGCAGGATATACCGAAGATCTTCTCGAATGCCGCACTGGCATAAATCGTCCTGCTCCAGTCCGGGGTCACCATCCAGAAGAGGTCCGAGCTCACCTCGGCCATCTTCCGGAACCTCTCCTCGCTTTCCCGCAGTGCATCCTCGGCCCGTCTGCGCTCCGTGATATCGCGGGTGACCCCGATGAGGCCCGATGGGGCGCCTTTCTCATCCGGCAGGACGCTCACGGTGATCTCGGCGGTGATGAGGGTCTTGTCCTTGCGTATCACCTCGAGCTCCAGAGTCCTGGACCAGGAGGGATCATGCCCTTGTTCGCTCAGCAGAAGCTCCAGGTTTTCCTCCCGGATCTTTGCCAGGATAAGGGAGAGGGATCTCGGTGTCACGAAGTCCCGGTAGTCGGCTCTCAGCGCCTCTTCCACGGTGAATCCATGCATCCGCTCAATCGAGGGGCTGACATAGGTGAAGCGCAGATCCTTGTCAACAACCCAGATGACATCCCGGACGTTCTCGGCGAGGAGCCTGTAGCACTGCTCGCTCAAGCGCAACGCCTCCTCGGCCTGCCTGCGCTCGGTAATGTCTTCCACCATGCCGGTAATTGCCATGACGGCCCCCTGGTCATCCCGGATGGAGGACACCCGGTCGCGTACCCACCGAATCGTGCCATCAGGGCGCATGATGCGGTATTCGAGCTCCCGGTCCTGTCCCAAGGCCTTTTCAAACAGGGCCAATGTCTTCTCCCGGTCCTCAGGATGAATGATCCTGGGCCAGGCTTTCGCATCGCAATACAATTGCTCGCGGGGGATGCCGAAAATCTTTTCGAATGCCGGGCTCAGATAGATGTTCCTGCTCAAGTCCGGCGTTGCAATCCAGAAGATGTCGGGGCTCACCTCGGCCATCATCCGGAACCGCTCCTCGCTCGCGCGCAGGGCCTCCTCTGTACGTTTCTGCTCAGTGATGTCCCGGAGGGATTCGATGGCGCCCACGATCCTGCCCCAGCTGTCGTAGATAGGGCGTGCCCTGCACGAGAGGGACCTGTTCCACCAGGGAAGGCTGATGGCTTCGGC
>JAJFUP010000206.1 GCA_021372395.1 Deltaproteobacteria bacterium
GCTGCGTGCAGCAAGTACATGTGCGTGGTGAACGGGGCAGGTGTCTGCATGTTCGGGGCCTTCCTGGGTATCAGGCGGACCCCCACCTTCGACTGGCTCAATGCCGTCACCGGCTGGAACAAAAGCCCTGAGGAGTACATGGAGATCGGGGAGCGCATTCAGACCACCAAGCAGGCATTCAACGTGAAACACGGCATAGAGCCGAAGGCGAACAAGCTCTCTGACCGTGCCGTCGGAAGGCCCCCTCTCGCTCAGGGGGCCAACAAAGGCAGGACGGTGCTGATAGAGAAGATGATGAGCGATTACTGGGGCCAGTTCAACTGGGATATCGCGACCGGCAAACCTACGCCCGAATGTCTGGCCCGGCTTGGAATTGAGATCTTTTGAGAGCTGAAGGGGGAGACCACGATGCCATATACGATCACACAGACGTGCAACGGTTGCCAGGCGTGCAGGAAGCTCTGCCCCGTGGGTGCGATATCAGGCGAGAAGAAAGGGCAGCACACGATCGACGGCCCACAGTGCATAGAATGCGGTGCCTGCGGGAGGGTATGCCCTCATCAGGCCGTATTGGACCGCTTCGGGAACTCCTGCACCATGGTGAAGCGCTCCCAGTGGAAGAAACCCCGGGTTCAGGACGAAAAATGCATGTCCTGCGCTATCTGTATCGATTCCTGCCCGGTGAACGGTCTTGCGCTCTCGTTTTCAAAAAAGGCAAGGGATCCGAACGGCTATCCGACACTGAAGGACGAGAAGACCTGTATCGGGTGCGGGTTCTGTGCCCTGGAGTGCCCGGTGGATGCGATTGTCATGCAGGCGCAGTGAGCCCCTTGGGGGGATGTGGGGTTGATGCCCGATCCCCCTGGTGACGTCAGAACATGAGGGCAGTGAGGAAGTAGTCTGCAATGAGGATGCACACCGAGGAGATCACGACCGAGTAGGTGGTGGCATTGCCCACGCCTTCGGCGCCGCCGCTCGTGCTGTATCCCTTGTAGCACCCGACAATGGACAGGATTGCCCCGAAGAAGGCGCTCTTTGCCAGCCCGGAGAATAGGTCCGAGTAGTCGACGTACTCAACGATGCGGGCCATGAAGATCCCCTTGTCGATGTCGAGGATCTCGACACCCACCAGGTAGGCCCCGATAATCCCGATGCTGTCGAAGATGAGGGTGAGCATCGGCATCATGATGATCGTGGCGATGACCCGGGGAATGACGAGGTACTGAAACGGGTTCACGCCCATGACGGTCAATGCGTCGACCTGCTCTGTGACGCGCATGGTGCCGATCTCTGCGGTCATGGCCGATCCGGCCCGTGCCGTCACCATCAGAGCGGCGAGCACTGGTCCGAGTTCCCTGAGCAGGCCGAGTGCAGTGGTGGAACCGACGAGGGAATCCGCCCCGAAAAGGCTGAATCCATGGTAGGTCTGCAGTGCGCTCACCATCCCGGTGAACATACCGGTGAGCAGCACAACGCTCGTGGACTTTATCCCGATGAACTCCATCTGCTTGAAGAACTGCTTCATGAACACCGGGGGTCTCACCAGCCAGTAGAGGGTCTGGTAGAGGAAGACGCAGATGGCCCCGAGCGCCTCGAAGAAGGCTATGGCCATCCTTCCTATGTATTCGATGAGCTTCATGCGGTCTCGTTCGTTGATTTTACCCGGGATATGGAATTCTTCCACCCGGCGTACTGCCTTTCCCGGGTTTCCCTGTCAACCTTCGGTACGAAGACCGCATCCGATCCCCTCAGAGTCCTCACCTCGCTGCCGCTGGTCCAGAACCCAGTGGCTATTCCTGCGAGGAAGGCGGCCCCCATGCCGGTGGATTCGATGTGTTGCGAGCGGTCCACCGTACAACCGAGTATATCCGACTGGAACTGCATGAGAAAATCGTTTCTGCATGCCCCGCCGTCTACCTTCAGATCGGAAAATGCTGCACCAGTACACTCCTCGAAGGCACCCACGAGATCCTTTACCTGAAAGGCGATCCCTTCAAGGGCGGCCCTCACGATGTGCGCCCTGGTCGTGCTTCGGGTGATGCCCAGGATGGCGCCCCGGGCGTACATATCCCAGTGGGGTGCTCCAAGCCCGGCAAAGGCCGGCACCATGTAAACCCCGTGCGTGTCGCTCACGCTCTCTGCAATCGCCTGGGTCTGTGCGGCATCCGTGATGAGCCCCAGCCCGTCCCGCAGCCACTGGATCACGGCCCCTGCGATGAACACCGATCCCTCGAGTGCATAGGAGGGTTTTCCCGTTTCGTTGCAGGCCAGGGTGAGGATGAGGCCGTTTGCCGGCGCGACCATCTTGCTGCCGACATTCAGGAGGAGAAAGCAGCCGGTGCCGTAGGTGTTCTTCGCCTGCCCTTCATCAAAGCAGCCCTGCCCGAAGAGGGCTGCCTGCTGGTCGCCTGCGATCCCTGCAATGGGTATCGCGGCGCCGGTGACCCCGGGGTCTGTGCTGCCCACGATCTCTGCAGAGGAAACGACCCGGGGGAGCATGGCGGAAGGCACATCGAGCACGCGCAACAGTTCGTCATCCCACGCCTTATCGTGGATATTGAACATGAGGGTCCTGGAGGCATTTGTGTAATCCGTGATGTGCAGTTTTCCCCGGGTAAGCTTTGCAATGAGCCATGAGTCGATGGTCCCGAAGGCGATATCACCGGCGGTTGCGCGGGATCTCAGCCCCGGGATCGTATCGAGCAGCCATTTGACCTTGGTGCCGGAGAAGTATGCATCGAGAAGGAGGCCGGTCTTTTTTCGGAAGAGGTCTTCGTGCCCGTCCCTTTTCAAATCGTCGCAGATCGCGGCCGATCTTCTGCACTGCCATACAATGGCGTTGTGGACAGGCTTCAGGGTGTCTTTCTCCCACAGGACCGTGGTCTCCCGCTGATTCGTGATCCCGATGGCAGTGATCTCCGAGGGCTGCATGCCGGCATTCTTCAGGGCCTCTCTCATGACCTTGAGCGTTGTTTCCCAGATCACTTCAGGGTCATGCTCCACCCAGCCGGGCTGGGGATAGATCTGGGGGAACTCGGAGTAGGCCTTGCCGACCACCTCTCCCCCATGGTCGATGATCATGACCCTGGTGCCGGTGGTTCCCTGGTCAATTGCCAGTACATGAGCATTCATGATTCGAGCCTCCCGGAAGTGACGACAGGATTATTCCAAATTGTTTCAGGTCATGGTACAGGTCCGACAGCGGCAACCCGATGACATTCGTATGAGATCCCTGGATCTTGTCGATAAACAGGGCGCCCATGCCCTGGATCGCATAGGCCCCTGCCTTGTCCATGGGTTCTCCTGTAGCTATGTACCAGGAGATCTCCTCGGCGGACATCATCCTGAATCGGACACGTGTTTTCACCACCTTTGTCCGCTGACGTGTCCCGAAGACGATGGTATATCCGGTGAACACCTCGTGCACCCTGTTCTGGAGGAGCATGAGATAATCCCTTGCCTGATCTTCATCCCGGGGCTTGCCGAGGATCTTTCCATCTACGACCACAACGGTGTCCGCACCGATGACCAGCGACTCGGGATTCGCCCGTGCCATCTCGAGGGCCTTTTCCCTGCTTATCCTCGAACAGAAATCCGTGGGATTTTCGTCCGTGAGCTGAACCTCGGGGGTGTGGGGTACCTGTACCTGGAAATCGATGCCGAGCAATGAAAGAAGTTCTTTTCTTCTCGGGGATCCCGATGAGAGTAGCACCTGCATGGCCAGACAGACTATGAGAAATTGGAAGATCTGTCAACTCATGCGGCAGCCGGATGTCTCACATGCGTTCACTCTTGAAACGGGGAGACTGCGCTTTATTCTGTTTATACCCCTGGAGGGAGGACGTGTTCTTTCTCAGGAAACCGATCTCCCGGGCGAGTTCGTCTGTTTGTTCCCGGAGTGCCTGCATGTTCATCTCCTGCTGTTTGTGCAGCTTTCCGGTCATCTCCACGACTCGCCTGTCGTGCCGAGGAAAGCCCGACGCCGTCAAGTCCCGCTCCAGGCGCTGCTGGATGAGAGAAGCCTGCTGCAGCAAGCGTTCCAGGTCATCCAGCTTTCCCTGGGAGATGGCCTCGGATTCCCTGCTCACAAGGCTCTGCCACGCGCTCAGGAGCTTCAGGACTGTTTCAGTATGATGGTCTTCCATGATTCCTCGAGTTCCTGGAGGTGGGCGATCACTTCGTTCACCGGTTCGACGTTGTCGGTATACTGTGAATCCAGGATCCGTCTGATCATGTAGTTGTAGATCGATTCCAGGTTGTATGCGATCGCCCCTGCCTGGAAATTGAGCCCGTTGATCAGTTCCCACAGGACGTTCTGGGCCTTGGTCAAGAGCTCGTTCCTCGAGTCGAAGTTCTTCTCGGCGTGTGCCTTCTGGGCCCGCCTGAGGAAATTGATGGTGCCATCATAACACATGAGAACAAGCCTTCCCTGATCAGCTGTTTGGACCTGGGTCTTCTTGTATGCTTGGTACCCGAGAGAATTCATGTTCATTGCTGACCCTCCCCAACTTCAATCATATACCAGTTATCGGAATTGCCGTTTTTTTCTTTAAACAGATTTCGGCTCAGCCACGGCTTCAGCAGGAGCCCGAGCGGGAAGGGCAGCGGTTTCTGAGGAGCATATGTTTTGTCCGGGCGGCGCCGTGAGACGAAGGTTCTTCGGACTTGAGCATGCGAGGGAGAGAGGGCCTCTGTATAGCTGCCTCGAGTCTCGTGCACGGCAGGGGAAACATGAAGAGGCTGATGGAAAAACCCCGGGGTGTCGCCACAGGGACTGGAACACCGGGGCGTAATCATGCCTTGGGACCTTTGCCGTACTTGTTCGATATGGTCTGTAACTTCATGGGGATGAAAGTGTGCCTGATTCGGATGAACAATGAGGAAAAGAGGACAGCCCGCAGGCTGCCCTCTTTTCCTGCCGCGGTTTCTTGGCGGAGACCTTCCCTGCCTTACAGAGCGGCGAGGGCCTCCCTGATCCTGTCCAATCCCTTGATGATGTTGCTTTCGGAGGTGGCGAAAGACATCCTCACATGGTTGTCGGCGCCGAACTCGATGCCGGGAACGAGAGCCACCATGGCCTTCTCGAGAAGGTACTCACAAAAGGCCGTGGATCCCTGGAAACGGTCGAGGTATCCGGTTATGGACGGGAAAGCGTAGAAGGTCCCGTTCGGGGGGATGATGTCCATGCCGGGTATGTCTTTCAGCTTGTTTACGATGAGGTCCCTTCTTTTCTCGAAGATCCTTTTGCGTTCTTCCACGGGAGACTGGTCGCTCGTGAGCGAGGTCAGTGCACCATACTGGGCAAAGCTGGTGGGGTTCGATGTGCTCTGGCTCTGCAGCCGGGACATAGCCTTGATGACGTTGCTGTCGCCAATGCAATAGCCTATGCGCCATCCTGTCATGGCATAGGTCTTGGAAGATCCGTCGACGATGAATGTCCTCCTGGCGACCTCGGGCGATATCGTGGCCATGCTGAAGAACTTCCGGTCGTCGAAGATGATCTTGCGGTAGATATCATCGGATACAATGACAAGGTCGTGCCTGATGCACAGCTCCGCGATCTTCTCCAGCTCTTCCTGCTCGAATACCATCCCGGTGGGGTTCGAAGGCGAGTTTATGATGATGCCTTTTGTGCGTTTCGTAATGGCCTTGGCGACCATGTCCGCATGCAGCTTCATGCCGGGCCTTGTATCGATGATCACGGGGGTTGCCCCGGTCATTTCGATCATGGGCGGGTAGGAGACCCAGTACGGCCCCGTGCAGATGACCTCGTCGCCTTCTTCGAAGAGGGTGAGAAAGAGGTTGTAGAGGCTGTGCTTCGCCCCGCACGATACGATGACATTGTCGGGTGACATGTTCAGTCCGTAATCCTGGTTGACGTTGGCACTGATCGCTTCCTTGAGCTCAGGGGTGCCGCCCACGGGCGTGTACTTGGTTTTTCCCTGCTGCAGGGCCTGTATCGCGGACTCCTTGATGTTTTCCGGGGTATCGAAGTCAGGCTCGCCGGCGGTGAACCCGACCACGTCCTTGCCTTGGGCCTTGAGGGCGTTGACCTTTGCTGTCAAGGCCAGTGTTGCCGACCCGGGAATTCTGGATACGAGTTTGGATATCTTCATTGCAAAACCTCCCTATGGATGTTGCTTTTTCATCATTTGCGGGAACTTCTCCATGAGCTTCTCCAGGGCAGGTTGAGGCACCAGACCCTCTACCGATCCACCGGCAGCGGCCGTTGCCTTTACAATGGTAGAGCTGACAAAGAGGTGATTGTAGTCCGTCATGAGGAAGAATGTATCGATTTTCTCGCAAAGCCGTTTGTTCATGAGGGCGAGCTGCATCTCCATCTCGAAGTCGGAGATGACCCGTAGCCCCCTGAGAATCGCACAGGCGCCGACCTTCCTGCAGTAATCGACGAGCAGTCCTTCGAAGGAGTCCACCTCGATCCGCGGGATGGATTCCACGGTTTTCCTGATCATAGCGATCTTCTCTTCAGTGGTGAACAGGTCCATTTTCAAAGGGTTATGGCCCACCGCAATGATCACCTTGTCGAACACGCACAGGCCGCGCCGGATGATATCGACGTGGCCGATGGTGATGGGATCGAAGGATCCGGGACAGACAGCTATCTTCTCTTTTCTCACTCCCCGCTCCTGGAAAAATAGGAGATGTTGGTGCCACCGTAGCGCTTCGATTTCCATGCCGGCATGGAAATCTCATCCTGCGGTGAGTGCTCTACCACCAATATTCCTCCTGGCTTGAGGAGGTTATATACATGAGGGGTCAATTCGGTGGCAAGACCTTTGTGGTAAGGCGGGTCCATAAATATCAGGTCGAAAAGGGAAGGACACGTTCTCACGAATTGCCGGGCATCCGCCTTGATGATGATGGCCCGCGCACGGTCGTTTATAGTTTTGAGATTCTTCTCGATTACTTCGATGCACCCTTTTGTCTTCTCCACAAAGGTCGCCTGTGCAGCACCTCTGCTGAGGGCCTCGATGCCCAGGCTCCCGCTTCCGGCAAAGAGGTCCAGAGCAACGGCACCCTGGAGATCATGAACCAGCACCGAGAATATCGCCTCCTTCACCCGGTCTGTTGTGGGGCGTACCCCGGAAGAAGGACACTCGAGACGTATCGATCTGTATATGCCGCCGCAAACCCTGAGAGACATGGACCTTCACCATAGGAGAGAATGGAAAATGCGTCAATACGGGATTGGCTATAACCCGTGAGCTTGTCCGTGCATCTTAAGGTGACGAAAGCCCCGGCTCTGAGCGGGGAAGGATGAAGGAGACCGTATCGTCCCTCTCCGAGACCACCGGTATCCCATCTTTTGAAGCGGGTGTGAATCGCGATTTCTTCAAGTCCTCTATGGCCTTGAGGTCGAGTCTTTCATGCCCTGATGACTTCATGACCCTGAAATCGAAGGGGATCCCCGCGGTATCGACCTTGTAACGGATGACCACGTCGCCATGCTGCCCGCGGAGATTGCTGTACCGGGGATAGGTGACCCTGATCGGTGCCAGAGGGATTGCCTCGGTGATGACGGTGCGGTCTGTCCGGGAGACCTCTCCAGGGGATGACGGAAGCCGCGATGGGTCTGGCGGACTCTCACCCCTCTCGGGCAAGGGAGGGGTCCCTTCGCCGGCGACATCCTGGAATGTCCCTGGTGCCTCTTGGTGAACCGGGTCTGCGGGGGATGACACGCCCATGGTCAGAGGGGAGATGAGGGTGCGCTCTCTCGCGGGGGGGTCCGGAGAGGCTGCCTGGGGGGCAGAGAGCCTGACGTGAACGGAGAGGGCGGCCGGGGAGATATCCCGGGTGGCCGAGGGAAGGGTGTATGAGAGCACCGTGAGAAGGATGACGCCGTGGAGGGCACAGGAAAGGATGATCCACTCCATGGAGGGCAGGATTCTCGGGGGCTCCGGGAATGACTTTCCGTATCCGTGAATCCGTCTGGCCATGATCGGCTTTTCTGTTGTGGTACCCCGGTTGCACCGGTTCGGGGGTATCACGCGAAATCAGGGCGTTTCCATCTCATCGACGATTTTTTGCACCGCAACTATCGGGTCCGGAGAATCGCTGATGGGTCTCCCGATCACCAGGAGGTCTGCACCCGCCTTGAGGGCAGACGAAGGGGTGGCGATCCTTTTCTGGTCTCCCTTCTGGGACCAGCCGGGTCTGATGCCCGGGGTGATGAGCATGAGGGATGCAGGAACCTGTCTGCGGACATGGATGAGGTCGTCGGCAGAGCAGACCATTCCATCGAGGCCGCACGAAGAGGCAAACTGGGCAAGATGCGCGACCTGTTCGGCCGGAGATCTGTCTATGCCGATCTCCTTGAGA